>NZ_JBQACR010000017.1:0-103055 GCF_051905455.1 Pelomicrobium sp. G1
CCGCACCCGCTCCATGCCGCAGGAGGGCGATGCGCGCTTGAAAACGTAGCCGCAAAGCCCCTTAAGCTCGGCCGCCATGCGCCGGCCGTAGGTCTCGAGCCGGTCGGTGAAGTCCTGGGAAGGATCGCGGGCGCCCACCGCGCGGATGCCCTGCGGACATCGCACCAGGCGGATGGTCTCGCGCGGCACCCCCAGGCCGATGGCCACCTCGGGGCACACCGGCACGAATTCGAAGTAGCGGGCGAGCGTCTCCGTCAGGTAGGCATCGCGTTTGTGCCCCCCGTCGAAACGCACCTCCGCCCCCAGCAGGCAACTGGAGATGCCGATGCGGATTCTCTCGGGTGTATCCTTTTGCGCGCTCATGGGAGCTTAGACAAGTAAGGGCAAGCTTCAGGCAGGTCTTCCTTCTGAGTAGCCTTAAGGCCCCAGCGTGAACCACGACCTATTAGACCCTTTCTTCGATCAGAAAGACAAGAAAAGCGGTGCGGCATCCTTCTCCTCCGCTCAAGGCCCGCGCCCGCTTCGCTCCTCCTGGATCGACCTCGTGTGGGCTATCCCCCGTTCATACACCAGCCCATGAAGCCGTATCAAATCGATCGCACAGGGAGATGCGCTCGGATCGCTTTTCGGTAGCAGGATCAATGGGTTCGGGCGCCTTTAGCAGCAAAGCGGTTCAGAACCGCTAGCGCACGACGTGGCGTATAACCGTAAACAGTTCTTCGGCCAGTTCAACCGCGACAAGCGCCGCGACGACTGCTACGGCGATCGCAAGCAGGAGGCAAAGTAGGCTGGATCGGAGATCCCCGCTAGCAGCAGCCGCTGGGGGAAGCTCGCCGCATGCGGCGGCCGACGAGGTCCGATCCGCGTAACGCGCTGCCCAGCAGCTCGGGCCCGAGCTTGCGCGGACAGCGAGCCCGCCGCCGGACCCGACGGGACGGCGGCGGCTCCGAGCCTCTCGAGGTGCACGGAAAGCCGGGCAATTTCCTCACGCAGGGTCTCGAGTTCGGCTTACACCCCCCGGAGGAGATGTCGTAAACCTCTGTCATTGCTCCTCTTCCTCAGCGCGTCCAGAGCCGTTCGCGTTCGACCCGACCCCGGTCGTCGAGCCGCACCTCGACCGTCTCGCCATAGGGGTTCACCGCCACCGCCTCGACATGGCGCGGGCCACGCTCGATAAAGCCGATGTTCGTGTAGCCGAGCGCGGAGAGGCGCTCACGCGCAGCGGTTTCGGACAGGCCCCCCCGGTCGTTAAGCTTGCGCTCATACTCGCGCAGGCGCCCGTCGCGGTCGAATTTTGCCTCGATCCGCATCCCGTCGCGGGTGTAGCCCTCGACCTCGATCTCGCCGCGGGGTCCATGCTCTAGGTCAATCTCGGTGATGCGAGCGAAGTCCGCCAACCGCGGCTCGCGGCGCAGCTGGGGCGGCAAGAGCGCCGCGACTATACTTTCGGGCAGGCCGACTCCGTCGCTCTTCACTTGTCTGACCTGCTCGCCCTGGGCTTCGGCCCGGATCCAGCCACCTCCAGGCAGGCGGGCGTGGAACTTGGTTTCACCGCGTTCGCCGCGTCGGCTCACGACCTCACTCAGGCCAAGACCGCGCAGCGGGGCCGGAAGCCCAGCCTCGCTCGAAGCCGTTGCCTGCGCCGTAGCGATGCTTAGATCGGTCGCCGCAAAGGTCATCCCCTCGCGCGTGCCGGTCAGATCGACCCGTGTCCCTGGCGCGGGCGCCAACACGCCTTCGGGCAGCGTCGCTAAGATTCGCCCTTCGGGCGTGGCGATAATCACTTGTCGGCCAAAGGACTCGGCTACGGTACCGGTGAGCCGCGCCTCCTGCGCGGCAAGCGGCCCGGCCAGGGCGGCCGATAGCATAATCGTGGTCATGAAGTTGCGCATAACGCTCTCCTTTAAGTGTTGACGATTCGTTTATGGCAGATTCGCGTTGAATACAACTGAAACGGCGTGGTTCGGGATTCGTTGAGAGTATTCTCCGGTCGCAGGGTGCGACTCAGTGCCGGACGCGGCTGAGAAATGCGTAACGACCTTGTCTAGCTTAGAGAGCGAGCCGTCGAACAGAGCCAGATTGGCTATCGTGGCGGTAAACTCTCTTGGTGCCCTGTTGTCGCAGCTCAGTTCGCTGTCGGGCACCAAAAGCAGCACGATAGTCACTCCAATGGCAACGCTTGACCAAGATAAGCCAGACAAGACACTTGACAGAGCAAGGTTCGACACGGGGGCGAGCCAGTCAGTCGGTGGCCATAATGATCATAAAACTCGTTCTCTCGCTTTTTTTTCCGAATTTTTTTCTCGCTTAACACGGTCGAATGCAGGGGAAACGATTCTGTTTGGTTTTTGTTGAGGGCTCGACGTGTAAAAGAAGAAGGCATGCGCTCTGTTCTGCTGAACTTCCTGCTAGCCCTGTGGCTGATGCAGGCCACGACCCTTCCGGCGAGCGCCGGCACACCCGCTGACGCCGCGCTCCTTGGCCCCGAGGCTGCACTCGCCTGTGCCGCTGCGCGCTACCGGGGCGAGGCACTGCGGATCGCGCCAAAAGAGGGCGGCCGCGTGCAAGAGTTAAGCTGGCGTACACCCGCAGGCAACATGTTGCGCATCCGCTTGGTCGCTCCCGGCTGCCGCTTTGTCGAGGTGCGGGGTGTGGGCCAGGCCGAAGCACGCATCCTGCCAGGAGACAGCCCATGAAGGTACTGGTGGTCGAGGACGACCCTGACCTCGCAGCCCAGATCGGCGCAGCACTGGCCGAGGCGGGCTATACGGTCGAAACCGCCCATGACGGGGCGGAGGGAGAATATCTTGGTGCAACCGAAACGGTGGGCGCAGCGGTGCTCGACCTCGGCCTGCCGGC
The DNA here is from genome assembly GCF_051905455.1 of Pelomicrobium sp. G1. Classification (NCBI taxonomy): domain Bacteria; kingdom Pseudomonadati; phylum Pseudomonadota; class Hydrogenophilia; genus Pelomicrobium; species Pelomicrobium sp. G1. The sequence continues at coordinate 2,860 of NZ_JBQACR010000017.1, forward strand.
GATGGACGGGATCGAGGTGCTGCGGCGCTGGCGTGCCGGGGGCCTGACTTTTCCAGTGCTGATCCTGACTGCGCGCGAGTCCTGGGCCGACAAGGTGGCTGGCTTTCGCGCCGGGGCGGACGATTATGTGCTCAAACCTTTCCGAATGGAGGAGGTAGTGCTGCGGCTTTCGACCCTGATCAGGCGTGCGGCCGGCCATGCGAGGGCTGAAATCGCGGCGGGAGGGCTCGTACTCGACACCGCCACGGGGCTTGTGACGCTGGACGGGTTGCCGCTGAAGCTTACCGCCTTTGAGGCGCGACTTTTGCGCTATCTGATGCTCAATCGCGGCCGAGTGGTCAGCCGTACGGAGTTGTTCGAACACATGTACGACCGAGACGCTGACCGCGACTTCCGCTCGCTCGAAGTGGTGATCGGGCGCATCCGGCGCAAGATTGGCGAGGGTCGGATCGAGACGCACCGGGGCGAAGGCTACCGGCTTCTGCCCGGTGACCCCACATGAGGGCACGTCCCCCCGCCCTGCACTCGATTCGGGCGCGGCTTCTGCTGTGGTCGGGAGTGCTGACGGCGGTAGCGCTTATCGTAGCCTGGGTAGCGCTTTCGACAGTGCTGTCGGATCTCGTGACCCGTCGCCTTCAGGCCGAGCTTGCCGCCGCGGCGCGGGGGGTGATGGCGGCCGCGGTTTGGGACGAGGGGACAAGCACATTGCGCCTCGATCCCCCGCCCGCGGATCCGCGCTTCGAACGCCCGCTTTCGGGCTGGTACTGGCAGGTGGCGGACGGCGTGCAAGTGCTTGCCCGCGCCCCAGCGCTCGTGGGCGGGGATTTCGGCCCCGAAGGCCGCAACACCGAAGGGCCGGACGGGGCAGCGCTGATCGCCCACCGTGAAGACTTCACCGCGCCAGGGGACGGACGGGCCCTGACTGTCACCGTCACGCTGCCTGCGGCCGCGGCTGAAGCCGAGCTCGCCGCAATCCGCCGTCTCGTAGCGCTGACGCTTCTTGTACTGGGTGCGGCGTTACTCGCTGCGCAAGGACTTGCGGTTCGGGCAGGGCTTCTCGACCTCGAGCGTTTTGCCCGCGCCGTGGCCGCGGTGCGCGATGGTAAAGCACGAACGCTGCCGCCGCCTGCCGCGGCCGAGCTGGCGCCCTTGGCCGCCGAGCTCGATAGACTGATTGCCGCCCAGGCCGTGCAGGTTGAACGCGCCCGCGCTCATGCCGCTGACCTAGCCCACGCGCTGAAGACGCCCCTCGCAGTGCTCGCAAACCGCGCCCGGACCGAGGATGCGCCGCTTCTCGACCGCATGGACCGCATCATCCGTTGGCACCTTAAGCGCGCCCGGGCGGCGGCCGGCTTCGACCCCACGGCGCGGGCAGCCGTCGCGCCGGTGCTGGAGGAGGTGGCTCTGGTCATGGGCCCCGCGGCGCGCCGGCGTGGACTAACCCTGACCATAGACTCCGCGAGTGTGCCCGACTTCCGCGGCGACGCCGAGGATCTAGCCGAGATTCTGGGCGCACTCGTCGAAAACGCGGTGAAATGGGCGCGCAGCACCGTGCGGGTCGCGGCGAGCGGCGCGGGCGGACGACTTCTCCTCGAGATCGTCGACGACGGCCCCGGCATCCCGGCCGAGGCGCGCACCCACCTTCTGACTCGCGGCGCGCGCTTCGATGAGAGCGCTCCCGGCCACGGCCTCGGCCTCGCCATCGCCGCAGACCGCATCCGTGCCTATGGCGGTTGTCTCGCACTGGAAGACGCGCCCGGAGGCGGTCTTCTCGCCCGCGTTACCCTGCCCGCCTGACCAACGCCGGGTGCGATCGTGTCCCTTTACCCTTATCCGTCTTCTGCGACGGCGGTAAAATCTTCCACCCCTTGCGGGTAGCGAAAGCGGTAGTGTGGTCGAAAAGGTTGTCGAGTATGCGGCGCGAGCGAGAGCGCCGATGGCGCCCATCGCGTCTTTCGCGAGATGCCGAACGGCAGGGCGGTCTGCCGAGCGAGTGCGGCGGTCTGCTAGCCGAGACGCACGCTGGAATGGGCGGTTCAAGAGCCCGCTTCGGGGCCTAAGGGGCCCTGTCTTGACGCTCGGTAAAGCGACCGATGGTCCAAACAAAACACCATAATGGGATGGGTGGCCGCAACCGATACCGCACCCGATAAGACGCGCAACTTGCGCTGGGCAGCAGAGAAATTGAAAGCGTAGCGCCGCAACGCAGAAAACGGGGATACCGCTCAGCCGGCTGCCGGCTCAAGCACCACGCGCGTCACTGCTCACGGCGCTTGACTCGACGTTAGGATGCAAAAGTGCACGCAGAAGCGGATTGGGAAAGCGTCGCTCCATCGTCACTGCGTAAAAGGTCTCCGCGATACCCGGCAACTGGTGGGCCTCCACCAATACACCCGTCGCGATCTCGTCCCTAATGACGATCAGCGGCAACACGGCAAGTCCGACGTCGTCGCGGGCGAGCAGGCGCATCATGGCCATATCCTCGACTTCTGCTGCGATTCGCGGGCGAATGCCCAGCCGGCCTACCAGCGCGTCGAAACCGATCCTCACGCCGCTGTCGGTGGTCGGCACGATGACCGGATGGGTGCGCAAGCGATCGGCGAGACTGCTCTTCTTCTTGCCCAAGCGTTTCGGCGTTCCGACGAGGCTGACGGGCTGTTCGGCGAGGCGATGCGCGACGAATGGCGTGAGCGTGTCGCGTGCTGGCACCTGATTGATGAGCACGACGTCCAAGCTAAGCGCTTCGAGCGATCGCAGCAGCTCGGCTGCGCTTCCCGAGCGCAGGATGAGCTCTATGTCGGTACGGCCGAGGATCGGGCGAAGAAACGCGAGCAGAAAGTTCCGCGAGAGCGTGGCAAGCGCGCCGACGCGCAATGCCTGCCGCGCCGAGCCTGTCTGGCGTAGCGTAGCGATAAGCTCGTCGCCCGTTGCGAAGATTGCGTCGGCATGGTCGAGTACGATGCGGCCAGCTTCTGTCAGATGCAATTGACGGCCGCGACGCTCGAACAGTGCATGGCCTAAACGTTCTTCGAGTTTGCGTATCTGCAGCGAGAGTGCGGACTGGGTAAGGTTCAGCCGCCGGGCGGTGCGCGTAAGTTTGCCGTCATGGGCGACCGCCCAAAAGTAGCGAAGATGATGGTAATTGAGCGCAGCCATATAGTTCTATTATATAGAACGAAATCGTAAAAACAATGCATTTTATTTAGAAAAGCTTGGAGGTTATCCTTGCCGCGAAGGTACATCCCAGACCTGGAGACGTCCGTGTCCCTCGATCACTTGCCTCTTGCCGCCCCCCTGCCATTGCTCCTCGCCGCGAGCATGGCGTTTTTTTGGCCCGGTCGACGCCCGCGCCTGATACCTGCACTGGCAGAGGGCGCAGCGCTCACCGCCATCGTGGTCGCGCTGGGCGCGCTTGGCTTACTTCTCGTTAACGGTCCTAGCACCAGTCCGCTGATCGGCGCTGGTGGGATCGGGCTCTCAGCGCGGCTCGACGCGGTCAGCATTACCATGCTCCTGCTCGTTTCGTTCGTCGGCTGGACTGTGATCCGCTACGCGCGCACCTATCTCGACGGCGAGGCTCGTCAGGGCGCTTTCACCGGCTGGATCTGCGCTGGGGTTGCCGCCGTACTCCTGTTGGTCCAAGCTGGCAATCTCGCGCAGCTCGCTGGCGCCTGGATCGCGACCAGCCTCTGTCTGCATCGGCTCCTGCTCTTTTATCCCGAGCGCGCAGCGGCACAGCGCGTCGCGCGCAAGAAAGCCCTGTTCTCCGGCATGGGTGCAACCGCACTCTTGATCGCGACGGTACTCCTCGGCACCGGCTACAGCACCGCGGACATCGCCGCGATTAACGCCGCCGCCCGCGCGGGCGAGGCGCCGGTCGCGGCGCTAGTCGCCGCCGCGCTGTTAGCGCTTGCCGCGCTATTGAAGTCGGCTCAGTTTCCGACCCATAGCTGGCTAACCGAGGTAATGGAGGCACCCACACCGGTGTCTGCGCTGCTGCATGCCGGCGTAGTCAACGCCGGCGGCTTTCTCTTGATCCGCTTCGCCGACGTGATGCTTCAGGCGCCAGGGATACTAGCCGCGCTGGCGATGATAGGCGGCTTCAGCGCGCTATTCGGTGCGCTGGTAATGCTGACGCAGCCGGCGGTGAAGACCTCGCTCGCGTGGTCGACGCTGGCGCAGATGGGTTTCATGATCCTGCAATGCGGGCTGGCGCTGTTTCCGCTCGCGCTGCTGCACATCGTCGCCCACTCGCTGTACAAGGCACATGCGTTCCTCGCCTCGGGCGGAGCGGTCGAGCGAGTGGCATCCATCCGACGGCCTGGGCCGGTGGCGATTCCGAACGCAGCCGCCGTGGCGCGCGCCTTCGCACTTGCGCTGGCGATCTACACGGCGATCGGCGCCGGCTTCGCCGCCGCGTTTGGGCTACAATCCAAGTCCCCGCAGTCGCTAGCGCTCGGGACGATCCTGATTTTCGGCGTAGCTTATCTAATCGCGCAGGGCCTAGCCGACGCCGTCCCGCGTGCGCTGACGCGGCGCACCGCGATGTATTCGGTCGCAACCGCGGTCGGTTACTTTGCGCTGCAGACCGCCGCCGAATGGCTGACCGCCGACACGCTGCCGCCAGCGCCGGAGCCCGGACGGCTAGAGTGGACGCTGATGGCGCTGGCAGTGCTGAGTTTTGGCGCGGTGGCGCTGGCCCAGGCGATGCTACCGCTGTGGGCCGACCATCCAGCGGTACTTGGCTTGCGCGTGCACCTGGCCAACGGCTTTTACATCAATGCAGCCCTCGACCGCTGGCTCGATGGCTGGCGCGTAAGGAAAACGACATGACTATAGGGCAACCCTCACCGATGCCGATTGCTACCGCCGGCGCGGTCATGGTCGGCGCCGATGCGGTGCAAAGCGCCGTGCGCTGCGCCGCGCAGATGATCCCGCCGCTGTGGCCGCTTGAAGCCACGGTGGCCGTCAACCCGTTCCTCGGCATGAGCGGTGAGCCGCTCGCGACCGCGGCGGCACGGCTGCGGCGCGTCGCTGGCATCCGCGTGACGCTGCCGCGGCACGTGTACCGCGAGCGCATACGATCCGGTGAAATCACCGATGTCGATCTCGCTGCCGCGGCGAACGTCGCCCCGGCGTGGGCGGCGCCGGTGCGGGTGGCTGAACTCAAAGCCGCCGCCGAGTCCGACCGCGGATTGCCGGTGCCGCTTGCCACCGTGGCCGATCTCGCCGCGCAAGCCTGCGGCATCGATTGGCCGGCGCTGGTGACCGATCGCATCAGCCACTGGGCCGCCGGCTATTTCGATCGCGGTCAAGCTTTATGGGCGGCGCCGCGCGGCCGCCATGCGTACGAGTCCTGGCGTGCGGCGGCAGAACACGATCTTACGCCAGAAATCGCCGGGCTAGATGGCTTTTGCACCTTCGCCGCCCGATTGCCGGAGTCGGCCGATGCTGCGATCGCCAATGCAGTGGTGCGGCTCGGTCTGCGCGCTACAGCGCTAGAGGTATATTTCCACCGGCTGTTGACGACGCTGGGCGGTTGGGCGCAGTTTGCGCGCTACCTATCGTGGCAGGCAGAACTGAATGGTGCTGTTGACGGTACGCTGCGCGATTTGCTGGCGATTCGGTTGACTTGGGAAGTGGCGCTCCTTTGTCAGTACGGCAATGCGATCGGGGACGGCTGGCGCACGGCCGCCGCGGCGTACGCCGAGCCGATCGCGCCGACGCGCGACGACGTGCTTGACGCGCTGCTGCAAGAGGCGGCCGAGCGCGCCGCGCAGCGCCAGCTGCTGGCTGCGCTGAGGATGCCTACGCCGGCCCCACCGCCAGTGCGGCCCGCGGTGCAGATGGTCTTTTGCATCGACGTGCGCTCTGAGGTCTTCAGACGCGCGCTGGAAAGTCTGGATCCGGCTATCGAGACACTGGGCTTCGCCGGCTTCTTCGGTCTTGGCGTCGCGCATCGGCGTTTTGCCTCGGATGTGGACGAGCTGCGACTGCCGGTGCTGCTTTCGCCCAGCCTGCGCAGTTGCGCCGGCGTTGGCAACGACGCCGAGCGCAACGACACGGCTGCGCGTATCGCCGCGCGCGCGCATCGCGCCTGGGGCCGCTTCAAGCTCGCCGCGGTGTCCTCTTTCGCTTTCGTCGAGGCGATGGGGCCAACGTACATCGGCAAGCTGCTGCGCGACGCTATGGGCTGGTCCGGTACCGCGCCACAGCGCGACCCGCCACCGCGCTTCGCGCCGGCGTTGGACGTATCAGCCGGCGCCGCACTGGCGCTGCAAGTGCTGCGCACGATGTCGCTGACGGAGCGCTTCGCGCGGCTAGTGGTGTTGACCGGTCATGGCGCTAACGTCGTCAACAATCCGCACGCGAGCGCCCTACAATGCGGCGCTTGCGGCGGCTACTCGGGCGAGGTCAATGCCAGGCTGCTGGCATCGCTGCTCAACGACGGCGCGGTGCGCGCCGCTTTAGCGCAGCACGGTGTTGAGGTCCCAGAAGACACGCTGTTCCTGGCGGCACTGCATGACACCACTACGGATGAGGTCGCCTTATACGACGCGGACAGGCCAAGCGCCGAGCATGCTGCAGATATCGCGCGCCTGCGGTGCTGGCTGCAGCGGGCAGCGCTGCTGGCACGCGGCGAGCGCGCGTTGCGGTTGCCGCGCGCCGCACGCGCTGCCGACCTGCCACGTCGCGCGCGCGACTGGGCTGAAGTGCGGCCGGAGTGGGGGCTGGCAGGCTGCCAGGCATTCATCGCTGCGCCGCGCGCGCGCACCGCAGGGCTTAACTTGGCCGGCCGCGCGTTCCTGCACGATTACGATTGGCGTGCCGATGCCGGCTTCGATGTGCTGCGGCTGATCCTCACCGCCCCGGTGGTCGTCGCTAGCTGGATTAGCCTACAGTACTACGGCTCGACGGTGGCGCCTAATCTTTTCGGTGCCGGCAATAAACTGCTGCACAACGTCACTGGCGGCCTGGGCGTGGTCGAAGGAAGCGGCGGTCCGTTGCGCGCCGGACTGCCGTGGCAGTCGGTGCACGACGGCGAACGCCTAGTGCACGAACCGCTGCGGCTGGCGGTGCTGATCGAAGCGCCGCGTGAAGCAATCGCCGGTGTGTTGGTACGCTACCCAGAAGTACGAGCGCTGTTCGACAACCGCTGGCTGCACCTGTTTGCGCTCGACGGCACCGGTCGGCCAGTCTGGCGCTACGCGGGGGCGCTCGGGTGGACCCCCTGGGACGCCGAGCTACACGATGCTTTACCGCAGCACGAGCCTGTTTGGTAGGCGTGGCTACGGCGGCGCGGCTGAACAACCGCCCGCGCAAAACGCTCGGCTGGATGACTCCGAATGAGGCGTGGGCGGCTCAACTACAATCCCCTACCTTGCACTTGGAACTTGAGGGCAAGGAGGTTCTAGAGGCATACCCCATGAGCGCCAGGGTCAACAGTCCCCAAAACGACGAGCCGGCGCTGGTAGCGCCCGCGCTTTCTTTCGTAGCCGCAATACCGCTTTGCCGCTGGCATCCCTTTTGCAGCCCTCCTCCGTGTCGGCGATGGGCTCAAAACCGAGTGGTGATTCCAACGACAGCCGACCAGTCCGCCGTCAGTTGCACTCCGTTCACGTACTGATAGAGGGGTAACTGCACGAAGCCGTAGATTTGCGTCCCCTTGGCGATGGCGTAGCCCACACCTGGGCTCACGAACAGGAACTTGCCCCCGGTATCCTCCGATTCCGCCTGCGAGCCCCGATCGCGTCCTCGGTAAAGGGCGTTGAGCTGGATCATCAAACCAACCCGATCGGTCGCCTCGTAGCGGTAGCCGACGTCGAGCGACAGCCGCGCCCCCGGCCGGTAGTCTTCCTTGTCGTTCAACGGCTTCTGCCACAGCGTTTGGACGAACCAGGCCGAATCGGCGTTCGGCAGCCAGCGGCTGTAAAAGGCGCCAAGGAGCGCGTCCGTCGTGCCGGTTCCCGGTTGCAACGTGCGCTCCGCCCGATCTCCCTCGGCATTACGCACGTCCCGCACGCCTGTCGGCAGCTTCAATCCGAAATTGATCCCATAAAAGGAAAAGGCGGGTTTTTCGCTGTCTTCCGAGTCCAATTGATAGCGCCCGAGAAGGCGCGCGTCGCCGAGACGGTTGAAATTCCATCGCTCCAGGAGCTGCACTCCGTGATGGTTATGGATGTGCGAATGGGAGCGGTCCACGAAGGGAACGATGACCGACACGCCCCAGTTTCGGTTGAACGTGTAATCCAACGTCCCAAGATAGTTCCTGTTTATCGTGCGTATCTCGTCATGGTGACGGTGTATCTGGCCGACTGCGACCTTGTCGCCGCCTGCCATCGGCTGGTCTTGATCGATGTATTCGTAGCGCAAATCCAAGCGCAGTCCGGGCTCCGGCGCGAACCCTTGTAGATTCCAGTGAGTGTTGACCGCGCATACCGCCGAGCCACAAGAGGCATATGCGCCCGATTGGATGAGGACCGCGCACACCACTGCGCCCACTTTCGTAACGTGCGCGTAAATAGCAGGCTTTCTTTGCGCCAGCCTACCGAATAGGGTGCCCGCGACTCCCGGGTTGCAATACGCGGTGGTCTTCATGATGTTTCTTTCTCTCCTCTGTAGAGTACGATCCGGCGCCGGAGCAATGGCCGCGACGGTGGGGCGCCATTGCCAATGCGCGATGGCTTTTTTGCCGTGCAGCGCCAATGTCATGGGCACGCTAAAGCAGCGCACGCCGGCCTGGAGCTCGGCGGTGCGCCTTAGCGTTACGACGGCGGGAGTTTAGGCGGTAACGGTCGGGGGTGCCTGGGCGGGCGGAAGGCGAAGACGTTCGACCGCCAGAGGCGGAACTTCGAAGGGTGCAGAGATCTCTGCGTCGGCCAGAACGACCGGCGCCGTGACCGTTGTCAATGAAGGCGGGAGGAGCTTCCCGCCGAGCTGAAAGGCTGCGCACACCGGGCACGGGATCTTTGTGCCGGGGGCTGGGCCTTGATCGCCAGGGCTGTGCGCAGGGTCCGTGACGCAATAATCCTGCGCAAAGACGAAGGGGAGATCGGAGCCGAACGCACGGTAGGTCAACGAGCCATGGGCGAACGGTGCCGTCACATGGGAGAGGAGCGTCAGGACGGTCAGAAACCATCCTATACACCGTCGCCGCCGGCTCATCGACCCGTCTCTGGTAGGCTTAGAGAATCTTTTTCGATGCTAACCCGGGCGGAGAGAATAGACAAGCGAATGTATGCGTCCACCACCTTTGGCACTGGGGTTGATGCTGGAGGAGGAATGATAGGGGTGGTTTCTGGCCGAGGCGATGGAGGGGGCGCTGGGTGTTGGATAAGAGCGATCTGTGGCAAGTATCTTCCCGAATCCGGATTCCTGTCTCAGGCTGATCTGGCGCTTTGCTTGCCGAGCTGGACGACGAGTGGCTGACCGGCGAGGTCTACCTCACCTTCAACCGATAACCTCGGCGTCATGACACCCGCTACGGAAATTTACAGAAAAGGGGTTGCACAATCCTGTTCATGGACCGCGTAGTCACCGAGGTCGATCTGCCGTGGCTAGACGAGATCGTCCGCCCGAAGAAGCCGCGCAGGGCACCGACCGTGCCGTGCAGGTCCGAGGTCGCGCGTATGCTCGCGGCGATGGAAGGTACGCCTGCGCTGATGGTACGCATGGGGCTTGAGGAGGGTGTGCGGCTGCGCGTAAAGGATGTGGACTTCGAGCGTGGCGAGATTCTGTGCGGGTCGGCAAGGGCGCCAAGGATCGCGTGACGATGCTGCCGCGCCGTCTGGAGCAGCCGCTGCGAGCCCGCGCGACCTGGGAGGGCGATGCGGCGAACCCATGCGGTTTGTACGAGTCGCCCTCGCCCGGGCAATCGAAATTTCAAACGGACGGGCGGTGTGTTGCTTTCGGCCGACTACACCCTCGTGCCCTCGGTCACCTTCGCCGAACCTTCAGGATTTACCTTGAGCACCGGGCTGGGCGGGTTGTTCGGCCGCAGTTCGGACAAGATGGACACCTCCGCCCGAGTCCAGGCCTTGGGGGCGTCGACGACCCTGCTGTTGCTGGACAACGCGAGTGGCGCGCAGATCGTGGCCGCGCAGGGCAGCGCCAAGAACTACAACCTGGGCGCGGGCGTGGGCGTGTTGGGCGGCCTGATTGCCGGCGTTAACGCCTATGCCAATACGCCGCAGGGCAAGATCGTGGCGGCGGCGTTCCTGGATGCCTACAACAAGCTCGTGATCGCCGCCCGGCAATACGCCCCGCAAAAGGCCCAAGGGGCGGTCGGACAAGGCGGCAAACTCAAAGGACCGTAAAGGAGATCGACATGAACAATAGACTCGTGGGAACGCTTTTTTCAGCTTGACCAGCATCCCGAAACGAAAGGCGCGTACAGCCCAGACGGCACCGTTGCAGATTATCTCGCCAGTCAAGGGACCGCCCCCTATCTCGCGGTCGTCGAACGTTACCGACGGTTGCGCGACCGAATGAATGCGGTGCTGCAAGACATCGCGGGCGAAGACGGGGCCGAAGCAGCGATCGCAGCCGATCGCGCAGCCCTTCTCGATGATCTTGCTTCGAGCGATTGGATGGACATCGATACGGTAACCACCCGCTTTTGCGAACGTCACGGCCTGGCCATAGTGCACCCTGCCAGGCGCACTATATGAAGAAGACCGGCCTTACGGCCGGCCCTATTAAAGGCGGCTTGCATCAACGGCGCTCGTTTCGATCCTCGTGGTCGTCATCATCTTCGGCCTCCATGGCGAGGACCTTGGCGTTACCGGCATCGACGGCGACTTCGGTGACGCCTGTGGTGTGCTTGACGTCGATCTGCCAGACCAGGTAACCGTCTTCGTCGTCGAGCTTGGCCTTGACCACCTCGCCCGGCAGGGCGGAGAGCGCGGCCGCTTCGGCTTCCTGTTGCGCGACCTTGGCGTGCTTGGCGAATTCGGCTTGCGATTCGACGCCACGCGGCAGCTTGATGCTGGAGGACTTCACCTCGTCCGGGAAGTCAATCGCGCCAGCGGCAAAAGCCGCGCCAGTGCCCAGGGCGGCGACGAGGCTCAGGGCGGTAAGGGCTTGAGTGCTGCGTTTCATGATGCTTTCCTTTCGTTGAAAGCCGGCGGTATTGCCGTGATGTGAAGATTACGCAGCGGGACTCGCGGCAACCTGACGCCCACATTACCGTTCGGTGAGGTTCAACCCAGTGCGCTGGCGGCTGATTGGGGGCACGGGGCGGTGGTTGTCAGCAGCAGGTCCAGGCTACCCCCGCCACGGCGGCAAAGTCGAGATAACCCCGGTGGGCGGCGTAGCCGGCGAGCAGGAGCAGCGTCTCCCCCTCCAGCAGGCAGCCGAGAAAGACCGCTAGCAGTCCATATCGGCTGATCAGCAGGGCAAGGTCCATGCAGCATGGTCAAAGCATCGAGTGATTGGTATCTTATACATGCCTTGGGCGAAACTGGCCGTTTCTGTCTCATCTTGTCACATGCATCTGCTCATCGTCGAAGACGATCGCGCCGCCGCCGATTATTTGCGTCAGGGCCTGACCGAGGCGGGGCATGTGGTGGACGTGGCCTTCGATGGCGAGAGCGGATTGATGCTGGCGCTGGAGGGCGGGCATGACGTGCTGGTGGTCGATCGCATGCTGCCGCGCCGCGACGGTTTGACCCTCATCCGCATGCTGCGCGCCGGTGGATCGACCACCCCGGTGCTGGTGCTTTCCGCCCTGGGGCAGGTGGATCAGCGCGTCGAGGGCTTGCGCGCCGGTGGCGACGATTATCTGGTCAAGCCCTACGCCTTCAGCGAGCTCCTCGCCCGCGTCGAGGCCCTGGGCCGGCGCGGACATTCGCCCAACGTCGCGGCACCGAGCGTGCTCAGGGTGGCCGATCTGGAGTACGACCTGGAACGGCGGCGCGTCACCCGCGCCGGTCGTCTCATCCGTCTGCAGCCGCGCGAGCTGCGCCTGCTCGAATACCTCATGCGCCGCGCCGGGCGGGTGGTCACTCGCACCATGCTGCTGGAGCAGGTGTGGGACTTGAGCTTCGACCCGCAGACCAACGTGGTGGACAGCCAAATCAGCCGCCTGCGTGCCAAGATCGATCGCGATTTCGACCGCCCCCTGCTGCATACCCTGCGCGGCATCGGCTACCGGCTGGGAGATGAGACCTGATGTGGTCCCGCGCCCGGGCGCTGCTGCGCACCACGGCCTTGCGCATGGCCTTGCGCCATGCCCTGCTGCAAGTGCTGGCGCTGGCGGCCATGCTGGTCGCGCTGTTTGTCGTGCTCGACCGCTATGCCGCGCGCCAGATCGACTCGGCCCTGCTCGGTGAGGCGCGCGCCCTGGCCGCCCTGCCGGCGGAGCACAGAGCCGAGAGCGTGGCTCTCCTGGCACAGTTGCGCGGCGAGGATCACCGGCTACGCCATTACCGCCTTGAGGACGCGACGGGCCACCGCCTGGCGGGCAACCTGCCTCGTTGGCCCGAAGACTTGCCGGCGGATGCCCGGGTGCGTCGGGTGGCACTCGAGTTGCCCCACGAGGCGGGGGAAGATCATGACGCCCGCGCCCGACTGCCCAGTGTCGGACTCGCCCTGCCCGGCGGCGGGCGTCTGCTGGTGGCTCAAGCGCCTGGCGAGATCGAGGATCTGCGCGAGGTGGCCTTCGGCCTGGCGGCGGCCATGCTGGCCCTGGCCGCGCTGCTGGCGTTGACGCTGGGGGTGTTGCTTGGCTGGCGCTGGCTCTCTCGCATCGAGGCGATCAATACCGTGGCTGCCCGCATCGCCGCCGGCGACCTCTCCCAGCGCGTGCAAAGCCGTGGCCAGGGGGACGAATTCGATCTGTTGGCAGGCCATTTGAACGCCATGCTGGCACGCATCGAAGCGGCGGTGGAGGGCATGCGCGAGGTCTCCGACCACGTCGCCCACGACCTGCGCCGGCCGCTGGCGCGCCTCAAGACGCGCATCGAGGTGGCGCTGCGCCAGCCGCGCGACGCCGCCAACTATCGTACCGTCCTGGAAGAGACCTTGCAGGATAGCGAGGAGATCCTGGCCACCTTCGAGTCCCTGCTCACCATCGCTCGTCTGGAAGCAGGCAGTGAACTCGTCGCGGTGCAACCCTTCGATCTGGCCGCCGTGGTGCGGGACGTTGCCGAACTGTATGCCGCCCAGGCCGAAGAGGGCGGCCGCCCGTTCACCCCTCCGGCGGCGCCAGCGACGCCTGTGGCCGGCTCGGCCGCGCTCGTCGCCCAGGCCCTGGCCAATCTGCTCGACAACGCTTTCAAATATACTCCGCCACACAGCCCGATCGAAATCGATCTCGTACGGGCCGATGGCCAGGCCCAGCTCGCCGTCATCGACCACGGCTGCGGCCTGTCCGACGCCGACAAGGCACGGCTCGTCGCGCGCTTCGCGCGAGGCGATGCCGCGCGCAGCCAGCCGGGCAGCGGGCTTGGGTTGCCGCTTGCCGCCGCCGTTGCCCGTGCCCACGGCGGCCGGCTCGTTCTCACCGACACCCCCGGCGGTGGGCTCACCGCCCGGCTCGATCTACCGCTGGTGAAGGAAGAGGCGTCACGTCCGACCTGAGCGATCCGCGCGTGTTGTTCGCCGCCGAGCGCCCCCTGCCCGGGAACCGCGCCGCCGTCGATCTAGCGGGCTTCGGCTTTCTGGTGGAACGCTTTGGCTTGTTGCTGCCCGTTGTGATGGGCACCGGTCCCGAGCCTTGGCACTGGCCATCGGCGCGGTCTTCATCCCGCTCGGCGTGGCAACCGGTGTGCTTTCGCTGGATACTCGATGCGCGGATAGGGCGCAAAATATGTGCTCGCCATCCTTATTCGAAGCTGTATGAACCGCACCGAACGCTTCTACAAAATCGACCAGATGCTGCATGAGCGGCGCGTCGTGCCGACCGAGGTTTTTCTGGAGGAGCTCGCCGTCTCCCGCGCCTCCTTCAAGCGCGACATCGAATACATGCGCGAGCGTTTGCGCGCGCCCATCGTCTGGGATCGCGAAGCGCGCGGTTACCGCTTTGAGACCGGCAAGACGACGGGCCTGCCTATGAGTTGCCGGGGCTGTGGTTTTCCGCCGGCGAACTCCATGCGCTGCTCGCCGCGCAGAAGTTGCTGGCCGACATCGAACCGGGCATTCTCTCTTCCCACGTCGCGCCCTTGCAGGCGCGAGTGGCCGCCCTGCTCGAATCCTCAGGTCATCCGGCCGCCGAGATCGCCCGGCGTGTGCGCCTGCTTTCCGTGGCCAAGCGAAGCGTCGAGCCGCGCTTTTTCGCAGACATTGCAAGCGCGCTCCTGGAGCGCAAGCGCATCGAGATCGACGCCTGGAACCGCAGCCGCGACTAAATCAACACGCGCATCGTCTCGCCGCAGCGGCTTGTGCATTAACGCGACAACTGGTACCTGGATGCCTTTTGCCACTGGCGCCGCGCGCTTCGCAGCTTCGGCCTCGACGCCATCCGGCGGGTGAAAACGCTGCCGCAAAAGGCGAAATAGATCGGCGACGAGACCCTCGACGCCCACTATGCCGCGGCCTACGGCATTTTCGCCGGACGCCCCAAGGCCATGGCCGTGCTGCGCTTTTCGGCAGAGCGCGCCCGCTGGGTGCAGGCGGAGCGATGGCACAAGGAGCAGAAAGCCGAATGGCTGCCCGATGGCAGCTACCGGCTGCGCGTGCCCTACGCCGACGAACGAGAGTTGCTGATGGACACCCTGCGCCACGGGCGGCACGTGGTGATCGAAGCGCCGCCATCCCTGCGGCGGCGGGTGGCGGAGGAAGCCGAAGCACTGGCGCGCCTTTAGCCTCGGACGGTATTGGTTGTTGAGCCACCTGCGCGCAGAATCGAAACGCCACCAGGACGACCGAGTTCTTTTCGGCCTCGATCCATTGCGCGTCGAAGGCGTAATCCCCCTCTTCGCGCCTGGTGGCGCCGAGCCTGCTTTAGTTGGGCATGGCTTGGATGACGAACGCCACCCGCTCCCAAGGCTCGGCCTGCCGATCGATGTTCGCCACGCTTGCGGTCAGCCTTTCACCGGCATCGAGCCGCCGCGCGATCTCTACGTTCTTAGGCCGTGGCACGTAGCCGAGCTTGTGACCTTGCCAGTCGAGGCGCACGGCCGAGCCGACATGGGGATTGTCCGGCTCGCGCACGAGATTGAGCGGCTGGCCCTCGGCCAGGCGGTCTTGCAGCTGCGGCCCCGCGTGATATTGGTAGCCCGCAATCGGGGCGGAAAGCAGCACTTCTGGCGCGGGTGGTGATCTTGGGAAAGAAAGAGCGCCCACTATCCCCAGAAGACGAAGGCGAGAAAGGCGGGCAGATACCAGGTTTGCATGGTCGTGTTCCTGTGCTGGAAGTCGCGAGGGATGGAAGCGCTCGTCAGGCCAATCCCAAGCGGCGCATGCGTCGCCATAGGGTGGTGCGGTCGATCCCCAGCATCTTCGCCGCAGCGGCCTTGTTGCCGTCGCAGCGTTTGAGGGCGAACAAGATCTGGCCGCGCAGGTGGCTGTCGGCATCCTCGCTCTTGGGGACTGCGGCGGGCGCCCCGCCCTGGCCGTGATAGTCGCGAATGTCCTGGGGCAAGCTCTCCGGCTGGATCACCCCACCCACGGCGCAGATCAAGGCGTGCTCTAGGGCATTTTCCAGTTCGCGCACGTTGCCCGGCCAGGGATAGTCGAGAAGCAGGCGCAAGGCCTCGGGCGCGAGCACCGCGCGGGCGTAGCCGCGGGTGTGGAGCCGGTCCAGAAAATGGTCAATAAGCAGGGGAATGTCCGCCTTGCGCGCGCGCAGCGGTGGGATGTGCAGGGTGATCACTGACAGGCGGTAGTAGAGGTCCGCGCGAAATTGCCGCGCCTCCACGGCGTCCTTGAGGTTGCGGTTGGAAGCGGAGACGATGCGCACATCCACCGTCTTGCTACGGTTGGAGCCCACCGGCTCGAAACTTCTTTCCTGCACCGCCTTCAGGAATTTTGCCTGCAAGTGGAGAGGCACCTCACCCACTTCGTCCAGAAACAGCGTGCCATGGTCGGCCGCTGCGAAGCGGCCTGCGCGGTCGCTGGCCGCGCCCGTGAAAGCCCCCTTCACGTGGCCGAAGAACTCGGACTCCAAAAGCTCGGAGGGAATGGCGGCGCAGTTGACTTCCACAAGCGGCTGGGCGGCGCGCGGGCTCAATCGGTGCAATTGGCGCGCAAGCACGTTTTTGCCCGTGCCGGACTCGCCCTGCATCAACACATAGGCCTCTGTGGGCGCGGCCTGGCGCAACTGGCGCAGCACTTCCAGCATGCGCGGATCGCGGGTGATGAAGTTTTGACCCGAGCCGCCCGTTATACCTTCGCGCAGGCGGGCCATTTCCGTCACGTCGCGCAGCAGCACCAGCCGCACTGAACCGCCCCGCTCCCGCTCGATGATGCCGGTACGCAGACAGAAGCAGCGCCGGCCCGAGGGCAGATCTAGCCAGCGTTCCAGTTCCACCACCCCTTTCTGGCGCCGGCTTACCGCGTCGTTGAAACCGTGTTCGATGAGCCCGCGGGTGATGGCGAGCTTGAGATTCAACCCGCCCACGTCGTTGAGGCTGCGGGGCGTCTCACCTACGGGAAGTTCCAACAAATGGCGCAAGGCGTCGTTGACAAAGAGAATCTGCCCCTCCACCGTGGCGAGCAGCACGCCCTGGTCGATGCCTGCCAGCAAGCCCTCCAGAATCTCCTCGTTTTGCAGCAATTCCCGCATGCAGTGATGTTGCGCAACGGCAACGTATTTTTCAACCATTTGATTTACAAGGATATCAATTCTAGATGCAGCAAGTCAGCAACACTTGCTTGCAACATCGGTGCCGCGGTGTGTACATAACCAATTGATTTTATGTGAACTTCATTCCTGGCATGGGCGCTGCTCTTGTCTTGGGCGCAGGGATAATCCCTGTTTCAGTCAAACCCAAGGAGAGTGAACGATGGCAGATCTCATGAAAGCAATGAGCATCCCGGGGGCGTTTGCCGCCGGGGAGTTCTCGCCCACCGGCGAGCTTGTCAACTACGTGGGCAACATCTCGCTGCAGGCGGCGAAGATAGCGGCCCAGATGTGCGCGGCCAACATGCTCATGGCCAAGATGGAAGCCTCGGGCTGGACAGCCTACACGGGTAAGGACGGCTTCGAACCGGCACGCGGCTTCGCCGTCTCCGGACCGGAGAACTCAGCCCTGATCGTGGGCAACGTGGGGGTGTTCGTGAAGAATAAGGACACCGATTTCGACAAAGCCTTCGCCATCCTGGCGTCCCTGTAACGAGAAGGAGATCATCATGGCCGATCTGAACCTGCTTCTCAAAATCAAGGGCGTGTTCGCCGCGGGCACCTTCTCCGACGACGGTAAGCTGACCGGCTACGCCGGCGACATCACCGAGGACGAGGCCGCCATGGCCGCCGCCATGTGCGCCGCCAACATGCACATGGCCCGCATGCAAGCCGATGGCTACACCGCCATGAGCGGAGAATCCGGCTGGACGCCCGCCACGGGTTTTGCCGTAGCCGGTCCCAAGTACGCGGTGTGCGTTATGGGCAACACGGGGGTCTTCGCGCGTGTGGGCGAAGCCTCCTTCAACGAAATCTTTAAGGCGCTTTCCGCGGCCTGATGCCGCATCCGGCCGGCTTTTCCGGCCGGTTTTTTTAGGAGAAACAATGGACGATTTTTTGTCGGCCCACTGGGCCGAACGTTACAAAGAGTTGTGGAACCGCAATGAGGCCTTGGTGGCTGGCCTCAAAGGCTTCAACGCCTTGATCGAATACGGCTGGGAGGATGGATGCCGCCCCAGCGCCTTTATCGAAGTGCTGGATGGCCGCGTTGTTTCCACGGCCTTCAAAGACGCGCCGCGCAAGCCGGATTTCGTGATGAAAGCCAGCGCCGAGAACTGGCAGCGCCTGCGCGATGGATCCCTCTCGGGCCGAGCCGCCCTGCTCACCAAGAAACTCAAGTTCCAGGGTTCCATGATCACCGCCATGAAGTACATGGGCCCCTTCGAACAGAGCATCGCTCTCTTGGGTAAGACCTGAAGCTACGTCGCATGATCGCTTGGTGCCTGGCGTGGCGAAGGCACGAACCGCGGGGCACGGAGTTTTTTGACACGTCTTCGGTTTGAGCCCGGCCCGCTTGGCGCGACCAGGCGCAGCAAGAGATCTATTGATCCGAAACGAATGAACTGGATTCATGCGGCATACCGGACGGGTCTATGCTGGAAATAAGGCATCACCCGTTTGGGCGATTTTTAGCAGCCTGCGCAGATGGCTGATGGTGGCCTTCTTCAGGTCGCCTTTGGCGCGGGCCGGGGCCTTGCTGGACACGACGACCTTGGAGGTCGGCGTTGAGCATCTCATCGGGGCATTACTGTCCAAAATAGCCAAAGCCCGGTGAAGACCCTCTTGAATTGATGCGGGTTTTGGACGGGTGATCGCAGGTTTTCAAGATAATGCCTCGGATGCTGTCCAAGATCAGGCGAAGGTCAAAGTGGCCTGCGGGTTGTCCTGGGGATCGGGCGGGATGGCGAAGGGCTTATCGAGCCAGGCCATCAAATCGCGATGGGTGAACAGATTCATGCGCAGGAGCGCTACGAGGTTGGCCAGGTTCCAACCGAAGCGAGAGGACAGTTGCAAGTAGCGCAGGAGCAGCATCGCGATCAATGCTGTCCAAATTTGGAGATCGATCAGCACGTGAAGCAATACCCGCTGGTCGCGCTGTGCGACACGCTGGAGGTCAGCATCAGCGGCTACCGGGCCTGGAAACGCGGCGGCAGGCCTAATCGGCAGCGGCTGACCGATGACCAGTTACTGGCGCTAATCCGCGCCATCCACGCGCAGTTCAAGGGGGCCTACGGCAGCCCGAGGATAGTCGACGAGGTTCGCGGACGCGGCTTCAAGGCGTCCAAGGAGCGGGTGGGACGACTGATGCGCGAGAACGGCATCCGGGCGCGGCACAAGCGCCGCTACAAGGCCACCACGGACTCGAAACACGACCTGCCGGTGGCAGCGAACCTGTTGGAAAGAAACTTCGCACCGGCAGCGCCGAATCCGGTGTGGACGGCGGACCTGACCTACCTCCGGACGGACGAAGGCTGGCTGTACCTGGCGGTGGTGATCGACCTGTTCAACCGCGAGATCGTCGGCTGGGCGACCAAGCCGCGCATGACGGCGGATATTGTGGTCGATGCGCTGACCATGGCCTGGTTCCGCAGGAAGCCTGCGCCTGGTCTGATCCACCACTCGAACCGGGGCGGCCAGTACGCGAGCCATGCGTTCCAGGCCAGGCTCGCCGAGTACGGCAATTCGGTTCCGTTGTCGGAGAGCAGGGTTTGGGGCTGTTGCGGCATGAGCGACAGTCCGAGTGTCAAGGCGCGCGCGGTGTGACGGGCGTGCTTGGAGGAGGTGGCCCACGCGAAGGCGAAGTGGGAGACGGGGCCGATGAAGGTCGCGAGGTAGCGACGCAAGCCATCGCGGATGCGCTCGATGGTGTCAACGGCCAACACTTCCAGAGGCTTAGCCCAGACCCTCTTGGGCTTTCTGGGTTTGACGGGTCGTCGCAGGGGTGAGCGATGGCCCCGGCTGTCCAGCCTGGTGGGTGCGTGGCGCATCCTGTCCGGGGCGCGCTGGATGATCCTGCCGAGGGTGGACACCGACGGCAGCCTCATGCGCCTTTCCTCGCACCAGGGGGCAAGCAGGACGTGGAGCTTTTCCTTGCCGAGGTTGGGATGAAGGCGGCGCAGCCGTCTGATCTCGGCCACCAGCCGCGCATCGGTCTTGGGGGCTCTGAGCCTTTTGGGCGCGCAGGACTTCGCCGCCAGCGCCGCCGGATCGAACCCGGCCTCGCGCAGGGCCTGCTTCCACCGATAAAGCGTCCTTCGGCAAACCCCGAAGGCATCCCGGGTGGCTTGCAGGCCGTGTTTGTCCCAGAAGCGCAGGATTTGGAGTCTTCGTTGGGCATCTTGGGGGGTCATCTCCCAAAGATGCCCGAGCTTCGCTACCCGGTAAAACCCCCGGATTCCGTATCCAATTCCCTGAACTTGCATGGCCCTCCTCCAAACTCGAAGGAGTGCCAAAGGTTTCTGAACTTATGCATCGCGGGGGGCTACGCTGGCGCAGCGTCTGGGCATTGAGAAAGTTACCCGGTGAACAAGTTCATGGCTGGGCCAGGATGGTTCGCCCGTTGCAAGTGCCTGCGTCAGCGCCTCGCGCGCTCCCCACAGCCTGGGCCTTCGGCAGGGGCAGGAGCAGCGCATCGCCGTCACAGGCCGCGCGCTTTGACCGCAGGGGGATCGAGAGTTGCCCCCAAGGATGCTGGACCTCCTCGAATACGATGGAAGCGAGCAGCAGGGTCGACCGACTGCCGTCGGGTTCGCGGATTCCTTGCGGCCACGCCCGCAAGACGAAGCGTCCGGCCCCGCCCGCCCACTGCCCAGCCCGGATCAAGGTGACGGCGGGTCGATGCCCGTCGTGGAACACGGGGACAACGGGCAGCGCCGTTGCGGCCGTGCTCGCCTCGACGAAACCGTTCAGTGTCTCCAGCGACCAGGGCGGCGGTTGTACCCAGCCGTGGCCCTCAAGCTGGGCGGCCAGGGACGCGCCGCTTCCCCGCCATTGCAATAGAAACGGTTCCTCGGCCTCCCCGGCGATGTCGATGCGCGCGGAGGGAAGCTCTCTCCAGCCGCCCTCCCGCCAGGCTGAAGTCAATGTCACGGGTTGAGGGGGCCGCCGGGCGTAGGCCGCCAGGCCGGCTTCGAAGTTGCGAACGACATGCCAGGCGCCCACGAGGACGAAGGCGGTCCCGCACGCGGCGAGCAACCCGAGGACGGCCCGGGAAGGCAGGCCGGTGTCCCGAAAAACCAGCGCGAACGCGGCGGTGACGCCGGCGCCGAAGACCAAGCCGGCGGCGACGTCGGAAGGCCCGTGCGCTGCCAGGTAGACGCGGGAAAACGCGATCGCCGCGATCAAGCCGGCAAGGGTGGCGAGCACGAGCTTCCTGCCGATGCCCTTCAGGCCGCGCGCGAAAAGCCAGCCGAGGGCACCATACAAGGCCGCTGCCAGGGTCGCGTGCCCGCTCGGAAAAGAAAAAGCGCTCGCCCCCCGGGCGAAGTCGATCGGCCGCACCGCGTCGATGACCCACTTCATGCCCTGGACAAAGACCACTGAACTCAGCACAACGACGAGCAGCCCGGCCGCAAGGCGGCCCCGCCGATGAGCCAGCAAGACGGCGGAGGCGACGACGGCGACCGAAGCGGTGACGGAGCTGTCTCCGAGCAGGGTGACGGCGACCATGACCGCATCGGTCCACACCGTCCGCAGCGCTTGCACGAACTGACTGAAAGCGTGGTCAAAGCGGACGAGGGCTCCCCCGCTGACGACACCCTCGAAGAGGGCCGCCAATCCAACGACTGAGCCGATGAGGACCGCCGTCAGAAGGACGAGCAGACGGAAATCGGCATGATCCGCGGAGACCAGCCAAAAGATCGCGCCTGCGGGCCTGCCCCGGCGCGCATCGGCCCACCGTGCCACGGCCGACTGGGCGCGGGGCAAGTAACGCAGGCTCACCGCCACTAGAAATTTCGCGAGCCACACGAGCAGCAAGGCCAACACCGCCAGACCCACCAGGACGATGACGAGGCGTTTGCTGACGAGGCCCAGCCCGCCCAGCGCTGCGCCGGCGAGCACGCCGGGGAGAATGTGCGCCGGGGCCCAAAGCAAAGCCGATGCGATGTTCGCGACATAGAACCGGAGCGGGCGCATGCCCAGGATCCCGGCGACGACGGGCACGATCGCCCGCATCACCGGCACGAAGCGACCGACCACCACGCTGAGCGCGCCGTAGCGTAGGAAAAAGGCCTCGCCCCGGTCGATCAATTCGGGCCGCCGGGAAAACGGCCACCGCTGGCGGATGCTCTCCTTGTAGGCGTGGCCGATCCAGTAGGAGATCCCGTCGCCCACAACCGCACCGGCAACCGCCCAGGCAAGGATCGGCCAGAGCTCGAGGTGCCCGTATCCGACCAGCGCCCCGATACCGATCAGGATCGTGGTGCCGGGCACCAGCGAGCCGACGATGGCGATCGCTTCCGCTGCCGCCGTCAGAAAGGTGATCAAGCCCGCCAGATGCGGATGCAGGCTGACGAAATCGAGAAAACTTTGGATGTCACCGGTCATGTCACGCTCGACGACTCAGTTTGAACGGTCCGGTCGAGCTTGGACGCTGGCTTCGCGCGAGGGCTCCACGCTCCAGGTCTTCGGTACTCCGGCTTCGTACGAGACGGAATACGGCCATCGGGATTCGGGTCACGTGACGTCCACCGTTTGCCCAAACTTATAGGCTCCCCAGCCGAAAGGCAAATCGCCGCTTTCCGGCCTTGGCAGTCGGTTGCGGCCTTTTCTGCCCCGATTCGCACAATCGTCTCCGTGCCCCGCCCACCCTCTTGGCAGCCGGTAGCGCCGGCCCCATATCATGAGCATTCAGGCACTCAAGGAGCATTCATGAACGATTCGCTACATCTCGTCTGCCCCCACTGCCATGCGGTCAACCGCGTGCCCGCGGCCCGGCTGGCGGAGCGCCCGAACTGCGGTCAATGCCACCAGCCGCTGTTCACCGGTCAGCCGGTGGAGCTGACCGCTGCCCACTTCGCCCAGCACATCACGCGCAGCGATATCCCCGTCCTGGTGGATTTCTGGGCACCTTGGTGCGGCCCGTGCCGGATGATGGCACCCCACTTCGCCCAGGCCGCCAAACTGCTGGAGCCCCACGTGCGCCTGGCCAAGGTGAACACGGAGGAAGAACAAGCGCTGAGTGCTCAATACCACATCCGTAGCATCCCGACGCTGGCCCTGTTCAAGGGCGGGGACGAAGTCGCCCGGCAGGCCGGCGCCATGGGAGCGGCAGATATCGTGCGCTGGGTCCAGGCGCAGCGCTGATCCAGACAAAATCACCGCCGGGCGGCCCCTGCTTCCGGCCCCAGCCCAAGAGGAGTGACCGACATGCGCCCAAGTCGAAACCCGTTTCTCTACGGCTTTCTTCTCCTGACGGTTGCCGCAGCCGCCCTGCTGTTCGTATGGCAGGCGCTGCCCTGGATTGAGCAGGCCTTTTGGGGTGTCCAGGCGAGCCCCCGGGTGGTGACGCCCCGAGGGGACCTCGCGGCCGACGAAAAAGCCACCATCGAGCTGTTCGAGAAGACCAAGGATTCGGTCGTCTACATCACCACCCGCGAGCGGGTGGTGGATCTGTGGACGCGCAATATTTTCACCATCCCCCGGGGCACGGGCTCGGGCTTCATCTGGGACGAGAAGGGTCACGTGGTGACCAACTACCACGTGATCGCCGGAGCGTCGGAAGCCCGCGTGCGCCTGAGCGACGGCCGCGACTACGGCGCTGCGCTCGTGGGCGCAAGCCCTGCCCACGATCTGGCGGTGCTGCGCATCGGCGTCGGCCCTAACCGGCCGCCGCCGGTACCCCTGGGAACCAGCCACGACCTCAAGGTCGGGCAGAAGGTGTTCGCCATCGGCAACCCCTTCGGCCTGGACTGGACGCTCACCACGGGCATCGTTTCCGCCCTGGACCGGTCGCTACCCGCGGAGGACGGCCAGAGCCTCATCGAGCACCTGATCCAGACCGATGCCGCGATCAACCCCGGCAACTCGGGCGGCCCCTTGTTGGATTCCGCCGGTCGGCTCATCGGCGTCAACACCGCCATCTACAGTCCCTCCGGGGCCTTCGCTGGCGTGGGCTTTGCTGTCCCGGTGGACACCGTCAACCGGGTGGTGCCCCAGCTCATCGCCCGCGGCAGGTACGTGCGACCCGCTCTGGGCATCGAGGTGGACGAGGGACTCAACCGCGTCATTACCCAACGCCTCGGCGTGGAAGGCGTGCTGGTGCTCAAGGTGAACCCCGGCTCCGCGGCGGAGGCGGCGGGGCTGAGAGGCGCAAGGATGGAGCCCGATGGCCGCTTCGTGCCGGGCGACATCATCACCGGCATCAACGACCAGCCCGTGGACAGCGTGGCGAGACTCCTCGCCCGGCTGGATGACTTCCAGATCGGCGACACGGTCAAATTGAACCTGCTGCGCGAAGGTCGCAAGATCGATGTGAACGTCACCCTGCAGGCGGGAAGCTGAGCGTCAACAGCAAATCAAACGAGCCCCGGATTCTCACCGCTCGAAAGTGGTCTGTCCGTCCGGTCCCCTGCTCGCCTGGTGCTCTGGCTGGATCGCTTTGCACCCAGCTGGATTTCCTGGATGCCTTCCATCAGCGCGTTGTAGCAGCAAGCGTCTAGCGCCGTGCCGACCATGCGGCCCATGATTTCCGCGGCCTCTGGGACCGGGACCGGACCACGGTAGGGCCGCGGGGCGGTGAGGGCATCAAAGATGTCGCTGATGGTGATGATGCGGGTCTCCAGCGTCAGCTCGCTGGCCACCAGGCCTTTCGGATACCCCTTGCCATCCAAGCGTTCGTGATGGGCGCCAGCGATGATGGCGAGTTCCCGGAAAGGTGAAATGCGCGCCAGGATCTCTTCCGTATAGGTGGGGTGCCGGCGGACCTCTTTGCCATTCCTCTGGGGTCAGTGAGCCTTCTTTGTCGAGAATGGAATTGCTCACGCCGAGTTTACCGAGATCGTGGAGCAGAGCACCACGTTTGAGCCAGCGGCGGCGCGAATCCTCGACGCCCATCTTGGTGGCAATGATGTCCGCGTACAGGGCAACCCGTTTACTGTGGCCAGCAGTCCAAGGACTCTTCGCGTCCACCACCTGGCCGAAAGCCTCGGCGATTTCATCAAGTAGGTCGTCGTCAACCATGAGGAACCGGCCTTCCGGTTCCAGTTCCTGCACCAACCGATCCAAATGGTCGACCTTCAGTGATTCCCAGAATACATCGTCGGAAAACAGGCCGGAGGCTACCTCCACCAGTGCTGGATCGAACCAGGTACCGCTGCGATTGCGCAACTCTCGAAGCGCGGCGTTGCGCCCGCCGATTTGATGAAACACATCGATCACCTGCGCCATGAGCGCGATGCGCGCATGGATGGGAATCTCTTCTCCCTTAAGACCCTGCGGCTTGCCGCGGCCGTTCCAGTGTTCGTCAAGAGCGTAAATGCCAGTGGCCACGGCTTCGCCGAAACCCAAGCGCCGGGCAATGTCGGCACCCCGCTCACAGCGGGTCTGGATCAACTCGGTGGCTAGTTTCTCGCCTTCACGGGCGAGCCGCAGCACCCGCTTGAAGCGGTCGGCCAGAGACCCTTTCACGCCGGCATGGTTGAGCACAAATTGCACCAGTTGCACGAGGCTGTCCGTATCCACCGATTTGAAGTCGCGCTTGGTGATGCGGTCGTCCTGGCCATAGAGCTCGCACAGCCGTGCCGCATTGCTGCTGCAGCCAACATCCTTGAGCAACAGTGTGTAGTAAAGATCCCACAAGGTCGCCGGGTCCATCCCGATCCGCTGGCCAATGTGGAAACCGATCCAGCAGCAACGGATGCAGTGTCCCGCGGGCTGGCCCTCAGTAAGGTCGAGCGCGTAAGTGAGGGCGGAAATTATTTCTGCAAGCGCGAAATCGGTTTGCGCCTTGGATTGGATTTGCTGGGCTGCGTTCATCGGATTTTCGAGTATCGGGACTGGAAGTGGGTCACTGGCACCATCGTGGATACCATCCTCATCAACGTCCCGTTTTCGGCCAGGAACAAAGGTCAGAATCGACGAAGCGCAACACTCGAAGAACAAAACCAAGTCGAAGGCACGGAGTGAGGTAGAGCCTCTGATTCGCGAAATCAAGCACCCGTCAACTTATCGGGTGATGACGTCGCGATGCATCGGTGCTAGCTTGGCGAGCAGCTTGTTTTGGGCGCGGAAAGGCACCTGGTGTTTATCCATGGCGATTTGCAGGTTTTCCACCAAGGCGTTGAAATGCTCCTGGCGGATGGCGAGATGGGCGTGGGCCTGCTTCATGTCCAGGCCGCCGTACTTGCAGGGCCCGCCCAGGAGCTCGCAAAACTGCTCCACCAGCTGCGCCTTGATCCGCTCTTGGTTCGCCTTCTCGAAAAAAGGCCGGGTGCGAGGATCGGCGAGCAGGTTGTTCATGAAATCGTCCATGATGCGCACGAGCCCCGGCCTCTCGCCGAAATCCTTGTAGAGCGCATCGTCGGCCGATGCCAGGCTACTGCAGCCGAAGACCAACAAGATGAGGACGATCCATCGACGCGAACAGCGGCTGAAGGACATTTCGGACTCTCCTTTGAGCGGGATGCGAGGGCTTTAGAAACCGATTTGAAGGGACAGATAAAGGCCCTTCTGGTCGTCTCGGATCACCACGTTGCCCAGATTGACATAAGCAGCGGTGAGCGACACGTTCTTGGTGGGCGCCCAGGCGACGAAGACGTCCCACCAGTCGTCTTCCTTGGCAATGCCAAGATTGTTCGGCTTGGAGCGATACTCGGCGCCGACCGCCAGGTCGCGGCGCAGTAGCAGCGCCGCGGACCCTTCGAACTGGGGCTTGTAGCGGTCCTCCTTGTCGCCGCCGAAACCCAGGATGCCGAGCTGATTCGCCTTGGTGGCGCGCAGCGTGCCGTTGAGCAACAGGCTCTGATCCAGAAAGAGCTTGGTCGCCGCGATGTAGAAGTCGGTGCCGGAATCGCGCTTCGCTCCCACGGCCCGCACGATTTCGCCCTGATCGTTCTTCTTGTACTGCGCGCCGACGGCAATCTGCGGCAGCCAAGTATCCTGCTCGAGCACCGCGTCTCCCGCGACCTTGACCTTCAGGCCGTAGACATCCACATGGAATTTAAAGCCATCGCCCAGCCCCAGGGCACCGCCGACCGCCCGCGTGTCGAAGCTTTGCCGGGCGTAGGAAAGCTCGACACGATCGTAGAGGCCCACCAGGACACCGGCGGCTTGGAAGCGGTAGTCGCCCGTTCGGGCATGGGTAAAAAAAGCGTTGGCCCCGAGCTGGTCGCGGGTACCGTAGCCGCCGATGACTGCCCAGGGCGTCAGCCCGCCCCCGGCCGCACCCTCGATTTGGGTCACACCTCCGGTCAGCAGCAGTTTGCCGCCACTACCTAACGAGAGGCTATCGGCGTGGACCGCGCCCGCCCACACCATGGCACCGCTCACAATGACCGCCCAGGTACGGCGGGGTTTGCTTCCTTGATCGGGCATGGGAACCTCCCCTTCGCGCTTTCGTCGTTGCAGGGCCCAGAGGGCTTCCCTGCCAGCGCAGCACTCAAGGGAGACACTGAACCGTCAGCCCCGGCGCCATCGCTTGGCATTAACCACAGTACGTTTTAGCGCCCCATTTGGATTCAAGGAGGCTGGCCACGGGGGTTCGACTTCACGCCAGAAAGCTGCCGCGGCGCCGAGGTCGAGGAGCGAGCGGTGGTTGCCCGCCCCAGGCAGCGCTTCGGGAGACTTCAGATCACTAACAGCGGCCGCGTCGATCAGTTCCGGCTCACGAGCGGGATCGAATGGGCCGTTTCGGATGCAGTTCCGACCGCGACCCCGGGCCGCCGCCGTGGAACAAGATCGCCGCCAGCGCCAGCGCGCTGAATGCCGCCCCGACGATGAAGGTCTGTGCTGCGCCGAAGCGATCCCACAGGAACCCCGCCAGGGCGCTGGCGGCGAGCATCGCCACACCGCTCACCAGATTGAAAGGCTCTTCCCCTGATCGAGTGGGTAGCTTAGCCTGTTGAGCCATGAGAGACATAGAGCTGTACGCCCAGATTCTTGGATTGCGGTCGCCGTGGAAGGTGGCCGAGGTGCAGTTGCTGAGCGAAGCCGAGGAGGTTCGGGTTCACGTCGTGCCGGAGCCTGGCGCGACGTGGACGTGTCCGTACTGTGGTCGGCCAAGCCCCGGCTATGACAGCCGGCGGCGCCGATGGCGGCATCTGGATACCTGCCAGTACAAGACGGTGCTGGAGGCGGACGTGCCGCGGGTGCGGTGTGCGGAGCACGGCGTGGTGACGGTGTCTGTGCCGTGGGCCGAGCCGGGTTCGGGCTTCACGGCTTTGTTCGAGGCGCTGATCATCGACTGGCTGAAAGAGGCGAGTACCCAGGCGGTGGCGCGGCAATTGAAACTGAGCTGGCATGCCATCGACAGGGTGATGCAACGCGCAGTGAAACGGGGCATGGCCCGGCGCAAGGTGAGTTCGCCTCAGTATCCGAGTGTGGACGAGACGGCTTTTGCCCGGCGCCATGAATACGTGACGGTGGTGACCGACCAGGAGCGTGGTGTGGTGCTGCACGTGGCGGATGAGCGCAAGACGGAGAGCCTGGCGGCGTACTACGCCGAGCTGAGCGATGAGCAGAAGGCCCGTATCCAGGCGGTGGCGATGGACATGTGGCCGGCCTATATCCGCGCCACCGAGGCGCACATTCCGCAGGCCGAAGAGAAGATCGCCTTCGATAAGTTTCATGTCGCAAAGTATCTGAGCGAGGCGGTGGACAAGGTGCGTCGACAGGAGCATCGCGGCCTGCTGGCCGTGGGCGAAGACTGCCTCAAGGGCAGCAAATATGACTGGCTCACCAATCCGGCCAATAGGACGTGCGCGCAGCAGAATCGGTTTCGTGCATTGCGCGACAGTAGCCTGAAGACGGCGCGTGCCTGGGCCATCAAGGAATTTGCCATGGGCCTGTGGCACTACAACAGCCGCACCTGGGCCGCCAAAGGCTGGGCGCGCTGGCTGGCCTGGGCGGTGCGCAGCCGGCTGGAACCGGTAAAAAGAACGGCTGCGACCATCAAGAAACATCTGTGGGGCATCATCAACGCCGTCGTTTTGAAGGTGCACAACGGCCATGCCGAGAGCATCAACAGCCCCATCCAGCGCATAAAGAGCCGGGCGCTGGGCTTTCGCAATCGAGAGCGCTTCCGCAATGCCATCTACTTTCATCTCGGCGGCCTCGACCTATACCCGGCTCGGGTCGGAAATTGGTGATTCAACCCACTCGATTTGCTGAAGACCCAATATGTCGAGCGGGCACGCACCAATAGCATGTCGGGCAGTAATCGGTGCGCCATAACGGAGTAAAATGCATTTGAGAGGCAAATCCACATGCTAGATCCTCGGTCAAAGGAATTCGAGGAGCGGTTTCGGGCGCGATACGAGGCGTTGGTGCCTGTGCCGGCGTTTCCTGGTGAGCGCACCTGGCTCGATAGGGTGTGCACTTGGGAAGAATTCCGTGATCGCGGTCATTATGTCGCTACGATGCTGCGCCATAAGCTGCGCGAAGGGGCAGAAGACTGGGAGAGAGAAGAAATCGCTGCGGCCCCAGAGCTCGCGCGCCTGGTCCTCGAGGCATTCCCGGACTCATAATTTTCTCGCCGGGTAATCGCCCCCGATGACGAGGTACCCTGTTTCCGACGGCATCAAATACCGTTACCGTTCACCTTGCCAGTAAGCCTTGAGTACACGAGAAACGGGCACTCCGAGCTCTATGCGGTAGGGCCTGCTGAACGGCGCATCCAGGGCAAATAAGGCTACCGCATTAGGCGTGAATCTTCGCCTCGCGTGCTGCGCAGCGTATTCCGCCCTATCCATACCATACCGCAAGGCGATATCCTTCCAGCCATGGATGCAGCGCAGGCAGTACTGGTGTAAGGCATCCTCGATGTCCAAAAACCGGTATAGCTTGTCCAGGCTTGGCCGGTAGCCCGGAGGGTGCGCCGCACGTGCTCTGTGACCCGCTCGGCAATCCCAGTCGCCACTCCATGATAGTTGATTGCCGCGCTAAGCGATCAGTAGCTCTTGATTAATGCCGCAGCCGGTGCACTGCTCGACCTAACCCATCCTCGGCTTCTACCACCGATCATGATCCGCGCCGACTACGGCGCCCAGACGTCCAGCTCTTCGTCGAGCAGCCGCTCAATGCTTGGGCAGCAGATTTTGCTTGACGTTCTCCCCGCGCCGCGCACCGCCGACAGCGCAAATTACATCAACCGATTACCAGATCGCGCATTTGCACACCTTGCCGCACGCAACTTCTCTCCCCGGTCGCCCTCGCCCGGGCAATCTCACTTTCATACCCCGGCCCGTGGACCCGCATGAATACGGGCCATCGTGCGAAGGGCGCCCTTCGCAGAAACGGAGAACAGAGAGGAAAATGAGGCCCAAACCCGGCCAGACGGGGGGTTCGCCGCCTCGCGCGCCCTTCGCAGGTTTTGCCAAACCCTCGCGAAAACTCGCGTTTTTCTCGGGCGCAAAAAAGCCCGGAGAACGTCCGGGCTCGGGAATCTTGGTGGAGCGGAGGAGGATCGAACTCCCGACCTTCGCATTGCGAACGCGACGCTCTCCCAGCTGAGCTACCGCCCCACGGAGGGGCAACATGATACCGGCAAACGCCGCAGGCGTAAATCGCGGTATCTACGGGCGTTTAGCAGAAGCCCCGCGTCCCCGGTACGCCCAGACCCACAGGGCCACGCCCGCCAGGATCATGGGCACGGACAGCCACTGGCCCATGGTGAGCCCTAAGGCCAGGAAACCCAGGAAGGCGTCGGGCTCCCGGGCAAATTCCACGAGGAAGCGGAAGACGCCGTAGCCTATCAGGAACACCGCCGACACCGCGCCCATCGGCCGCGGTTTGGCCGAGAACCACCAGAGCAGGGCGAATAGGGCAACCCCCTCTAAGGCAAACTCGTAGAGCTGGGAGGGATGCCGGGGAGTCGCATCCACTTGGGGGAAAACCATGGCCCAGGGCACCTCGGTGGGTCGGCCCCACAGCTCCCCGTTGATGAAGTTGCCGATGCGGCCTGCCCCCAGCCCAATGGGCACCAGGGGAGCGACGAAGTCGGTGACGGCGAGCCAGGCAAGCTCGTGACGCCGGGCAAACAGCCAGAGGGCGAAAATCACCCCCAGAAAGCCGCCGTGGAAGGACATGCCCCCTTCCCACAAATAAAGGATGCGCCAGGGCTCGGCGAAATATTCCGCAGGCTTGTAGAAGAGCACGTAGCCCAACCGGCCGCCGAGGATGACGCCCAGCACCGCATAGAAAAGCAGATCGTCCACCGTGCGGGCAGTGAAGCCCAGCTCCGGCCGGGTGCGCGCACGGACCTTGCCGAGCCAAAGCCCTCCGAGAAACCCCACCAGGTACATGAGCCCGTACCAGCGCACGGCGAGCGGCCCGAGCTGGAAGGCCACGGGATCGAACTGGGGATGGACGAGCACGGGGGGGTCGGCGCGGCGTTTGGGCTAAAATTCAAGTTTACCTTGTCGCCGGGACCTCCATAAAGCTTCTTCGCACCGCGTTTTGCGCCCGGCGGCCGACTAAGAAGGAGACCGCACCGTGCCCAACAATCTGCGCAGCCGAATCATCACCCAAGGTGTCGAGCGCAGCCCCAACCGGGCCATGCTCCGGGCCGTGGGCTTCCGCGACGAAGACTTCGACAAGCCCATCGTGGGCATCGCCAACGGCCATAGCACCATGAACCCGTGCAACGCCGGCCTGCAGCCGCTCGCGCTGCGGGCGGAGGCAGCGCTCAAGGAGGCGGGGGCCATGCCCCAGATGTTCGGCGTGCCCACGGTGACCGACGGTATCTCCATGGGCACCGAGGGCATGAAGTACTCGCTCGTCTCCCGCGAGGTGATCGCCGACGCGATCGAGACCGCGGTGCAGAGCCAGTTCATGGACGGGGTGCTGGTGCTGGGCGCCTGCGACAAGAACATGCCGGGAGGCATGATGGCGATCCTGCGCATGAACGTGCCGGCCGTCTATTGCTACGGCGGCACCATCAAGCCCGGCAAGTGGAAGGGACAGGATCTCACCATCGTCTCCGCCTTCGAAGCGGTGGGCGCCTACACCCACGGCAAGATGTCAGAGGAGGACTTCGTCGGCGTGGAGAAGAACGCCTGTCCCACCTTCGGCGCCTGCGGGGGCATGTACACGGCCAACACCATGTCCAGCGCCTTCGAGGCCCTGGGCATGAGCCTGCCCTACTCCTCCACCATGGCCAACCCCGACCCCGAAAAGGCCGACAGCGTGGCCGAGTCGGCCCGGGTGCTGGTGGAGGCGATCAAGAAGCAGATCCTGCCGCGGCAAATCGTGACCCGCGAATCGATCGAGAACGCGGTCGCCCTCATCATGGCGGTGGGCGGCTCCACCAACGCGGTGCTGCACTTCCTCGCCATCGCCCACGCAGCCGAGGTGGAGTGGACCCTGGACGACTTCGAGCGGGTGCGCCAGAAAGTGCCGGTGCTGTGCGACCTGAAGCCCTCCGGCCGCTACGTCACGACCCAGTTCCACCAGGCAGGCGGCGTGCCCCAGGTGCTGAAGATGCTGCTCAACGCGGGGCTCCTGCACGGCGACTGCCTCACCGTCACCGGCAAGACCCTCGGTGAGCTGCTGGAGGGCGTGCCGGACCGGCCGCCCACGGGGCAGGACGTGATCCGGCCCTTCGACAACCCCCTCTATCCCCAGGGGCATCTTGCGATCCTCAAGGGAAATCTCGCCACCGAGGGGTGCGTGGCCAAAATCACCGGCCTCAAAAAAACCTCCATCACCGGCCCGGCCCGGGTCTTCGATTCCGAGCCCGAGGCCATGGCCGCCATCGTCGGCGGCAGGATCCGGCCGGGGGACGTGATCGTGATCCGCTACGAGGGGCCCAAGGGGGGACCCGGCATGCGGGAGATGCTCTCCCCCACCTCCGCCCTCATCGGGGCGGGCTTGGGCGAGTCGGTGGGACTGATTACCGACGGGCGATTCTCCGGCGGCACCTGGGGCATGGTGGTGGGCCACGTGGCGCCCGAGGCGGCGGTGGGCGGCACCATCGCCCTCGTGAAAGAAGGCGACTCCGTCACCATCGACGCGGAGAAGCGGCTCGTCCAACTCAACGTGCCCGACGACGAGCTCGAGCGGCGCCGCCAAGCCTGGCAGCCCCCCAAGCCCCGCTATACCCGGGGCGTGCTGGCCAAATACGCAAGGCTGGTGTCTTCCGCCAGCCGGGGCGCCGTGACGGATTGATTGACGCCTTCCCGAGAGCTCTTCTATGCTGCCGAGACCGCGCCCTCCAACGGCGCTTTCCAGGGAGAGTCCAAAATGATGCGCAAGTTCAATCGGTTCGTCGCAAGCGTCCTCATCGTCTGCACGGCGGGGCTGGGGCTGCCCTTGCCCGCCCAGGCGGGCCTAGTGGGCACCCAGGAAGTGATGGCGAGCGCGCAGCGGAGCGAGATCCAGCGCTATCTTGACCGGCAGGAGGTCCGGGACCAGCTTCAGGCAATGGGTATCGACGCCGCCCTGGTGGAAGCCCGGGTGGCGGCCTTGAGCGACGAGGAGGCGCGGACCCTGGCCGAGCGCTTGAACGCGCTGCCGGCGGGCGGCGACGGGGTGGGCGCGGTGGTGGGCGCTCTCCTCGTCATCTTCGTCATCCTGCTGATTACTGATCTTCTCGGCTGGACCAAGGTCTTCCCCTTCACTCGCACCATTAAGTAGCACCTTGCATGGCAAATCGCTCCCCCGCCTGCGGGCGGGGGCGATGCTCCTTCTCCTCGCCCTGCTCGCTGGCTGCGCGGGGCCCCAAACCGCTCTTCTGGTCAAAGAGCGTCCGGCGGACCTGCCCCAGCGGGCGGAAATCGAATCTGCGCCCTTCTATCCCCAGGAGCGCTACCAGTGCGGCCCCGCGGCTCTAGCCACGGTGCTGGTTCACGCTGGCGTGGACACTTTCCCCGAGGCGCTCGTGCCCCTGGTGTACCTGCCCGCGCGGCAAGGGTCCTTGCAGGCGGAAATGCTGGCGGCCACCCGCCGCCACGGGCTTATCGCCTACCCCCTGGCACCCCGGCTGGAAGACGCGCTGCGGGAGGTGGCGGCGGGCAACCCGGTGGTGGTGCTCCAGAACCTGGCCCTCGATCTCTGGCCCGTCTGGCACTACGCGGTGGTGGTGGGCTACGACCAGGGGGCGCAGGAAATCGTGCTCCGCTCCGGCGTGACCCGGCGGCTTGTCCAGTCGTGGAGTAGCTTCGAGCGCACCTGGGCTCGAAGCGGCTACTGGGCCATGGTGGCCCTTCCCCCCCAGCGGCTGCCCGCCACCGCCCAGGAGAGGACCTACGTGGCGGCGGCGGTGGCCCTGGAGCGGGTGGATCCGGACGCCGCCCGCCGGGCCTACGCCACCGCCCTCGAGCGCTGGCCCCGGAGCCTCACCGCCCGGATCGGGCTGGGGAACACCGCCTACACCCGGGGCGATCTCGCCGGCGCGGAGGCGGCGTACCGGCAGGCCGTCCTGGATTACCCCCAGTCGGCGGACGCCTGGAACAATCTGGCCCAGGTGCTGGTCGAGTCAGGAAAGAAGGCCGAAGCCCTGACCGCCGCGGAGCGCGCGGTTTCCCTGGGCGGCCCCCGGCTGTCCCAGTATCGCGCCACGCTGGAAGCGATCCAGAACGCCCGGTAATTCGCCCGGGTTCGTCCCTCGGGGCGCTTCCTGAGATAATGAGGGCACATCTCTTCGGGATTTCCCGCCATGCCCAACCGCCTCGCTCAAAGTCCCAGCCCTTATCTTCGCCAGCACGCCGACAATCCGGTGGATTGGTACCCCTGGTGCGAGGAAGCCCTGGCGCGGGCCCGCGCCGAGGACAAGCCCATTCTGCTCTCCATCGGCTATTCCGCCTGCCACTGGTGCCACGTGATGGCCCACGAGTCCTTCGAGGACCCGGAAGTGGCCGAGCTCATGAATCGCGACTATGTGAACATCAAGGTGGACCGGGAGGAGCGCCCCGACCTGGACCAGATCTACCAGACCGCCCACGCCATGCTCACCGGCCGTGCCGGCGGCTGGCCCCTCACCGTGTTCCTCATGCCCGACGACCACACGCCCTTTTTCGCCGGGACCTACTTCCCCAAGACCTCCCGCTACAACCTGCCCGG
The DNA here is from genome assembly GCF_051905455.1 of Pelomicrobium sp. G1. Lineage (NCBI taxonomy): Bacteria > Pseudomonadati > Pseudomonadota > Hydrogenophilia > Pelomicrobium > Pelomicrobium sp. G1. The sequence goes on from NZ_JBQACR010000017.1 coordinate 37,700, forward strand.
CTTCAAGGACATCCTGCCCCGAGTGGCGGAGGTCTATCGCACCCAGAAGGAAGAGATCCGTCGGCAGAACGCGGCCCTGCTTGAGGCCCTGGCCGGCACCCTGCCCCCTTCTCCCGCCGGCCGCCCCGCGTTCGACCCCGCCCTCACCCGCCGGGCCATCGGGGAGCTGGCCGCCCTCTTCGACGAGGTCCATGGGGGCTTCGGCACGGCGCCCAAGTTCCCTCACCCGGCCGAGCTGGAGCTGTGCCTTTCCCGCTACGGCACCGAAGGGTCGGGGGTAGGGCTGGAAATGGCGCGCCTCACCCTCACCCGCATGGCCGAGGGAGGCATCTATGACCAGATAGGCGGCGGCTTCTGCCGCTACAGCGTAGACCAGTTCTGGACCATCCCCCACTTCGAGAAGATGCTCTACGACAACGGGCCCCTGCTCGCCCTGTACGCCGACGCCTGGCTGGTCGCCAGGGAGCCCCTCTACGAGCAGGTGGTGGCCGACACCGCCGCCTGGGTGATGCGGGAGATGCAGTCCCCCGAGGGGGGCTACTATTCCACCCTAGACGCCGACTCGGAGCACGAGGAAGGCAAGTTCTATGTGTGGGACCGGAACGAAGTCGCCGCCCTCCTGACCGAAGAAGAGTACGCCGTGGTGGCCCCCTACTACGGCTTCGACCGGCCGCCCAACTTCGAGAACAAGCACTGGCATCCCCGGGTCGCCAAAAGCCTGAAGCTGGTCGCCGAGCAGGCCGGAATGCCCTTGGAGCGCTGCCGGGAGCTCCTCGCCTCGGCCCGCAAGAAGCTCTTCGCCCACCGGGAGCGCCGGGTGCGCCCGGGCCGGGACGAAAAGATCCTCACGAGCTGGAACGGCCTCATGATCCGGGGCATGGCCCGGGCCGGGCGGGTATTCCGCCGTCCCGAGTGGATTGCCTCGGCCCGGCAGGCGGCCGACTTCCTGCGCACGCGCCAGTGGCGCGACGGGCGCCTGCTGGCCGCTCACAAGGACGGCACGTCCTACCTCAACGCCTATCTCGACGACTACGCTTTCCTTCTTGAAGGGCTCCTGGAGCTTCTTCAGGCCGAGTTCCGCCCCGTGGACCTCGCCTTCGCCCGGGATCTCGCGGAGACCCTCCTCGCCCGCTTCGAAGACCCCAAGGACGGGGGCTTCTTCTTCGTGAGCCACGACCACGAGCGGCTGATCCTGCGGCCCAAGCCGGGCCCTGACCAGGCGATCCCCTCCGGCAATGGGGTGGCGGCCCTCGCCCTGCTCCGGCTCGGCCACCTGCTGGGAGAGCACCGCTATCTGGAAGCCGCGGAGCGGACCTTGGCGCTCTTCTATCCCGCCATGAAACGCCAGCCAAGCGCCTTCGCCACTCTGCTGCGTGCCATGGAGGAGCTCATCGCCCCGCCCACCGTGGTGATCCTGCGGGGGGAAGCCGCCGAGCGCATCCGTTGGCAGGCGGTGCTGGACGAGGTCTACGCCCCCCACCGGCTAACCCTATCCATCGGTGATTACCCCGACCTTCCTCCCACCCTGGGGCGCCCGGTCATGGGAGCGGTCAACGCCTGGGTGTGCGAAGGCGTTAAATGCTTGCCTGCCATCACCCGGGTGGAAGAGTTGCGCCGTGTTTGCAACCCGCAGAAAGTCATCTAATATTCGGTTGTTCTGATCGTCAACCCCAGGGAGCACAAAGGAGAAGCGGATGAAAAGCGTGTTGATCGGTATCTTAGGCGCCGCCGGCTTGATGGCCGCGGGTCTCGCCCAAGCCCAGGAGGCCAAGGAGCTCGCTCAGAAAAGCGGTTGCCTCGCCTGTCATGCCGAGGACAAGAAGCTGGTGGGGCCCTCGATGAAGGAAATCGCCAACAAGTATCGGGGCCAGAAGGACGCCGTGGCGAAGCTCTCGGAAAAGGTGAAGAAGGGCGGCGCCGGCGTCTGGGGCCAGGTGCCCATGCCCCCCCATCCTCACCTGAAAGACGAGGACATCAAAAAGATGGTGGAGTGGTATCTCGCCCACAAATAAGCGCCATTCCATCCCCTGACGAAGGCCGGCCTGCGCCGGCTTTCGTTTTTGGGCCGGCCGTCACCGGCCAAATTGACAGCCTACGGGTGAGCCCCGATAATCAGCCATCCTTAAGTCTCGGATTTTGAAGGTCCGGTGTCCCGCCGGGTGACCTCAATCGTAAAACCCGAGGAGCAACCCCATGAGTCGTGCCCATCCCCTGCGCCTGTTGGTCCTTGGTTTCGCTCTCCTCACCCTCGCCGCCTGCGGCAAGAAGGAGGAGGCGCCGCCTCCCCAGGCCCAGGCCCCCGCGCCCCAGGCCGCCCAGGAAGTGGTGGTCAAGATCGGCCTGGCCGCGCCCCTCACCGGGCCCCAGGCCCACATCGGCCAGGACATCAAGAACGGCGCCCAGCTCGCCATTGACGACCTGAACACCCGGGGCGTCGAGATCGGCGGTAAGAAGGTGAGATTCCAGTTGATCGCCGAGGACGACGAGGCGAACCCCACCAAGGCCACCACGGTGGCCCAGAAGCTGGTGGATTCCGGCGTCGTGGCGGTGGTGGGGCACTTCAACTCCGGCGCCTCCATCCCCGCCTCCAAGATCTATTCCGACGCCGGCATTCCCCAGATCTCCCCCTCCTCCACCAACCCCAAGTACACCCTGCAGGGCTTCAAGACCACCTTCCGCGTGGTGGCCCACGACGACCAGCAGGGACCGGTGGATGCCCGGTTCGCGGTGGAGAGGCTCGGCGCCAAGCGCATCGCGGTGATCGACGACTCCACTGCCTACGGCCAGGGGCTGGCGGACGCCTTCGCCGCGACGGCCAAGAGCCTGGGCGCCGAGATCGTGGCCCGGGAGCACACCACCGACAAGGACACCGACTTCAAGGCCATTCTCACCCGGATCAAGGGCAAGAACCCGGACCTCGTGTTCTTCGGCGGCATCGATCCCCAGGCGGGCCCGATGAAGAAGCAGATGGCCGAGCTGGGCATCAACGCCAAATTCATGGGCGGCGACGGCATGCAGACCCCCAATTTCATCAAGCTCGCGGGCGAGGCGGCCGAAGGCGCCATGGCCTCCATCCCGGGCTTGCCCAAGGACAAGATGCCGGGCGGCAAGGAGTTCCTCGAGCGCTTCAAGCAGAAATTCGGCGTGGAGGTGGAACTCTTCGCCCCCATGGCCTATGACGCGGTGATGGTGTTCGCCGATTCCATGAAGCGCGCTGGCTCCACCGATCCGGCCAAGTTCCTGCCCGAAGTGGGCGAGACCCAGTACCAGGGCGTGATCGGCCCCATCGCCTTCGACGAGAAAGGGGACCTGAAGGACGGCCCCATCACCATCTACGTGGTGAAGAACGGCCAATGGGAGCCCCTCGAGACAGTAACGCCCACCGCGGCGGCGCCGGCAAAGCAGGCCGAGGCGCCGGCTCCGCCCCAGGCGGTGCAGAAATAATCGCCCTTAAGATCGCGGCACCCTTCGGGTGCCGCGAGCGCCCTGCCCGGATATTTCACGAGGAACTCGGGGGGATGGCGCGGGGCCGGACGAGAGAGGCTTCGCGTAGCCGACAAAGCCCATGGCGAAGCCCACGGGCGAGGACAGCAAGTGCAAGATGGCCGCCCCGCCCCCGCCATGACCCGAGTAGCCCGACTGGACAAATCGCACCTTCGTTCTCCGTACACCAAGGCGCTGATCCTATGTGGCTTAGGTCCATCCCAGGGGCGTCTTCGTGAAATATCCGGGTTAACCGTGGACGTCTTTCTCCAGCAGCTCGTCAACGGCCTGATCCTCGGCAGCATCTACGCCATCGTGGCGCTGGGCTACACGATGGTGTACGGGATCATCGGCCTCATCAACTTCGCCCACGGCGACATCGTCATGGTGGGCGCGCTGGTGGCCTGGACCGTGTGCACCGCCCTGGCGGGCAGCGCCGTGCCCGCCCCCCTCATCCTCCTCGCGGCGGCGGGGGCGGCGATGGTCGTGTGCATGACCTTGGGCGTGTCCATCGAGCGGGTGGCGTACCGGCCCCTGCGCCGCGCGCCGCGGCTGGCGCCCCTCATCACCGCCATCGGTATGTCGATCCTGCTCCAGTACAGCGCCGCCCTCATCTGGTCGAAGCAGTATCTGGCGCTGCCGGCCATCCTCCAGCCCACCATGTACACCGTCGCCGGGGCGACCGTCACCGACCTGCAGGTCTTCATCTTCCTGCTCGCCTGCGCTCTGATGGCGGCCCTCGCCTGGTTCATCAAGCGCACCAGGATCGGCAAGGCGATGCGGGCCACCGAGCAGAACCGGGACGTGGCCGGGCTCATGGGCATCGACGTCAACCGCATCATCGCCTTCACCTTCCTGGTGGGCTCGGGCTTGGCCGCCATCGCCGGGCTGATGGTGATCCTTTATTACGGCATCGGCCATTACTTCATGGGCTTCATGCTGGGGTTGAAAGCCTTCACCGCCGCTGTGCTGGGAGGCATCGGCAAGGTGAACGGGGCCATGCTGGGCGGCATGCTGCTGGGGGTGGTGGAGGCCCTCGCCTCGGGCTACATCGGGGATCTCACCGGCGGCTGGCTGGGCAGCAACTACCGGGACGTCTTCGCCTTCCTGGTGCTGGTGCTGGTGCTGGTGCTGCGCCCCTCGGGCTTGATCGGCGGGCCCGTCTCCGAGCGGGCGTAAGGACGGGCCATGACGGTGCTCGCGGGAAACCATCCGGGGCTCAAACGGCTCGCCTTCACCGGCGTGGCCGTGGCGCTCGCCGTTCTGCCTTTCCTCGTCGACGCGACCCTGGGGCGCACCTGGGTGCGCATCGTGGACGTGGCGCTCCTCTACGTGATGCTCGCCCTGGGGCTCAACATCGTGGTGGGGTTCGCGGGGCTCCTGGACCTCGGCTACATCGCGTTTTTCGCGGTGGGCGCCTACAGCTACGCCCTCCTCGCCTCGCCCCAGTTCGACATCCACGCCTCCTTCCTGGTGCTGCTGCCCCTGGGAGCGTTTCTCGCGGCGGTGTTCGGAGTGCTGCTGGGAGCCCCCACCCTGCGGCTGCGGGGCGATTACCTCGCCATCGTGACCCTGGGGTTCGGGGAAATCATCCGCATCTTCCTCAACAACCTGAACCGGCCGGTCAACATCACCAACGGCCCCCTGGGCATCACCCTCATCGACCCCATTTCCCTGGGGGGCATCTCCCTGAGCAAGACCTACGCTCTGGGGCCCCTCACCTTCTCTCCCGTGCACAGCTATTACTACGTGTTCCTCTTGTGCGCGCTCGCTTCCATCGTGATCTCGGTGCGGCTGGAAGACTCCCGCATCGGCCGGGCCTGGATCGCCATCCGGGAGGACGAGCAGGCGGCCAAGGCCATGGGTATCAACACCCGCGACGTAAAGCTCCTCGCCTTCGCCATGGGGGCAACCTTCGGCGGCGTGGCCGGGGGCCTGTTCGCCTCCTTCCAGGGGTTCATCAGCCCCGAGAGCTTCACCCTGCTCGACTCCATCATGGTGCTGTGCATGGTGGTGCTGGGCGGCATGGGCAACGTGGGCGGGGTGGTGCTGGGGGCGGCGCTGCTTACGGCGCTGCCCGAGGCCCTGCGCTACGTGGGCCCCCTGCAGCAGGCTTGGTTCGGGCAGGTGTTAGTGGACCCGTCCGACCTGCGCATGCTCATGTTCGGCCTCGCCCTGGTGCTCATGATGCTGTTCCGCCCGGCGGGTCTGTGGCCGTCGAAGATCCGCAAACGCGAGCTCGCCACCGCCGCCGAATGACCGCGCTGCTCGAGGCCCGGGGCATCACCAAACGCTTCGGCGGCCTGGAGGCCCTCTCGGGTGTCTCCCTCACCGTGCAGCGCGGCGAGATCTACGGGCTGATCGGCCCCAACGGCGCCGGCAAGACCACCTTCTTCAACGTGCTCACCGGCTTCTACACGCCAGACGCCGGGGAGATCCACTTCGAGGGCAAGCCCCTGGACGTGGGCACGCCTCACCGGGTGGCCGCCGCCGGCATCGCTCGCACCTTCCAGAACATCCGCCTGTTCGCCAACATGACCGCGCTGGAGAACGTCATGGTGGGCCGGCACGCCCGCTCCCGCGCTGGGGTCCTGGGGGCGGTGCTGCGGGACCGGGCCACCCGGCGGGAAGAAGCCGACATCCACGCGCGGGCCCTCGCGCTCCTTCGCTACGTGGGCATCGAGCACCACGCCAACAACCTGGCCCGCAACCTCCCCTACGGGGACCAGCGCAAGCTGGAAATCGCCCGCGCCTTGGCCCTGGAGCCCCGGCTCCTCGCCCTGGACGAGCCGGCGGCGGGCATGAACGCCACCGAAACGGCGGAGCTGCGCTCCCTGTTGGAACGCATCCGCCGCGACGGCGTCACCCTGCTCTTGATCGAGCACGACATCAAGCTGGTGATGGGCCTGTGCGACCGGGTAGCGGTCCTGGACTACGGCAAGAAGATCGCCGAAGGCACGCCCGCCGAGGTGCGGGCGGACCCAGCGGTGATCGAGGCCTACCTGGGCGGGAGCCTGGCGTGAACGTGCTGGAGGTGCGCGGCCTCAAAGTGGCCTACGGCCAGATCCTGGCGGTGAAAGGCATCGATCTCTCGATCCGGGAGCGGGAGCTGGTGGCGCTGATCGGCGCCAACGGGGCGGGCAAGACCACCACCCTCAAGGCCCTAGCCGGCATGATCCCGCCCGCCGCGGGGGAAATCCGCTACCTGGGCAGGCCGGTGACGGGCAAGCCTTCCTTCGAGCTGGTGCGGGAAGGGCTCGCCCTCGTGCCCGAAGGGCGCCAGGTGTTCGGCAAGCTCACGGTGGAAGAGAACCTGGAGCTGGGCGCCTACGCCCGCAGCGACGGCCCGGGCATTCAGCAGGACCTGGAGCGGGTCTACGGGCTCTTTCCCCGCCTCAAGGAGCGCCGGCGCCAGACCGCCGGCACCCTCTCCGGCGGCGAGCAGCAGATGCTCGCCATCGGCCGGGCCCTCATGAGCCGCCCCAAGCTCCTGCTCCTGGACGAGCCCAGCATGGGCCTCGCCCCCCTCATGGTGCAGCGGATCTTCGAGGTGATCCGGGAAATCTCCCGGGAAGGCGTCACCCTCCTGCTGGTGGAGCAGAACGCCCGCCTCGCCTTGGAGCTCGCCGACCGGGGCTACGTGATGGAAAGCGGTCTCATCACCTTGTCCGGGCCCGGCGCGGAGCTGCTCGGCAATCCCCAGGTGCGCCACGCTTACCTGGGTGAATGAAGTTTTACCCGTCCCTCAAGATCCAGGCAGCAGGCCTGTCAGATTGAGAAATACCAGCCCGATCGCCACCGGCGCCAGATACCTGGCTGCGAGGCGCCAGGCCTTGAACCAGCCCTCGTTGAGGTCCAGCTCCTCGCGGGCATGGGTGTGTCGCATCACCCAGGCGCCGAAGACCACGATGGCGAGCCCGCCCAGAGGCAGGAGAATGTTGGAGGCCAGGTAGTCGAGGGCGTCGAAGATCGAGAGCCCGAAGATCCTGAGCCCTTCCCATACGTTGAAGGAAAGAAGCGCCGCCACGCCCGCGAGCCACACCACGACGCCGAAGACTGTGCACGCCCGCCCGCGCGCGAGGCGCAGGTTCTCCACCATCCAGGCGACTCCCGGCTCGGCGATGGAGATGGCCGAGGTCCAGGCGGCGAAGACCACCAGTAGGAAGAACAGGGTGCCCAGCACCGAGCCGCCGGGCATGGCGCCGAAGGTGATGGGCAGCGTCTGCATGACGAGACCCGGTCCCGCCGCGGGCGCCATCCCGTGGGCGAAGACGATGGAGAAGACCGCCAGCCCTGCGAGCAAGGCGAAGGCGGTATCGGCGGTGGCGACGTACACCGATACCCGGACAATGGAGATGTGACGCTGCAGGTACGACCCGTAGACCATAACCGCCCCCATGCCCAGGCTCAGGCTGAAGAACGCCTGGCCCATGGCCGCCAGCACCACCTGGGGGGAGATGCGGGAGAAATCCGGATCGAACAGGAAGGCGGCGGCGCCCGCCATGTCGCCCCGCGCGAGCCCGTAGCCCACCAGCACCAGGAGGATCGCGGCGAGGGCCGGCATCATGATCTTGGTCGCCCGCTCCAAGCCCCGGGTGACCCCATAGGCCACCACCCCCATGGTGAGAAACATGAAGACGATATGCCACAGGGCGAGCTCGTAGGGGCTCGCCAGCAAGGCCCCGAACCCCGCTTTGGCCTCCTCCGGGCCCATGCCGTGGAAGCGTCCCGCCCCTGCGCGGATCAAGTAGTCCAACATCCAGCCGGCCACTACGCTGTAAAAGGACAGGATCACCGCCCCGGTGAAGACGCCCAGGATACCCACCAGCTTCCAGGCCCGGGGAGCGCCCGCCTCCCGCGCCAGCCGCTCCATGGCGGCCACCGGGTTGCGCTGGGCCCGCCGTCCCAGCATGATTTCGGTCATCATCACCGGGAGCCCCACCAGGACGATGCAGGCCAGGTAGACGAGGACGAAGGCGCCTCCCCCGTTTTCCCCCGTCATGTAGGGAAACTTCCAGATGTTGCCGAGACCGATCGCCGAGCCGGCGGTGGCCAGCACGAAGGCCCAGCGGTTGGACCAGTGGGCCCGGTGGGCCGCCTGCGCAGCCATGGCCATCCCCTTGCCTCCTATGACTGAAACGGCCGCATCGAGACGGGTTCAGTTGTTCAACGCTTGCAACGGCGCAGGAATGCGCCCGCCGCGCCGCACGAAGGCCCGGCTCGAGAGGGTATGGACCGCCATCACCGGGGCGCGTCCCAGCAAGCCCCCGAACTCCACCCGATCGCCCACGCCCTTGCCCGGCACGGGGATCAGGCGCACCGCGGTGGTCTTGCGGTTGATCATGCCGATGGCCGCCTCGTCGGCGATGATGGCGGCCAGAGTCTCGGGAGGCGTATCGCCGGGGACGGCGATCATGTCCAGCCCCACGGAGCACACGCTGGTCATGGCTTCCAGCTTGTCGAAGGTGACGCTCCCCAGGGCCGCCGCCTCCATCATGCCTGCGTCCTCCGACACGGGAATGAAGGCCCCCGAGAGCCCGCCCACGTAGCCCGAGGCCATGGCGCCGCCCTTCTTCACCGCGTCGTTGAGCAGGGCCAGCGCCGCGGTGGAGCCGTGGGCGCCCACCCGCTCTAATCCCATCGCCTCCAGAATGCGCGCCACACTGTCGCCGGCGGCGGGCGTAGGGGCGAGGGATAGGTCCACCACACCGAAGGGCAGTCCCAGCCGCTCGGAGGCGGCCCGCCCCACCAGCTCTCCCATGCGCGTCACCTTGAACGCGGTGCGCTTGATGATGCCGGCCAGCTCGCCGAAATCGGCGCCGGGCTCCTTCTGCACCGCGGAGAGCACCACGCCGGGGCCGGAAACGCCCACGTTGACGACCCCGTCCGGCTCGCCGATGCCGTGGAAGGCGCCGGCCATGAAGGGATTGTCGTCCACGGCGTTGCAGAAGGTGACCAGCTTGGCGCAGCCGATCCCGTCGCGGTCGCGCGTCGCGCGGGCCGTCTCGGCGATGACTTCGCCCATCCAGGCCACGGCGTCCATGTTGATGCCGGCGCGAGTGGAGGCCACGTTCACCGAGGCGCAGACGCGCTCCGTGGTGGCCAGGGCCTCGGGGATGGAGCGGATGAGGGCCATATCCCCCGGGGTCGCGCCCTTCTGCACCAGGGCCGAATAGCCGCCCAGGAAATTGACCCCCACCTCCGCCGCGGCCCGGTCCAGGTAGCGGGCGATGCGAGGGTAGTCCCCGGTGCCGCTCGCCTCCGCGACCAGCGCCACGGGGGTGACCGCCACCCGCTTGTGGACGATGGGAATGCCGTACTCCTGCTCGATGGCCTGGGCCACCGCCGTGAGCCGGCCGGCCACCCGACAGATCTTGTCGTAGGCCCGGCGGCCCAGGGTGTCCAGATCCGGATGGGCGCAGTCGCGCAGCGAAATGCCCAGGGTGATGGTGCGAATGTCGAGATTTTCCATCTGCACCATGCGGATGGTCTCGATGATCTCCTGAGCGGAAAAGCGCGTCATGGCCGCAATGTCTCCGGGAGCGCCTCAAATGCGGTGCATGTACTTGAACACGTCCTCGTGCTGGGCGTCGATGCGCAGACCCATCTCCTCCCCTTTGGCCGTCAGGCGCCGCTTGATCTCCTCCAGGGGCACGTTCGCCTGGGAAAGGTCCACCATCATGATCATGGCGAAGAACTCCTGGAGGGTGGTTTGGGAGATGTCCAGGATGTTGGCGTTCGCCTCGGCCAGGATGGTGGCGACGGCGGCGATGATCCCGACCCGGTCCTCACCGGTCACGGTGACGATGATGCGGTTGCTCTTCGGCATGGAGGCTAGATCCATTCCCTGGGCTTGAGGAATTCCTCGTAGAGCCGGGCCTCCGGCGTGCCCGGCGAAGGCTGCCAGGCGTAGCGCCAACGCACTACGGGCGGCAGGGACATGAGGATGGACTCGGTGCGGCCGCCGGACTGGAGCCCGAACAAGGTGCCCCGGTCGTAGACCAGGTTGAACTCCACGTAGCGCCCGCGCCGGTACGCCTGGAAGTCCCGCTCCCGCTCCCCGTAGGGAAGCCCCCGGCGGCGCTCCACGATGGGCAGATAGGCTTCGAGAAAATGGCCGCCCACGCTTTTCACGAGGGCGAAGCAGCGCTCGAAGCCTCCCTCGTTCAAGTCGTCGAAAAAAATCCCGCCGACGCCCCGCGGCTCGCCCCGGTGCCGGAGGTAAAAATACTCATCGCACCAGCGCTTGAACCGGGGGTAGTACTCGGAACCGAAAGGGGCGAGGGCCTTGCGGCAGGTGGCGTGGAAATGCCGGGCGTCCTCCTCGAAACCGTAGTAGGGCGTCAAATCCATGCCGCCGCCGAACCACCAGACAGGCTCGGCACTCGCATCCGGCCCGATGGGACCCTGGGCGCAGAAAAAGCGCGTGTTCATGTGCACGGTAGGCACGTACGGGTTGCGCGGGTGCAGCACCAGGGAGAGGCCCATGGCCTGGAAGGTGCGGCCCGTCAGCTCCGGCCGGCGCTCGCTCGCGGAGGGCGGCAGCCCCGAACCATGGACGTGGGAGAAGGCCACCCCGCCCCGTTCGAATACCCGCCCCTCCTCCATCACCCGGGTATCGCCCCCGCCGCCATCGGGGCGCTCCCACAGGTCGCGCCGGAACCGCTCCCCGTCCACCGCCTCCAGGGCGGAGACGATCTCCTCCTGGAGGGAAGTCAAAAACCCTTTGACCGCTTCGAGCTCCATGGAACCTGATCCGGCGGCTTCATCCGCTTGGGTCGTGCGAAAGGCGGCGCACGGCTCAGCCGCGCCTCGCCCCCGCGGTGCGGGGACGGATCGCCCGGTGGCCGATGTCCCGGCGCATTTGCACGCCGGGAAAGCGGATTTGCTCCGCGACCTGATACGCCCGGCGCTGGGCGAGCTCGATGTTGTCCCCCAGGGCGGTCACGGTGAGCACCCGCCCGCCGGCGGTCACCAGGGCGCCGTCCTTCATCGCCGTGCCGGCATGGAACACGTGGAAATCGGGCTCCGGCGCAAGAATCCCGGTGATGGGGTCTCCCTTGCGGGGATTGTCGGGATAGCCTGGAGCGGCCAGGACCACGCCCAGGGCGGCGCGGCGATCCCACTCGGCCTCCGCCTGGTCCAGGGTGCCCTGGACCCCGTGCTCCAGCAGGGTCACCAGGTCGGTCTTGAGCCGGAACAGGACCGACTGCGCTTCCGGGTCGCCCAGCCGGCAATTGAACTCCAGCACCTTGACCTGACCGCTCGGGCCGATCATGAGGCCGGCGTAGAGAAAGCCCACGTAGGGCTCGCCCTCCGCCGCCATGCCCTGGACCGCCGGCTGGATCACCTCCCGCATGATGCGGGCATGGACCTGGGGGGTCACCACCGGTGCGGGGGAGTAGGCGCCCATGCCTCCGGTGTTCGGCCCCCGATCACCGTCCAGGAGACGCTTGTGGTCCTGGCTAGCGGCCAGGGGCAGCACGTTCTTGCCGTCCGCCATGACGATGAAGCTCGCCTCCTCGCCCTCCAGGAAGTCTTCGATGATCACCCGGTGGCCGGCCTCTCCCAGCCGATGGTCCCGCAGCCAGGCGTCCACCGCGGCATGGGCCTCCTGGGCGCTCAGGGCCACCACCACGCCCTTGCCCGCCGCCAGCCCGTCCGCCTTCACCACCAGGGGCGCGCCGTGGCGCTCGATGTAGGCGTGGGCGGTATCCGCGTCCGTGAACGCCTGGTAGCCGGCGGTGGGAATGCCATGGCGGGCCATGAAGCTCTTGGCGAATTCCTTGGAGCTTTCGAGCTGGGCGGCGCGGCGGGTGGGACCGAAGATCTTGAGCCCCTCGGCCCGGAAGGCGTCCACGATGCCTTCGGCGAGGGGCGCCTCGGGTCCCACCACCGTGAGGGCGACCTCTTCCCGCCGGGCGAAGTCCGCCAGCTCGGGAATGCGGGTCAAGGCTACGTTCTCGACCCCTTCCTCCAAGGCCGTGCCCGCGTTGCCCGGCGCCACGAACACCTTGGGATTACGGGGAGAGCGGGCGAGCTTCCACGCCAGGGCATGCTCCCGCGCGCCGCCGCCGACCACCAGGATCTTCATCGTGCAATCCTGAAGCTCAATGGCGGAAATGCCGCACGCCGGTGAACACCATGGCGAGGCCCCGTTCGTCGGCAGCGGCGATCACCTCCTCGTCCCGCAGGCTGCCGCCCGGCTGGATGACGGCGGCGGCCCCGGCGTCGGCCACCACGTCCACACCGTCGCGGAAGGGGAAGAAGGCGTCGGAGGCCACCACCGAGCCGGCCAGGGAAAGCCCGGCGTTCTGGGCCTTGATGGCGGCGATGCGGGCGCTGTCCACCCGGCTCATCTGCCCTGCGCCCACCCCCAGGGTGCGCCCGCCGCCCGCGAACACGATGGCGTTGGACTTGACGTACTTGGCCACCCGCCAGGCGAACAGCAGGTCCTTGAGTTGCCGTTCCGTGGGCTGCCGGCGGGTCACGGTCTTGAGCTGGGCCGGGGTGACGTTGAGGACGTCCGGCGATTGCACGAGCAGCCCGCCACCCACCCGCTTGAGATCCAGGGCGTCGTGCTCGCCGCCGGAAGGCGCGAGGAGCACCCGGATGCCGCTCTTGGCGCGGAAGATCTCCAGGGCGGCGGGTTCGGCGTCGGCGGCGATCACCACTTCCACGAACTGCTGGGTCACGGCCTCCGCCGCGGCCCGGTCGATCGCCCGGTTGAAGGCGATGATACCGCCGAAGGCGGAGGTGGGATCGGTAGCGAAGGCTTTGGCGTAGGCCTCCGCCGGCGTCGCGGCCACCGCCACCCCGCAGGGATTCGCGTGCTTGACGATCACGCAGGCCGGCTCGTCGAAGGTCTTCACGCACTCCCACGCCGCATCGGCATCGGCGATGTTGTTGTAGGAGAGCTCCTTGCCCTGCACCTGGCGGTAGCCCGCCAGGGCGCCCTCAGGCACCCTGAGCTCCCGGTAGAACGCCGCCCGCTGGTGGGGGTTTTCCCCGTAGCGCAGGTCCTGCACCTTCTCGACGCACAAGTTGAGCTGGCCGGGAAAGTCGTCCCGGGTGCCGTCCAGGTGGGTGGCCGTCAGATAGTTGCTGATGGCGGCGTCATAGGCGGCGGTGTGGGAAAAGGCCTTGCGGGCAAGCCGGTAGCGGGTCTCCAGGCCGAGGGCCCCGCCGCTCGATTCCATTTCCGCCAAGATGGCCGGGTAGTCCGCCGGATCGGTCACCACCGCCACGTGCTGGAAGTTCTTCGCCGCCCCGCGCACCATGGAAGGGCCGCCGATGTCGATGTTCTCGATCGCCTCCTCCAGGGTGCAGCCGGGGCGCGCCACGGTGCCGGAAAAGGGGTAGAGGTTGACCACCACCAGGTCGATGGGGGCTATCCCCGTGGCCGCCAGCGCTTTCATGTGCTCCTCCAGGTCGCGCCGTGCCAGGATGCCGGCGTGGATCTTCGGGTGCAGGGTTTTCACCCGCCCGTCCAGCATCTCGGGGAAGCCCGTGTAGTCCTCCACGGCGGTGACCGGGATGCCCGTCTCCGCCAGAAGCCTGGCCGTGCCGCCGGTGGAGAGGATGCGCACCTGGAAGCGGGCGAGGCCCCGGGCTAGCTCCGCGAGGCCCGTCTTGTCGGAAACGCTGATGAGCGCCTGTTTGATGATAGTCATGGAACGCCTTGGCTGAGGAATGGTGGGCGGCCGGCGCGGGGAGAAAGGGATGCGGCGGCGCCCGCTACTTGAGGCGGTAGGCTTTCATCTTCTTGCGCAGGGTGTTGCGGTTCAATCCCAGGAATTCGGCGGCCCGGGTCTGGTTGCCCTCCGAATGGCGCAGCACCGTCTCGATGAGGGGTTTCTCTACGCAACGAATGACCATGTCATAGATACCGCAGGGCTTCTCTCCGTCCAGGTCCTTGAAATATCTTTCGATCGCGCGGCGCACAATGCGATCGATTTCGTTTTCGTTGATCATGGGCGAACTCCCTCCCCCGGGACTGGCGCCTGTGCCGGCGCACTCGTTCGGCGACCCGCGGATCCGCGAAGCGGAAATGCGAGCTGTCAGGGGAAAGGCAAAGATTGTAGCCGGATCGCAAGGCGAGGAAAAGTTCCGTGGAAAAATCGCTTCTACAGAAAAAGCTACAGCGCTCGCGGGCCGAAGATCATGCGCCGGGCAAGAAACCGTCTCGCCGGCGGCAGGAGACCGAGCCCCGCCAGTCCCGCAGTGCGACCCCAGCGCATCAGCAGGTTGGCGTTGGAATACACGCGCACCAGAGTGTCGGTAAAAGCTACACCCGCCCCCACGTCCAGCGAGCGCCTCCGCCGGTAGCGGTGGAGATGGGCGGGGTCGCCGATTTCGTCGCGGGGCGCTTGCGCCAGGTGCTCGGCCAGTTCCCACGCATCCCGCAACCCCAGGTTGAGACCCTGGCCCGCCACGGGATGCAAGGTGTGGGCGGCGTTGCCCACCAGCACGGTGCGCGGACCCACGATGTCCCGCGCCCGGCGCAGGACCAGGGGAAAGACCGCGCGGCCTTCCACCGTCCGGAAGCGTCCCAGGCGGTGGCCAAAGCCTTCCTGAAGCGCGGCGCAGAAGGCGTCCGGCGCGAGCGCCGCCAGCGCTGCCGCTCGTTCGGGCCCAGTGGTCCAGATCAGGGCGTAATCGTTCACGCAGGGCAGTAGAGCCACCGGGCCTTCCGGGGTGAAGCGCTCGAAGGCCACGCCCGAAGGAGCGCTGTCCGCCCGCACCCGCGCCGTGAGGGCGGACTGACGGTAGTCCCGGCTCGCGATTTCGAAACCCAGCCGCCTGGCCGTGGCGCCCCCGTCCGCCACCGCGAGCAACCGCGCCCGGAACGCTCTCGGCTCGTCCCGGTGGCGGAACCCCACCGCCACGCCGTCGTGACAGGCCTCGATCCGGGGCTCGCCGACGCCGGGCAGGTAGAGGAGGGCGCGAGTGGCTTGCAGGCGTTCGGCGAGGGCCGCCATGAGCCGCCCGTATTCCACGGTGTAGCCCAGGACGGGCACACCGGCCTCGGCGCCAGTCAGCTCGACCCGGGGCCAGGCGCCCTGTTCCGACACGTGCACCACCCGGATGGGGGAAACCTCCCGCAAGAGGGGCCAGACGTACAGCCGCTCCAGGAGCAGCCGGCTGCCGTGGGACAGGGCGAGGACCCGGGGGTCCTGCTGCGCCTCCTCCAGACCCCGGGTGTCCAGGGTCACGACCGAGAGGCCGCGCCGCGCCAGGGCCAGGGCCAGGGCGGCGCCCACCGGCCCCGCGCCCAGCACCGCCACGTCCACCGAAGGCGGGGCGGAAGAGGAGAGGAGCGCGTCCACGGAGCGGAAACCCCAGCCCGATTCAGGCCGCCGCCGGGCGGGCCATCAGCGCCTCGATCTCGGCGACGGTCTTGGGAGCATCCCGGGTGAGCACCTCGCACCCTTCGGCCGTCACCGCCACGTCGTCCTCGATGCGCACACCGATGTTCCAGAAGGCCTGGGGCACGTCGTCGGCGGGGCGGATGTAGCAGCCGGGCTCCACGGTCAAGGTCATGCCCGGCACGAGGGGCCGCCATTCGCCTTCCCGCTTGTAGTCGCCGGCGTCGTGCACGTCTAGCCCCAGCCAGTGGCCGGTGCGGTGCATGTAGAAGCGCCGGTAGGCTTCCTTCTCCAGCACCTCGTCGCGGGAGCCGGCGAGCAGCTTGAGATCGATCAGCCCCTGGGCCAGCACCTCCAGGGCCGCCCGGTGGGGCGCGTCCCAGCGGTTGCCCGGCTTCACCGCGGCGATGGCGGCCGCCTGGGCGGCCAGTACCAACTGGTACACGTCCCGCTGGGCGCCGCTGAAGCGCCCGTTCACCGGAAACGTCCGCGTGATGTCGGAGGCATAACCGTCGAGCTCGCAGCCGGCGTCGATCAGCAGCAGGTCCCCGTCCTTGAGGGGCGCGCAGTTGGCCACGTAGTGCAGCACGCAGGCGTTGGCCCCGCCGGCCACGATAGGGGGATAGGCCGGCGTCTGGGCGCCCTGGCGGCGGAACTCGTGCAGCAGCTCCGCTTCCACCTGGTACTCGTTCAGCCCCGGGCGCACGAAGCCCATGGCGCGCCGGTGGGCGGCGGCCGAGATGCGGGCCGCCCGGCGCATGAGGGAAAGCTCGTGGGCGTCCTTGACGAGCCGCATCTCGTCCAGGATCGCGCGCACGTCCTTGAGCTCGGAGGGAGCGGCCACACCGCTGCGTGCCTTCGCCCGCACCGCGTTCACCCAGCCCACCGCCCGGGCGTCCCACGCCGGGTCCTGGCCGATGGGGTAGAACAGGGCCGGCCGATCCGCCAGCAATTCCTCCATCGCCGCGTCCAGCCCGCCGATGGGGCGCGCCTCGTCGAAGCCGAAGGCTTCCCGGGCCCCCTCGGGCCCGTAGCGGAACCCGTCCCAAACCTCCTTCTCCGGATCTTTCTCCCGGCAGAAGAGGATGGACCGGGGCGCGTCCCCGGCAACGAGCACCAGCACCGCCTCGGGCTCGGTGAAGCCGGTGAGGTAATAGAAGTAGCTGTCGTAGCGGTAAGGGTATTGCGTGTCCCGGTTGCGCAGCCGCTCCGGCGCCGTGGGCACCACGGCGACGCCCCGCCCCAGGTGGCGGGCGAGCCGCTCCCGGCGCTCCCGGTAGAGGGAGATTTCCGTCATCGCTTGACCTCTCGCAGGAAAATTATATGGGCCCAGAAACTCAGTCCTCGTTCCCTGGCCCGCGGTTCAACGCTTCCAGGGTCGAGGCCCAACGGTTTTCCAGGGGCCGCAGTCCCTCCACCAGCGCTTCCAGCCGGCGGATCGCCGCTACGAGCGCTTGCGCCTCTTCGCCGCCGTCCACTTCTCGGGCTTGAGTCTCCAGTTGGGCCAGGCTCTCTCGCAGAGCCAGGGCGCTCGCCAGGGCGTTCTTGAGCTGCTCCCGGGGATGCGGGATCCAGGCCCGGTCCGCCCCCAGGGAGCGCAACCGCTCCCCCACCTCCAGCGCCCGCTTGCGCAGCCGGGTCGTGGCCCCGAGGCGGGAAGACTTCACGTCGCCGAACACCGCCAGCTCCATGAGGGCGAGCCACGCCGAACGCGCCTCGGCGAGCCAGGCCCGGTCCAGGGTCACCACCGCGTACACTTCGCCCGGTTCCATCAGCGCGGCTCTTCGGTTGCGAGGGCCTGGGCGAGGGCCAGCCGCTCGGGGGTACCCACGTCCACCCAGCGCCCGGGGTGATGCAGGCCCCGCACCCGCCCCGCCGCTGCAGCCGCCTTGAGACGCGGGCCCAGGGGCGCTTTAGCGCCGGGAGCGATGCCGGCGAAGAACCGGGGCCGGTAAAGCCCGATGCCGCTGTAGGTGAACCGGGGCGATCCTTCGATCTCCACTCGTCCTTCAATCAGGGCAAAATCGCCTTCCGGGCGATGGGACGGGTTGTCCACCAGCACCAGGCAGGCGTCCCATGGGGAGGGCAAGACCCGTTCCACGTCCACGAGCCGGGCGAAATCGAAGTCGGTATAGACGTCCGCGTTCACCAGCAGGAAGGGCGCCTCCCCCAGCAGGGGCAGAGCCAGGGCGACACCGCCGGCGGTTTCCAGGGCTTCAGGCTCCCGGGAGTAGGCGATCCGCGCCCCGTAGCGGGCGCCGCTGCCCAGCCGCTCTTCGATCTGGGCGCCCAGGTGGGCATGGTTCACCACCACGTCCCGCACGCCGCAGGCCGCCAGGCGTGTGAGGTGCCACTCGATGAGGGCCCGGCCGCCCACTTCCAGCAGGGCTTTCGGCAGCCGGTCGGTCAGGGGCCGCATGCGCTCGCCCCGGCCCGCCGCCAGGATCATGGCCTTCAAAAGCTATACCCCACGCTGAGGGCGCGTCCTTCCAGGTCGTCCAGCAGCCGGGCGAGGAGCGCGAGCTCCCGGTAGCGCCGGGCCACCTCCCGGGCGTAGGCCACGAACCGGGGCGTGTCGGCGAGGTAGTGGGGCTTGCCGTCGCGGTAGCAGATGCGGGCGAAAATGCCGAGCACCTTGAGGTGCCGCTGCAGCCCCATCCACTCGAAGCTGCGGTAGAAGGCGGCGAAATCGGGATCGACGGGAAGCCCCTCGGCGCGCGCCTTCTCCCAGTAACGGATGGTCCAGTCGAGCACCCGCTCCTCGGGCCAGCTCACGAAGGCATCGCGGAATAGGGACACCACGTCGTAGGTGAGGGGGCCTTCCACCGCGTCCTGGAAGTCCAGCACGCCCGGGTTGGGATCGCTCACCATGAGGTTGCGGGGCATGTAGTCCCGGTGCACGTAGACCCGCGGTTGCGCCAGCGCGCTCCCGATCAGCAGGCGGAAGATGGCCTCCAGCGCCTCCCGCTGGCGCGGGTTCAAAGCTAGCCCCAAGTGCCGCCCCACGTACCACTCGGGAAAGAGCTCCATCTCCCGCCGGAGCAAGGCCTCGTCGTAGGGGGGCAGCACCCCCGGGCGGCTCGCCCGCTGCCACTTGAGCAGGGCCTCCACCGCGTCCCGGAACAAGGCGTCGGCGTTGTGGTCGTTCAGCACGTCCAGGTAAGTTTGCGTGCCCAGGTCGGCGAGCAGCAGGAAACCCTGGGCGAGGTCCTGGGCGAGGATGGCGGGCGCGTGTACGCCCGCTCGGCGCAGCAGCTCCGCCACGCGAACGAAAGGCCCGCAGGGCTCCTTGTCCGGGGGCGCGTCCATGGCGATCCAGCTCTCCCTGTCCGAGCGGACGCGGAAGTAGCGGCGGAAGCTGGCGTCGCTGGACGCCGGCTCGAGGTGGAGACGGCGTCCGGGCAAGACTTCAGCCAGCCAGGCGTTCAGCCGTTCGAGTCTCTCCATGGCAGGGCGCGCGGGCGATTGCGAATCCGATGGGTTTGTGCGATTTTAGCACCTTGCCTGCCGACAAAATCCCAATAATGCAGATGCTTATGCGGCCGGTGGCGATTGCGGTCGCGTGCCTCTTCGTTCCTACCGCGCATTCCCAACCCATCGGCCTGCCGAAGCTGGCCGTGGACCCGGCCCTCCTCGCGCCCGCCGAAGCTCCGCCGTCGGGCGATCAGTCTCCACCGCCGGCCCCTGCGACACCTCCGCCGCCGGCGCCTTCCCCGCAAGCCGCACCCGCGGCTCCGCCGACCCCTAGCGGCGTCGCGCCCACCGGCGAAAAGCCCGTGGTGGTGGAAGCCGACCGCATCGAAGGCATTGGCCAGCGGGAAGTGCGCGCCGAGGGCAACGCTATCCTGCGACAGGACGACCAGAGCCTTTCCGCCGATCTGATCATCTACCATCCGCCGCGGGAGGACGTGTTCGCCCTCGGCAATGTGGTGGTACAGCGCGGCGGCAACGTGGTGCGGGGCCCCCGCCTGGAGTTCAACCTGGAGTCCCAGACCGGGCAGATGGAAGCGCCCGTCTACCAACTGGAGCTCAACAACGCCCGGGGCGACGCCCAGCTCTTCCTGTTCGAAGGAGAGAACCGCTACCGGGCAAAACGGGCGAGCTACACCACCTGCCCGGTCAACCGGGACGACTGGTACCTGCGGGTGGCGGACCTGGAGATCGACCGCAACGCCAACATCGGCGTCGCGCGCAACGTCTGGCTGGAGTTCCAGAGCGTGCCGATCCTCTACTCACCCTACGTGGACTTTCCCCTGGGCAAGGAGCGCAAGTCCGGTTTTCTCCCGCCGGTCATTGGCACCACCACCCAGGGTGGGGCGGAGGTCACCCTGCCCTACTACTGGAACATCGCGCCGAACCGGGACGCCACCATCGCCCCCCGCGTCATCGCCCGGCGGGGATTGATGCTGGCCAACGAGTTCCGCTACCTGGAGCGCGGCTACCACGGGGAAGCCAAGGTGGACGTCCTGCCCGACGACCAGGTGAGCGGGCGCGACCGCTGGGCGCTGCTGCTGCAGCACGCCCACGCCTTCAGCCCGCAACTGGGGGGCGCCGTCAACTTCCAGCGGGTCTCCGACGACAATTATTTCCGCGACCTGGCCAGCTCCGTGACCCTCACCTCCCAGACCAATCTGCCCCAGGAGGGCATGCTCAGCTACGCCGGCGAGGGATGGACGGCCATCGCCCGGGCGCAGAAGTACCAGACCCTGCAGGACCCCCTGGCGCCCATCACGCCGCCCTACGACCGCCTGCCCCAGCTCGCGGTGCAGGGGCTGAAGCCGGATGTCTTGGGCGCCGACCTGGGCCTCAACGCCGAGGCGGTGCGCTTCGAACATCCGACGCTGGTGACCGGTGGCCGCCTGGTCGCCTATCCCACGCTAAGCTACCCCATGCGCGCCTCCTTCGCCTATCTCGCGCCGAAGGCGGGGCTTCACTACACCCGCTACGACCTGGACCGCTCCGGGCCCGAGGCGAGCCCAAGCCGCAGCGTGCCGATCGGCAGCGTCGACGCCGGCCTTTTCCTGGAGCGACACTTCAGCGCCTTCGGCCAGCGCTTCCTGCAGACCCTGGAACCCCGGCTGTTCTATGTCTACGTGCCCTTCCGCGACCAGGACCGGCTGCCCAACTTCGACTCGGCGGACGCGGATTTCAATTTCGCCCAGATCTTCACCGAGAACCGCTTCACCGGCTCCGACCGGATCGGGGACGCGAACCAGGTCACCGTCGCCCTCACCTCCCGGCTCCTGGAGCCGGACTCGGGCGCGGAGCGGCTGCGCTTTGCCCTGGGCCAGCGCTTCCGTTTCGAGAAGCCCCGGGTGCAGCTCGCGAGCCCCATCAGCCCGAGCAACCGCTCCGATCTGCTGGCGAGCCTCGGCGGCCAGCTGACCCAAAGCTGGCTGTTCGACGCCAGCATGCAGTGGAACCCGAGCGACAACGAAACCGAAAAGCTCAATTTCTACGCCCGCTACCACCCGGCGCCGGGGAAGGTAGCCAACGTGGGTTATCGCTTCACCCGCAACGCCCTGGAGCAGGTGGACGTGTCCGCCCAGTGGCCCCTCGGCAGTCGGTGGCAGGGGGTCATGCGCTATAATTATTCGCTGCGCGAAAGCCGGGTGCTGGACGCCCTGGCCGGACTGGAGTACGACGCGGGCTGCTGGTCCATCCGGTTCGTCGCCCACCGCATCGCAACCGCCGTGGACCAGGCCTCCAACGCGTTCTTCGTCCAGCTCGAATTCACCGGGCTCGGCAAGATCGGCGCGGATCCGCTCCACGTGCTGCGCTCGAGCATTCCCGGATTCACCGAAGTGGACCTGTACCGGGAGCAATCCGCCGGCGAGCGTTAGCGCCCCCTATGGCATCTTTTCGAGGGTTTCGATCGCCTATGGCAATTCCTACCCTGTTCCTTGCACTCGCGGTTTTCACCGCCACCTTCGCCGCTGGCCCACCGGCCTTGGGGGCCGAGCGCATCCAGCTCCTGGACCGCATCGTGGCGGTGGTCAATGAGGAGGTCATCACCCAGGACGAGTTGGACCGGCGCCTGGAACTGGTGAAAAAGCAGCTCGCCCGCCAGGGGACGGCGCTACCGGACTCGGAGGCGCTGCGCCGGCAGATTTTGGAGCGTCTGATCATGGACCGCATCCAGGTGCAGTACGCCCGGCAGACGGGATTGCGCATCGACGACTTCCAGCTCGACCGGGCGATCGCGGCCATCGCGGAGCAGAACCGCATGACCGTCGCCCAGTTCCGCGAGGTGCTCGCCCGGGACGGGGTGGACTACGCCGATTTCCGGGAAGAGATCCGCAAGGAAATGATCCTCGCCCGGTTGCGGGAGCGGGAGATCGACAGCCGGATCGCGGTGAGCGAAGGGGAGATCGACAACTTTCTCGCCACCCAGGCCACCCAGATCACCGGGGGCGAATACGCGGTATCCCACATCCTGGTGCGGGTCCCGGAGCAGGCCACCAGCGGCGAGATCCAGGCCCGGCGCGCCCGGGCGGAAGCGGCCCTGGCGGAGCTCAAGACGGGCAAGCCCTTCGCCCAGGTGGCCGCGGTATATTCCGACGCCCCGGACGCCCTGCAAGGAGGTTACCTGGGCTGGCGCCCCCTGAGCCGGCTGCCGGAGCTATTCGCCGAAGCGGTGGTAAAGCTCAACCCCGGGGAGGTGAGCGACATCCTGCGCAGCCCTAACGGCTTCCACATCCTGCGGCTGGAGGACCGGCGCGGTCCCGGAGCCCCGGCGCAGGTCACCCAGACCCGCGTGCGGCACATCCTGGTGCGCCCAGGGGAAACCTTGTCCGAGGACGAGGCCCGCAATCGCCTCCTGCAGTTGCGAGAGCGAATCGTGAACGGGGCCGACTTCGCCGAGCTGGCGCGCCTGCACTCGGAGGATCCCAGTGCTTCCCAGGGCGGAGACCTGGGCTGGGTGAGCCCCGGCGACACGGTGCCCGCCTTCGAGCGGACGATGGAAAGCTTGCAGCCCGGGGAAGTGAGCGAGCCGGTGAAAACGCCCCTGGGCTGGCATCTGATCCAGGTGCTGGAGCGGCGCACGGGAGACATGACCAAGGAGCGGGAACGGGTCCTCGCCCGCCAGTCCATCAAGGCCCGCAAGGCGGACGAGGCGTACGAGGAATGGCTGCGCCAGTTGCGGGACCAGGCCTACGTGGAGGTCCGGCTCGAGGGTTGAGCGGGTGAACACCGTGCGGCAGGCGTCCCCCCTTGCTTTCACCCCCGGTGAGCCCGCCGGGATCGGTCCCGATCTGGCGGTGCTGCTCGCCCATGAACCGCCGCCGGCACCCCTGGTGGTCATCGCGGACCGGGACTTGCTGGCGGAGCGGTCCCGGGCCCTCGGCCGGCCGATCGAGATCGCGGATTACCCGCCTGTCCCGGGAAGCCCCCTCCTTCCCGGTCGGCTCGCCGTGCTCCACGTCCCTCTCGCCGCCCCCAGCCGGCCGGGCCGGCTGGATCCGGCCAACGGTCCCTATGTCCTCGCCACCCTGGACCGGGCCATCGCCGGCTGCCGCTCGGGGGAATTCGCCGCCCTAGTAACGGGCCCTGTGCACAAGGGCGCAATCAACGAAGCCGGGATCCCCTTCACCGGTCACACCGAGTACCTGGCCCAGGCCACCGGCACCCAGCGAGTGGTCATGATGCTGGTGGGAGCCGGCATGCGGGTGGCCCTAGCGACCACCCACCTGCCCCTGCGGGCGGTGGCGGAGGCCCTCACCCCCCAGCTCCTGGAGGAGACCCTGCGAGTGCTCCACACCGAGCTAGCGGACCGGTTCGGCATCACCGAACCCCGCATCCTGGTGGCCGGACTCAACCCCCACGCGGGGGAGGGCGGGCATCTGGGCCGAGAGGAGTTGGAGGTGATCGTCCCCGTGGTGGAGAGGCTGCGGGCCGAGGGGATGCGGCTCAGCGGACCGCTGCCCGCCGACACCCTGTTCAACCCTCCTGTGCTGGCCCAGGGGGACTGCGTGCTAACCATGTACCACGACCAGGGCCTGCCGGTGCTGAAACACGCTTCCTTCGGTCAGGCCGTCAACGTCACCCTGGGGTTGCCCATCGTGCGCACTTCCGTCGATCATGGCACGGCCCTCGATCGCGCGGGCACGGGCGAGGTGGGCCCAGGCAGCCTGCGGGCCGCCATCGCCTTGGCCTGGCGGCTCGCCGCGCGGGAGAAGGCGGGCCGCCCGTCCTGAGGCCCCGAGGCGCCGGTGCCCGTTCACCGCAAGCGTTTCGGCCAGCATTTCCTGGTCGAGCCCCGGGTAATCCAGCGCATCGTGGACGCCGTGCACCCCCGGCCGGGGGAGCGCCTGGTGGAGATCGGGCCCGGCCGGGGGGCCCTCACCGAGCCGCTCCTGGAGCAGGCGGGCCGCTTGATCGTGGTGGAAATCGACCGGGATCTGGCGGCGGCGCTGCGGGCCCGCTACCCTGAAGGGCGGCTCGCCGTGCACTGCACCGACGCCCTGCGCTTCGACTTCGGCGCCCTGGGCGACGACCTGCGGCTCGTAGGCAACCTTCCCTACAACGTCTCCACGCCCCTTCTGTTTCACCTGGAGCGATTCGCCCGGGAGGTGCGGGACATGCATTTCATGCTGCAGAAAGAGGTGGTGGAGCGCATGGCCGCCGCCCCCGGAACCGCCCAATACGGCCGGCTTTCGGTAACGCTCCAGTACCGCTTCCGCATCGAGCGGCTGTTCGACATCGGGCCCCGGGCCTTCAGGCCCGCTCCCCAGGTGCACTCGGCCTTCGTGAGACTCGTCCCTTATCGGGAACTCCCCCATCCGGCCAGGGTAGAGGGGCTCTTCCGGGAAATAGTGACCGCCGCCTTCAGCCAGCGGCGCAAAATGCTAAGAAACGCCATGGGCGCATACCTGGAGGAAGCCGACTGGGCCGCCCTGGGGCTGGATCCCCGGCGCCGGCCCGAGACTCTGGGCGTGGCCGAGTTCGTCGCCGCCGCCAATCGGGTGGCGGAGCGGCGCGGTCTTGCCCGGGAAGCAGGATCGGCAGGCTAGCCCGGCGGGACAAATCACGCCTGGGGGTTTTAGCCCAATTCGATGCCTTGCCTACCGGCACCTCATGTCAGGGGGGTTTTCGTGAAATGTTCGGGCTAGATCTCCACCATCTCGAAGTCTTCCTTGCGCGCCCCGCACTCGGGACAAGTCCAGTTCATGGGCACGTCTTCCCAGCGGGTGCCGGGGGGAATGCCCTCTTCGGGCAGCCCCAGCGCCTCATCGTAGATGAAGCCGCACACGAGGCACATGTACTTCTTGTAGACGACGGTGGTGGATGTTTCGACCATGGAACGGGGTTTTCAGTAAAATAGCTGAATATTATAAGCCATCATGGCCGAGACCCCTCCTATCGTGCTCGCGTTCGCCGCCTCGGACCCCAGCGGCGGCGCGGGCATCCAAGCCGACATCCTGACCTTGGCCAGCATGGGCTGTCATCCTTTGTCCGTCATCACCGCCATCACGGTGCAGGACACCGCCGGGGTGGAAGGGCTTATGCCCCTGGATCCCGACTGGGTCTCCGACCAGGCGCGGGGCGTCCTCGAGGACATGCCGGTCCACGCCTTCAAGATCGGCCTGCTGGGCAGCGTGGAGATAGCCGCGGCGGTGGCCGAGGTGGTGGCGGACTATCCCGACGTGCCCCTGGTGCTGGACCCAGTCCTCGCCTCCGGACGAGGCGACGAGCTCGCCTCCGAGGAGATGCTCTCTGCCCTCCGCGAACTGCTCATTCCCCAGAGCACCCTGATCACCCCCAACAGCATGGAAGCGCGGCGCCTCGCCGCCGACGAAGCGGACGAGGAAGACGACCCGGATCTGCACCAGTGCGCCCAGCGGCTGCTGGCGTTGGGGTGCGAGTACGTGCTCATCACCGGCACCCACGAAAACACCCCCGAGGTGATCAACACCCTCTACTCCAGCGAAGGGATCGTGCGCTCCGACGCCTGGCCGCGGCTTCCGGGAAGTTTCCACGGCTCGGGGTGCACCCTGGCCTCCGCCATCGCCGCGACCCTGGCTAACGGGCTGGAGCTGCCGGAGGCGGTGCGGGAAGCCCAGGAATACACCTGGCATGCCCTGAAGTCCGGGTTCCGGCCCGGTATGGGGCAGCACCTGCCCGACCGGTTGTTCTGGGCGCGGGAAGGCGATGAAGGGAGCCGTTAACGCCGCGCCCGCCCGGAGCTGCACGCCCATCGCCGGCCTGTACGCCGTCACCCCGGAGTGTGCCGAGACGGGAGTGCTCGAGACGAAGGTGGAGCAGGCCCTGCGGGGGGGAGCGCGGGTGATTCAGTACCGGGCCAAGGGCGCCACCCCGGCCCTTGCCCTGGAGCAGGCCCGGGCCCTAGCCCGCCTGTGCCGCGCCTTCGGGCGCGTTTTCATCGTCAACGACCAGGTAGACCTCGCCCTGGCGGTCGGCGCCGACGGAGTGCACTTGGGGGCCCAGGACGAGGCCGTCGAAGCCGCCCGGCGGCGGCTGCCGCCAGGGATGCTCCTGGGGGTTTCGTGCTACGACCGCCTGGATCGGGCCCGGGAGGCGGTGGCCCAGGGCGCCGACTACGTGGCCTTCGGCGCCGTGTTCCCCTCTCCGGTCAAACCCGAGGCGGTGCGCGCGCCCCTCGCCTTGTTGGGCGAGGCGCGGCGGGCGCTGGACGTCCCGCTGGTGGCCATCGGCGGCATCACGCCGCAAAACGCCTCCGAGGTGATCCGCGCCGGCGCCCACGCCCTGGCCGTCATCAGCGCCCTGTTCGACGCCCCCGACGTGGAGGGCGCGGCGCGGGCGTTCAGCCGCTTGTTCGATCAGCCATCGCCATGACTACAACGCCGCCGCTTGAGCCAGCCTCCGGCCAGCCCTCCCGCAACGAAGCCTTGTTCGAGCGCTCCGCCGCCTACATCCCCGGCGGGGTCAATTCGCCGGTGCGGGCCTTCCGCGCGGTGGGGGGTACGCCCCGCTTCTTCGTCCGCGGCCAGGGCCCGCTCCTGTGGGACGCGGACGGACGGTCCTACATCGACTACGTGGGGTCCTGGGGCCCGGCGATCCTCGGCCACGCCCATCCGGAGGTGGTGGCGGCGGTCAAGGCCCAGGCCGAGCGGGGCCTGGGCTTCGGCGCTCCCACCGAGCTGGAGCTGGAGATGGCGGAGTTGCTCTGCCGGCTCGTGCCGTCGATGGAACAGGTGCGGCTCGTGAGCTCCGGCACCGAGGCCACCATGAGCGCCATCCGACTCGCCCGGGGCTACACGGGGCGCAGCCGCATCGTCAAGTTCGAAGGCTGCTACCACGGCCACGGGGACGCCCTGCTGGTGAAAGCGGGCTCCGGGGCGTTGACCTTCGGCCAGCCCAGCTCGGCCGGGGTGCCGGAGGAAACCGTGGCCCACACCCTGGTGCTCGCCTACAACGATACGGCGGGGCTGGAAGAGGCCTTCGCCCGGCTCGGGCGCGAGATCGCCGCCGTGATCGTGGAGCCCATCGCCGGCAACATGAACCTGGTGTTGCCGCGGCTCAATTTCCTCCAGCGGCTGCGCGCCCTGTGCACCCAGCACGGGGCTCTCCTCATCTTCGATGAGGTGATGACCGGCTTCCGGGTCGGCCTCGGCGGGGCCCAGGGGTTGTTCGGCCTCCAGCCCGACCTCACCACCCTGGGCAAGGTGATCGGGGGAGGCTTGCCCGTGGCCGCCTTCGGTGGGCGCCGGGAGATCATGCAGCATCTCGCGCCCCTGGGGCCCGTGTACCAGGCGGGCACCCTGTCCGGCAACCCGGTAGCGGTGGCGGCGGGGCTCGCCACCCTGAAGCGGGTCCAGGTGGAAGGCTTCTACGAGGGGCTTGCCGCCACCGTCCGGGCCCTCACCGACGGACTCGCGGCGGCGGCCCGCCGCAAGGGGGTTCCTTTCTCGGTCCAGGCGATCGGGGGCATGTTTGGGCTGTACTTCCGCGAGGAGCCGCCCACCACCTACGGGGAAGTGCTGGCCTGCGACCGGGAAGCCTTCAACCGCTTCTTTCACCGCATGCTGGGCGAAGGGGTGTACCTAGCGCCGTCGGCCTTCGAGGCGGGCTTCGTCTCGGCCGCCCACGGGCCGGCCGAGATCGAGCGCACCCTGGAAGCGGCGGAGCGAGCCTTCGACGCCCTGCGGTCTTGACAAGAGGAGAAGGCGGCCCGAGCCGGCCGCCTCCATACCGAAGCGCAGCCTCCTACCGCAGCCCCGCGATGTATTCCGCCACCGCCTGAATCTCCCGGTCCGTCATCCTGGAAGCGATGGCTTGCATCATGCCCTCGGGGTCGTTCGCCCGTTCTCCCGAGCGAAAGGCTTTGAGCTGGGCGGCGGTGTACTCCGCGTACTGTCCTCCGAGGCGCGGGTACTGGGCAGGGATTCCGGCGCCGTTGGGCGCGTGGCAGGCGGCACAGGCCGGGACCGCCTTGGAGGCGATGCCGCCCCGATAGATTTTCTCCCCCTCCCGGGCGAGCGCCTCGTCCTTCGCCTGGGCAGGCCGCAGCTTCTGCTGGGCATAGTAGACGCCCAGGGCTTTCATGTCCTCCGGGGTGAGAGTCGTCACCATGCCCGCCATAATGGCGTTTTGCCGCGCGCCGGACTTGAAGTTGTCAAGCTGCTTGGCGATGTATCGGGCGTGCTGGGCGGCCAGATGGGGATTGGTGGGCGTCGGGCTGTTGCCGTCCGCCCCATGGCAGGCGGCGCAGACCTGGGACGCGATGCTTTGGCCCTGGGCCAGGCTTCCTTCCTGGGCAGAGGCGGTCAGGGCCCAAACCGCTAGCCCAAGCGCCCCGATACCGGCGCGGGTCCGCTTCATCTCGGCTCCTTGTGACTGAAAAATTGCGAAATTCTATACTAGCCCTCTGTTACCATGCCACCCGTACGAGACATCGATGGCCCCTGCAGGGAGTCCCAAGCGCTCCCAGATGAATCCTTTTCACCAGCTTTCCTTCGCCGTCAGCGTCACCCGGCTGGCGGACTCGCCCCCATCAGTGCGAGAGGTGGCCATCGGCGGTCGCTCCAACGCCGGCAAATCCAGCCTGCTGAACGCCCTGGCCCAGCGCAGGCGTCTCGCCTACGTGAGCAAGACGCCGGGCCGTACCCGGGAGATCAACTTCTTCCGCTGCGGTGACGGCCGCTTCATCGTGGACCTGCCCGGCTACGGGTACGCCCGGGTGCCCCTGGCGGTGAGGGAAACCTGGGGGGAGCTGGTGAGCGGATATCTACAGGCCCGGCCCTCCCTGGTGGGGGTGGTGCTGCTCATGGACGTGCGCCACCCCTTGACGCCCCTGGACTGGCAGCTCCTTTTCTTTCTGCAAGAGAGCGGTAAACCGGTGCACGCGGTGCTCACTAAGGCGGACAAACTCTCCCGCCAGCAGGCGCTGCGAACCCTGGCGGCGGTGAGGGAAGCCCTCGACCGGCAGGCGCCCCAGGTAAGCCTGCAGCTCTTTTCTACCGTCACCCGCCAGGGGGCGGACGAGCTTGCCGGGCGGCTCGCCCACTGGCTGGAGATAAAAAATGCCCCCGGCTAAAGGGGAGTAAAACCGGGGGCCACGGCCTTAATAAGGATTAAGGCACCCGCTCAGGGAGGAGAAGCGGGAGACGATGAAAACCATCGTCTGCAAGCTATGATTACCGTCTGGGGCGAAAGTTCCCCCGGCTTCGGCCCGAGGCCCAAGCCGACGACGCGAGGTGAGCTCATGATACCGCTGGGCAGCTACCCCCGGCGCAGGATGCGCCGGCTCCGCCGCGATGAGTTTTCCCGCCGGCTGGTGCGGGAGCATCGCCTGGATCCCGCCGATTTGATCGACCCGGTGTTCGTCCTGGACGGCCCGAGCCGCGAGGAGCAGGTCCCGTCCATGCCGGGGGTACATCGCCTCAGCCTCGACCGGTTGCTTGCCCGGGCTGAAGAGTGCCTGCGGCTGGGGGTGCCCGCCGTGGCCCTGTTCCCGGTGGTGGACCCGGCGCTGAAAAGCGCCGACGCGAGGGAAGCCCTGAACCCGGAAGGGCTGGTGCCCCGGGCGGTCCAGGCCTTGAAGCAGCGCTTTCCCGAACTGGGGGTCATCACCGACGTGGCCCTGGACCCGTACACGAGCCACGGCCAGGACGGCTTGATCGACGCATCGGGCTACGTAGTCAACGACGAGACCGTAGCCGTGCTCGCCCGCCAGGCGACCCTGCACGCCGCCGCCGGCGCCGACGTGGTCGCCCCCTCCGACATGATGGACGGGCGCATCGGGCGCATCCGCGAGGCCCTGGACGGAGCGGGCCACATCCATACCCGCATTCTCGCCTACGCCGCCAAGTACGCTTCCAGCTTCTATGGCCCGTTCCGGGACGCGGTGGGCTCGGCCGCGAGCCTGGGTAAGGGAAATAAATTCACCTACCAGATGGATCCGGCCAATTCGGACGAAGCCCTGTGGGAAGTGGGCCTGGATCTGCAAGAGGGCGCCGACATGGTCATGGTGAAACCGGGGCTGCCTTACCTCGACATCGTGCGCCGGGTAAAGGACGCCTTCCGCTCCCCCACCTTCGTCTACCAGGTAAGCGGGGAGTACGCCATGCTCAAGGCCGCGGCGGCCAACGGCTGGCTCGACGAGCGCTCCTGTGTGCTGGAGTCCTTGCTCGCCATCAAGCGGGCCGGCGCCGACGGGATCTTCACCTATTTCGCCCTGGACGCGGCCCGCTGGCTCAAAGAAGAGGAGCGGTGAAGAGCCGTGGGCTACTCCTCGCCGTCCTCCCGCAGAAGCGTCTCCACGTAAGCCGTCTTGGCCCGGACTGGGACGCCGTCTTCCGCCCCCGGGCGTCCAGCGCTCCAGAGATCCTTGGTGCCGTAGACCGCCACGTTCACCGTCGCCCCCTCGGCCTCGAGGGTGAAGAGGGGCACGCTGCGCCACCCGTCTCCCGTGGCCACCCGCCGCTCCCCCACCCGATAGGGAATGCGCTCCCGCATCAGGAAATACTCCACGTCCTTGACCGAATCGGTGAATAACTGCAGGTTGATGTCGGAATGCTTGCCGGCCACCCCGGTCAACACCGCACCGGTGAGATGGGGATTGAACGCCTCCAGCCGCCGCATCACCGCAAGGGCCACCTGGCGCAACGCCCGCAGCACCGCCCGGTGCTCCTCCGGCTCGTAGAGGGCCCGGAAAGCCCGCAGCGCTTCCTCCACCTCGCTGTTGTTGGGGAGGTTGCGGGTGTCGGCGGCCCCCAGTTGCTCGGCTGCCTTGCGCTTGGCGGTGCCGAAGTCCTGGATGCCGTCCCGGGCCATGAGCCTAGCGGCGAGATGAGCGATGCGCTCCCGCATCAGGTTGCGTCTGGGTCCGGTCGTTCGGCCCATCCTGCCCTCGTCACAAGCCTAGGCGTTAGAACAACTGGTTCCTGATCTCGTCCCCGCCGCGGGCGCCCAGGGCGGGTAGCCACGTGCCCTGGTCAGCTAGGGGGACGTTTTCCCGATAGAAGTATTCCGGGATGCCTTGGCCGGTGCTGTCCAGAAGGCCGGTATCCGGATTCACCCGGGCCACGACTACGCCTTCAGGCATCGGGAAGTCGGCCTCGGGGACCCCCTTGAGTGCCTTGGCCATGTATTCCATCCAGATGGGCAAGGCGGCGTTGGCCCCGGTCTCTCCCTTGCCCAGGGAGCGGGGATTGTCGAACCCGATCCATGCCACCGCCACCAGGGACGGATGGAAGCCGCTGAACCAAGCATCCACGAAATCATTGGTGGTGCCGGTCTTGCCCGCCAGGTCGTTGCGGCCGAGCTTCATGGCCCGGGCGGCGGTGCCGCTGCGCACCACCTCCCGCAGCATGGAGGTCATGATGAAGGCGTTGCGCTCGTCGATCACCCGCTCGGCGCCTTCGCCCACCCGGGCCGGCATAGCTCGGGCGATCACCGTGCCGTTTTCGTCCTCGATGCGCTCGATAAAGTAGGGCACCACCCGATAGCCCCCGTTGGCGAAGACCGCGTAAGCGGTGGCCATCTGGACAGGCGTGGCCGTCCCAGCGCCGAGGGCGAGGGTCAGATAGGGGGGATGGCGCGCCGGATCGAACCCAAACCGGGTCAGGTAATCCTGGGCGTACTTGGGGCCGATCGCCTGGATGATGCGCACCGACACCAGGTTTTTCGACTTGGCCAGCGCGGTGCGCAGGCGCGTGGGGCCTTCGTACTTTTCGTCGTAGTTCTTGGGCTCCCACGGTTCGTCTCCCGTCTGGGCGGCGTCGAAATAGATGGGCGCGTCGTTGATGATGGAGGCCGGGGTGAACCCCTTTTCCAGGGCGGCGGAATAGACGAAGGGCTTGATCCCGGAGCCGGGCTGGCGCCACGCCTGGACCGCGTGGTTGAACTTGCTGCGGCCGAAGTCGAACCCCCCCACCAGCGCCCGGATGGCGCCGTCGGTCGGGTCGATGGCTACCAGGGCCGCTTCGACGGCCGGCAACTGGGCGATCTGCCAGCGCTCGCCGCCATCGCTACGCACCCGCACCAGGGCGCCTCGGCGCAACCGCTGATTCGGCGGCAGTTTGTCGCTCAGGTTACGCTGAGCGAAGCGGATCGCCTCCCCCGCCAGGGTGAGGGTCTTGCCCCCTTTCACGTACACCTTGAGCTTGCCGCCCCCAGCCTCCAGCACCACCGCCGGCAGAAGCTGGCCCACCTCGGGCACCTCTTGCAGAGCGTCTTCCAACACCTCTTCCAGGTTGTCGCCCGCCCGATCCAGATCGATGTAGCCTTCGGGCCCCCGGTAGCCGTGCCGGCGGTCGTACTCCAGCACTCCGTTGCGCAGCGCCTGAAGTGCTGCCTCTTGGTGGGCCTTGAGGAGGGTGGTATAGACGCGGAAGCCCCGCGTATAGGCTTCCTCCCCGTACCGGTCCACCATGAGCTGGCGCGCCATCTCGGCCACGTAATCTCCCGAAAGCTCCCCTTCTCGAGCCTGCCGGCGCGCCACCACGGGTTGCTCCGCCGCCGCCCGGTACTGGGCTTCGGTGATGTGCCCCAGCTCGCGCATGCGGCGCAGGACATAGAGCTGCCGCTGCTTCGCCCGCTCCGGGCTGGCGACCGGGTTGTAGCGGGACGGTGCCTTGGGCAACCCAGCCAGCATGGCCGCCTCGGCCAGGGTCAATTCCTGAATCGACTTGCCGAAATACGTCTGGGCGGCGGAGGCGAACCCGTAGGCCCGCTGGCCTAGATAGATCTGGTTGATGTAGAGCTCCAGGATCTGGTCTTTGCTCAGGCTGTGCTCGATTTTGAACGCGAGCAAAGCCTCGTGGAATTTCCGCGTGAAGGTCTTCTCCTTGCTCAGAAAGAAATTGCGCGCCACTTGCATGGTGATGGTGCTGGCGCCCTGACGGGCGCCGCCGGCGGCGAAGTTGCTGTAAGCGGCCCGCAAGACTCCGAGATAATCTACGCCGCCGTGCTGGTAGAAGCGCTCATCTTCGGCCGCCAGGATGGCTAGCTTCAGGACCTCCGGCACCTCGCGAATGCTCACCACGGCCCGCCTTTCCTCGCCGAATTCCCCGATCAGATGGCCGTCCAGGGTGTAGACCCTCAAGGGGACCTTGGGCCGATAGTCGGTCAGCACCTCCAAGGACGGCAGTTTGGGATAGGTGATGATCGCGGCGAAGGCGATCAAGAGGGCGCCCGCCACCCCCAAGCCAAACAGGGCGACCAGCGCGATGAACCACCAGCGTCGGAACATGATCAGGCGGGACGCTCGAAGACAGGAAAGGCGGGGATTATAGGGCGCACACCACGACGGAAAAAACCCTATAAATTTTGCTTTACATCTTTTGTAGTTGCTGCTAGCCTTTAATGTAGCTTCTGGATAATATGACCTAGCTGCCTATGTTCAAAGGGAATTTCCAGTTCGGCCCCAGCCTCTTCCCGGCTTCCTGGCCCCCCCTGGTCGGCCTCGACGTGAGCAGCTCGGCCGTGAAGATGGTGGAGCTCGCCCCCGCCGGCAAGGACAAGCACCGGGTCGAGCGCTACGTCATCGAGCCCATGCCGAAGGATGCCGTGGCCGAAGGCAATATCGTAAACCTGGAGGCCACGGGGGAGGCCATCAAGCGGGCCTGGAAAAAGCTGGGCACCCGGGTGAAAACCGTCGCCATGGCGGTCCCCGCGTCGGCCGTGATCACCAAGAAGATCGTCGTTCCCGCCGGCCAGCGGGAGGAAGAGCTCGAGGTCATGGTGGAGTCGGAGGCCAATCAATATATCCCCTTTTCCCTGGACGAGGTCAACCTGGACTTCCAGGTGCTGGGGCCGGCCGGCGCCAGCCCCGAGGAGGTCGAGCTCTTGATCGCCGCCTCCCGCAAGGAAAAAGTGGAGGACCGGGTAGCCGCGGCCCAGGCCGCCGGGCTCAAGGCGACGGTCATGGACGTGGAGCCCTACGCCGCCTTGAACGCCCTGGAACGGGTCATGCCCTACCTTCCCGGCGTGGACTACGACCAGACCCTGGCCCTGGTGGACATCGGCGCCCACCACATGAGCCTCAACGTGCTGTGCGCCGGGCAGTCGGTGTACATGCGCGACCAGCCTTTCGGCGGGCATCAGCTCACCGAACAGATCCAAGCCCGCTACGGCCTCTCCCTGGAGGAAGCGGAAGCGGCCAAGCGCAGCGGCGGCCTGCCCGAAAGCTATGAAAGCGAGGTCCTGGCGCCCTTCCGTGACACCCTGGCCCTGGAAGTGGCCCGCGCGCTCCAATTCTTTTTCACCTCGACCCAATACAACGAAGTTCACCACGTGCTGCTGGCCGGGGGATGCGCCGCCATCCCCGGCCTGGACGAGTCGGTGGCGGCCCGCACCCAGGTGGACACCATGATCGCCAATCCGTTCGCCGGCATGGAGCTCGCGAGCCGCATCCGGCCGGTGCAGCTCTCGGCGGACGCCCCGGCCCTCCTGGTGGCGTGCGGGCTGGCCCTTCGGAGGTTCGATCCAGCATGATCCGCATTAACCTGCTTCCCTACCGTGCTGAGCGGCGTCGGGCGCGTAACCGGCAGTTCGGCATCGCGGCGGCCCTGACCGCGGGCCTGGGCGTCGTCGTCTGGTTCGCCGGGCACACGGTGCTCGCCGGCCGGATCGAGCACCAGGAAGCGCGCAACGACTATCTCAAGAAGCAAATCGCCGTCCTGGACAAGCAGATCGCCGAGATCAAGACCTTGAAAACCCAGATCCAGGCCCTGCTCGCCCGCAAGGAGGTGGTGGAAAAGCTCCAATCCAACCGGACCGAGGTGGTCCACCTCCTGGACCAGATGGTGCGGATTGTCCCGGAGGGCGTCTATTTCACCCGGCTCAAGCAGACGGGCAACAACCTGAGCCTCACGGGTTACGCCCAGTCCAGCGCCCGGGTCTCCACCCTCATGCGCAACATCGAGGACTCTCCCTGGCTGGGGGAGCCCCAGCTCGTCGAGATCAAGGCGGAGCAGGTGGGCAAGCTGCGGCTGAACCAGTTCACCCTCAACTTCAAGCTGACGCCGCCCCAGCCCGGGGGCGGTGAGGGCACCGCTCAGGCGGCGGGCGCCCAGGCCAAGGGGTAAGCGCCATGACCCTGGACGACCTGAGACGACTCGATACCCGCAATCCCGGCGGCTGGCCGGCCCCGGTCAAGGCGGGGGTCATGCTTTTCCTGTTGCTCGCCATCGTTTCCGCAGGCTACTTCTACGACTGGAGCAGCCAGTTGGAAACCCTGGAGAGCCGCAAAAAAGAGGAGGAACGGCTCAAGCAAACCTTCCTGGAAAAGAAAAAGGAGGCGGTGAACTTGGACATTTACCGCCAGCAGCTCGCGGAAATCGAGCAGACTTTCGGCGCCATGCTGCGGCAGTTGCCCAACAAAGCGGAAATGGACGCCCTGGTCACCGACATCAACCAGGCAGGGCTGGGCCGGGGGCTGCAGTTCGAGCTGTTCAAACCGGCCCCCCGGGAGACCCTGTATGACTTCTACGCCGAGCTTCCGATCCAGGTGCGCGTCACCGGCAACTACCACGACATGGGGGCGTTCGCCAGCGACGTAGCGCAACTGCCCCGGATCGTCACCCTGGACAGCGTGTCCATCGAGAAGACCAAGGACGGCCTGGTGATGAACGCCGTCGCCAAGACCTACCGCTACCTAGACGAGCAAGAAGTGGCGGCCCAGCGCAAGGCGGCGGCGCCGGCGAAAGGAGGGAAGAAGTGAAGCGCGCGATCCTTCTCCTCGCGCTCGCCCTGGCCGGCTGCTCGGCCGAGGAATTCAGCGATCTCAAGCAATTCGTGGAGCAGTCCGGCCAGGGCCTGCGGGGCAAGGTGCCGCCCCTGCCCAAGGTCAAGTCCTATGAAGCCTTCGCTTACAACGCCTTCGATCTCCCGGACCCGTTCACCCTGCGCGAGATCGACACCCGTGGAAAGCCGGGCCCCGGCGGTCCAGGGCCCGACCTCAACCGGCCTCGGGAACCGCTGGAGGCCTACCCCCTTGAAAACTTGAAAATGGTGGGGACGCTCGAGCGCGGAAAGCGCGTCCACGCCCTCATCAAGACCCCCGATAACAACGTGTTCCGGGTCACCGTCGGCAATTACCTGGGCCAGAACTTCGGCCGTATCACCAGGATCACCGAGGCGGAAGTCACGCTGACGGAACTGGTCCAGGAAGGGGCCGGAGGCTGGACCGAGCGGACCGCGAGCCTGCAACTCGTCGAATAAATCTCAGGGAGCAGTCGCCATGAGCCGTACCCTCCTCAAGGAACCCAAGCGCTTATTCGCCCTGGCATGCCTCGCCGCCGCGATCGCGGCGAGCCTGGTGGCCGGGCGGGTATGGGCCCAATCGAACAGCATCGAAGCGCTCGAGGTCACCCCCGGCGCCGAGGGCAGGCTGGTGGTAAAGATCAAGCTCAAGA
Organism: Pelomicrobium sp. G1; assembly: GCF_051905455.1. Taxonomy (NCBI): domain Bacteria; kingdom Pseudomonadati; phylum Pseudomonadota; class Hydrogenophilia; genus Pelomicrobium; species Pelomicrobium sp. G1. Next base: position 74,394 of record NZ_JBQACR010000017.1, read on the forward strand.
ACCCCTTGGCGAACCCGCCCGCCGGCTTCGCCGTCCAGAAACCGCCGCGCATCGCCCTGGACTTCCCCGACACGGGGAACGCTCTAGGCCGCACTTTCCAGGTGGGCCAGGGGGACCTGCGCTCGGTCAACATCGTTGAGGCCCCTTCCCGCACGCGGCTGGTCATGAACCTGGAGCGCCCTCTGGGCTACGACACCCGGGTCGAGGGCAGCGAGGTGGTGGTGACCCTGCTCGGCGTGGAGACCGCCGGTAGCGCGGCCGGGCCCACCTTGTCCCGGTTCGCGGAAACGCGGCTCGGCGACGTAAGGCACAGCATCCTGGACGTGGATTTCCGCCGGGGACCGGCGGGGGAAGGACGGGTCGTCGTGGACCTGTCCGACACCACCACCGGCATCGACCTGCGGCGGCAGGGCACCCAGATCATCGTCGACTTCAACAACACCTCTTTGCCCAAGAACCTGCAGCGCCGCCTGGACGTCACCGATTTCGGCACCCCCGTCCAGTTCGTGGAGAGCTTCGCCGTTGGCGGGAACGCCCGTCTGGTGATCGAGCCCAGGGGGCTATGGGAGCAGTCGGCCTACCAGGCGGACCGCAAGTTCATCGTCGAGGTGAAGCCGGTGGCCCAGGACCCGGCCCGGGCGGCGGCCGGTACGCGGCCCCGCTATACCGGGGAGAAGCTTTCCCTCAACTTCCAGAACGTGGAAGTGCGGGCGGTGCTGCAGGTGATTGCCGACTTCACCGGCCTCAACATCGTGGTGAGCGACTCGGTGGCGGGCAACCTGACCCTGCGGCTCAAGGACGTGCCCTGGGACCAGGCCCTGGACATCATTCTCCAGGCCAAGGGGCTGGACAAGCGGCGGGAGGGCAATGTCCTCCTGGTGGCGCCCCGGGACGAGATCGCGGCGCGGGAAAAGCTGCAGCTCGAGGCACAGCAACAGATCGCCGAGCTGGAGCCCACTATCACCGAGAGCTTCCAGCTCAACTACCAGAGAGGAGAGGACGTCAAAAGGATCCTGAGCGATCCGACCCAGAAGATCCTCTCCAAGCGGGGCAGCGCCGTGGTCGACCCGCGCACCAATATCTTGTTCGTCCAGGACACGCCAAGCAGGCTGGACGAGATCCGTGCCCTCATCCGCCAGATCGACGTGCCGGTGCGGCAGGTGATGATTGAAGCACGGATCGTGGAGGCGAACGACGACTTCTCCCGCAACCTGGGCGTGCGGCTGGGCTACCATGATCGTCGATCCAACGGCTTCGGCACGGGTATCGGAAGCTCCCGAGGCCTGATCGGCGCCCGCCTGGAGGATACCACCTTCCACACCGGCCAGATCGGCACCCCGGTACCCACCCTCAGCGATTTCACCAACGTGAACCTGCCCGCCGCGGGCATCGGCGCCTTCAACCCGGGGGCCTTTTCCCTGCTGCTGTTCAACGAGGCGGCCACCAAGTTCCTGAACCTGGAGCTGACCGCGCTAGAGGCTGACAACCGCGGCAAGATCATCTCCAGCCCCCGGGTGATGACCGCCGACCAGATCGAGGCCACCATCGAGCAGGGGACGGAGATTCCGTACCAGCAGGCCACCTCCAGCGGGGCCACCAGCGTGGCGTTCAAGAAGGCCACCCTCTCCCTCAAGGTAAAGCCCCAGATCACCCCGGACGAGAACGTGATCATGACCCTCAACGTGAACAAGGACAGCCCGGGGGTCAACACCACGGCCGGCCCGGCCATCGACACCAAGCAGATCTCCACTCAGGTGCTAGTGGAAAACGGCGGCACGGTGGCGATCGGCGGCATCTTCGAACAGGAAAAACGCAACGACGTGACCAAGGTGCCCCTGCTGGGCGACCTGCCCATGGTGGGCGGGCTCTTCCGCAACACTGCCAGGACGGACAACCGCTCCGAGCTGCTCATCTTCATTACGCCGCGGATCCTGAAAGATTCCCTCACCTTGAGATAAGGAACCTGGACCCCTCCCAAGGCCGGGGATCTCCCGGCCTTTTCTTTTGGACGCCCGGGCCGTCCGCGGTGCCGGCGGCGGCGGTTTTGGATACAATCGAGCGATGCTGCCGAGCCGTAACATCTTCCTGGTCGGCATGATGGGGGCGGGCAAGAGCACCGTGGGGAAGCTCCTGGCCCGGCACCTGGGCAAGACTTTCCTCGACACCGATCACGAGATCCGCCGCCGCACGGGCGTGGAGATTCCGGTCATCTTCGAAATCGAGGGGGAGGAAGGGTTCCGCGCCCGGGAGGCGGCCGTGCTGCGGGAGCTCACGCAGCGGGAAGACGTGGTGCTGGCCACCGGCGGGGGAGCGGTGTTGCGGCCCGAGAACCGGGCGCTTCTCAAGGCGCGGGGCGCGGTGATTTATCTGCGGGGTTCGGTGGAGGAGCTGTGGGCGCGCACGCTTCACGACCGCAACCGGCCCCTGCTGCAGACGGCAGATCCGAAGGCCCGTCTCGACGAGCTACTGCGGGAGCGGGATCCCCTGTACCGGGAGGTCGCCGATCTGGTGGTGGACACCGGCCGAGCCGGCGCCCTGGCCCTGGTACGACGGATCGAAAAGCGGCTGCGGGAGGCCGAGAGGACCCAGGCCAAGGATGCCCTCGAGCTCGATACAGACGCTTGACGTCGCCCTGGGGGATCGCAGCTACCCGATCCACGTGGGGCCGGGGCTGCTCGCCGATCCCCGCTGGTTCGCGTCCCTCGCCCCCGCGAAGCGGGTGGCGGTAGTCACCAACACCACGGTGGGACCCCTGTATCTCCCTCGCCTGCGGCGGACCCTGGAAACATTGAACGTAGCTTGCATCGACATCGCCATCCCCGACGGAGAGGCGTTCAAGACCTGGGAGACCCTGAACCGCATCTTCGACGCTCTGCTGGAGAACCGCTGCGAGCGTTCCACCCCCGTCCTAGCCCTAGGCGGGGGGGTGGTGGGGGACATCGCCGGGTTCGCCGCCGCCACCTATCAGCGGGGCGTACCCTTCTACCAGATCCCCACCACCCTGCTCGCCCAGGTGGACTCGTCCGTGGGCGGCAAGACCGCCATCAACCACCCTCTGGGCAAGAACATGATCGGCGCTTTCTACCAGCCGCGGGCGGTGATCGCCGACACCGACACTCTGGCCACGCTGCCGGAGCGGGAGCTCCGGGCCGGCCTGGCGGAGGTGATCAAGTACGGCCTGATCCGGGACGCCGAGTTCTTCGACTGGCTCGAAACCCGCCTGGAGGGGCTGCTCGCCCGCGATCCCGAGGCGCTCACCTTCGCCATCGTCCGCAGTTGCGCCAACAAGGCCCGGATCGTGGCGGCGGACGAGCGGGAAACCGGGGTGCGGGCGCTGCTCAACCTGGGCCACACCTTCGGACACGCCATCGAGACCGGGCTCGGCTACGGGGAGTGGCTGCACGGAGAAGCGGTGGCCGCCGGCACCGTGCTGGCGGCCGAGGTGTCGGTCCGGCTCGGGCTCCTTCCCCGAGAGCAGAAGGAGCGCCTGGTTGCCCTGTACCGGCGGGCCGGGCTGCCCACCCGGGCGCCGGACCTGGGCGCCGCCCGGTACCTCGCCCTGATGGGCCACGACAAGAAGGTCCAGGAAGGCAGGATCCGCTTCGTGCTCCTCAGGCGCATCGGAGAAGCGTTCGTGAGCGGGTCGGTTACGGAAGCGGTGCTGGAACAGGCCTTCGCGGCCTGCTGCGGCCATGGCTGAGCTAGCCCCCTACGCGGCCCACCCCGAACGCTCCCGAGGCCGCCGGCATCCCGAACCACCCCCCACGGGCCGCAACGAATACCAGCGGGACCGGGACCGCATCGTCCACTCCACCGCGTTCCGCCGGCTCGAGTACAAGACCCAGGTGTTCGTCAACCACGAAGGGGATCTCTTCCGCACCCGGCTCACCCACAGCCTGGAGGTGGCCCAGATCGGCCGCACCATCGCCCGCAACCTGCGCCTGAACGAGGACCTGGTGGAGGCCGTGGCCCTGGCCCACGACCTGGGCCACACCCCCTTCGGGCACGCGGGGCAGGAGGCATTGAACGGGGCCATGAAGGACCACGGCGGCTTCGAGCATAACCTGCAATCCCTGCGGGTGGTGGACCTCTTGGAAGAGCGCTACGCCGAGTTCGACGGCCTGAACCTCACCTTCGAGACCCGGGAGGGGATCCTCAAGCACTGCTCGCCCCAGAACGCCCGGGCACTAGGAGACGTGGGCCAGCGCTTTCTCCAGGGAAAGCGGCCCTCCCTGGAGGCCCAGCTCGCCAACCTGGCCGACGAGATTGCGTACAACAACCACGACGTGGACGACGGCTTACGCTCGGGGCTACTAGAACTCGCGCAGTTGCGGGAGGTGCGCATGTTCGCCGAGCACCTGGACGAGGTTCGGCGCGCCTACCCCGCCCTCGACGGCCGCCGGCTCATCCACGAGACGGTGCGGCGGATGATCAACACCCTGGTCAACGATCTCATCCGCCAGAGCCAGGCCCTCATCGCCGCCCACCGGCCGGCGAGCCTCGATGAGGTGCGGGAATGCCCGCCCTTGATCGCCTTCAGCCCCGAGATCGCCGAGCGGCAGGGGGAGCTCAAACGATTCCTGCGCATCCACCTCTATCAGCACTACCGGGTCGCCCGTATGACCGCCAAGGCCAAGCGCATTCTCCTCGACCTGTTCCAGGCTTTCGTGGACGACCCGCGGCTGCTGCCCCCCCAGTTCCAGGAAAAAGCGAAGAGCCACCTGCACCGGGCGGTGGCCGACTACATCGCCGGCATGACCGACCGCTACGCCATCCGGGAGCACCAGCGCCTTTTCGCCGTGGGGGAGATTTCCTCCTAAAGGCGGCGTTCCTCCGGCCCTGCGGCAAGCGCCAAGGCCTCTCTTGCAGCGCAATATCGGGTTGCTGGTCCTATCGTGCCGGGTTACTATTAGTCACTTGCGCTTAGTTTTCGAGACGCCCCGGCAGCAAGGTTCCAATCATTTGTTTTAAAATAGAAATTTTTGCCGGGAGCTACCGCGACGAGGTATACAAGTGAGCGACCCCCGCCTGCCACCCCCCCAGGGCCTTTATGACCCCGCCCAGGAGCACGACGCCTGCGGCGTGGGCTTCATCGCCCATATCAAGGGTAGAAAGTCCCACACCATCATCGAACAGGGCCTGGAGATCCTCAAAAACCTCACCCACCGGGGTGCGGTCGGGGCCGACCCCAAGGCGGGGGACGGCGCCGGCATCCTGATCCAGATCCCGGACCAGTTCTTCCGGGAAGAAATGGCCAAGCAGGGGGTGCGGCTGCCCCCGCCCGGCCAATACGGGGTCGGCATGGTGTTCCTGCCCCAGGAGCCCGCCTCCCGCCTCGCCTGCGAATACGAGATCGAGCGGGCCATCAAGGACGAGGGTCAGGTCCTGCTCGGCTGGCGCGACGTGCCCCGGGACCCCTCGGTGCTGGGCGAATCGGTGAAAGCCATCGAGCCCGTCATCCGCCAGGTGTTCGTCGGCCGGGGCAAGGGGGTGACCGTCACCGACGCCCTGGAGCGCAAGCTTTACATCATCCGGCGGGTGTCGGGCAACGCCATCCGGGCCCTGAACCTGGCCCACGGCAAGGAGTTCTACGTCCCGTCCCTGTCGGCGCGCACCATCGTCTATAAGGGCATGCTCCTCGCCCGGGACATCGCCAACTACTACCTGGAGCTTAAGGACCCGCGGGTCGCTTCGGCCCTGGCCCTGGTGCACCAGCGCTTCTCCACCAACACCTTCCCGAGCTGGGAACTGGCGCACCCCTTCCGCATGATCGCCCACAACGGGGAGATCAACACCCTGCGCGGCAACGTGAACTGGATCCGTGCTCGCCAGCAGGCCATCAGCTCCCCCATCCTGGGCAAGGATCTGGACAAGGTCTGGCCCCTCATCTACCCGGGCCAGTCCGACTCGGCCTCCTTCGACAATGCCCTGGAGCTGCTGGTGATGGGCGGCTATTCCCTGGCCCACGCCATGATGCTGCTCATCCCCGAGGCGTGGGAAGGCCATACCCTCATGGACCCCGCCCGGCGGGCGTTCTATGAATACCACGCGGCCATGATGGAGCCCTGGGACGGACCGGCAGCGATCGCCTTCACCGACGGGCGCCAAATCGGCGCGACTCTGGACAGGAACGGCCTGCGGCCCGCCCGTTATCTCGTGACCGACGACGATCACGTGGTCATGGCTTCCGAGACCGGCGTGCTGCCGATCCCGGAAGAGCGGATCGTGAAGAAGTGGCGGCTGCAGCCGGGCAAGATGTTCCTGATCGACCTGGAGGCGGGCCGCATCATCGACGACAAGGAGCTGAAGGACGCCCTCGCCGCCGCCCGTCCCTACCGGGAGTGGATCGAGCGCATCCGTATCAAGCTGGACGAACTCCCCGCGCCGGCCGAAAAGCGGGAGCCGGCCCGGGAACCGCTCCTCGACCGCCAGCAGGCCTTCGCCTACACCCAGGAGGACCTCAAGTTCCAGCTCGCCCCCATGGCGGTGAACGGGGAGGAGCCGGTGGGCTCCATGGGCAACGACAGCCCCCTGGCGGTGCTGTCCCTCAAGAACAAGACCCTATACCACTACTTCAAGCAGCTCTTCGCCCAGGTCACCAACCCGGCCATCGACCCCATTCGGGAAGAGCTGGTGATGTCGCTCGTCACCTTCATCGGACCCAAGCCGAACCTGCTGGGCATTGACGAGATGAACCCGCCCCTGCGGTTGGAGGTAAGCCAGCCGGTGCTGGACTTCGACCAGATGGAGACCATCCGGCACATCGAGAAGTACACCGACGGCAAGTTCAAGTCCTTCGAGCTGGACATCACCTATCCGGTGGCCTGGGGCAAGGAAGCCATCGAGGCGCGGCTCGCGAGCCTCGCCGCCATGGCCGAGGACGCGGTGCGCTCGGGCTATACCATCCTTGTCATCTCGGACCGGAAGATGGACCGGGATCACGTGGCGATCCCGGCGTTGTTAGCGCTTTCCGCCATCCACCAGCACCTGGTGGGCAAGGGCTTACGCACCTCCACGGGCCTGGTGGTGGAAACGGGATCGGCGCGGGAGGTGCATCACTTCGCCCTGCTGGGGGGCTACGGCGCCGAAGCCGTCCACCCTTACCTCGCCTTCGAGACCCTGATCGACATGGCTGAAAAGGGCTTGCTGGGCGAGGTGGATGCTAAGAAGGCGTGCAAGAACTTCGTCAAGGCGGTGGGCAAGGGGTTGCGCAAGGTGATGTCCAAGATGGGCATCTCCACCTACATGTCCTACACCGGCGCCCAGATCTTCGAGGCGGTAGGCCTCGCCCGGTCGCTGGTGGACAAGTATTTCACCGGCACCACCTCCACGGTGGAGGGGATCGGCGTGTTCGAAGTGGCGGAGGAAGCGATCCGTACCCACCGGGAAGCCTTCGGCGACGATCCGGTGCTGGCCCACGCCCTAGACGCGGGCGGCGAGTACCACTACCGGGTGCGGGGCGAGGACCACATGTGGACCCCGGACGCCATCGCCAAGCTCCAGCACGCGACCCGTTCCGGCTCCTACCGGACGTACAAGGAATACGCGGACATCATCAACGACCAGTCGAAGCGGTTCATGACCCTGCGGGGGCTGTTCGAATTCCGCTTCGACCAGGCGGCCCCGGTGCCCCTCGAGGAAGTGGAGCCGGCCTCCGAGATCGTCAAGCGCTTCTCCACCGGCGCCATGTCCCTGGGGTCCATCTCCACCGAGGCCCACACCACCCTCGCCATCGCCATGAACCGCATCGGCGGCAAGTCCAATACCGGCGAGGGGGGCGAGGACCGGCGCCGCTACGCGCCGGTCCAGCCGGGGGAAACCCTCATGTCGCGCCTGGGTCGGGACCGGGTAGAGGTGGATCTCCCCCTGCGGGAGGGCGACTCCCTCAAGTCCAAGATCAAGCAGGTGGCCTCGGGGCGGTTCGGCGTGACCGCCGAGTACCTCGCCTCCGCCGAGCAGATCCAGATCAAGATCGCCCAGGGGGCAAAGCCCGGCGAGGGCGGGCAGCTTCCCGGGCGTAAGGTGTCGGAATACATCGCGGAGCTGCGCTATTCCACCCCGGGGGTGGAATTGATCTCCCCGCCGCCCCACCACGACATCTATTCCATCGAGGACCTGGCGCAACTGATCCACGACCTCAAGAACTCGAACCCGGAGGCCGAGATCAGCGTCAAGCTGGTTTCAGAAGTGGGCGTGGGCACCATCGCCGCCGGGGTGGCCAAGGCCAAGGCCGACCACGTCACCATCGCCGGCCACGACGGCGGCACCGGCGCCTCCCCCTGGTCCTCTATCAAGCACGCGGGCACGCCCTGGGAGCTGGGCCTGGCGGAGACCCAGCAGACCCTGGTGCTGAACCGCCTGCGGGGCCGCATCGCCGTCCAAGCTGACGGCCAGATGAAGACCGGGCGCGACGTGGTGATCGGCGCGATCCTCGGCGCGGACGAGTTCGGCTTCGCCACCGCGCCCCTGGTGGTGGAAGGCTGCATCATGATGCGCAAGTGCCACCTGAACACCTGTCCCGTGGGGGTGGCCACCCAGGACCCAGTGCTGCGGCGCAAGTTCGAAGGCAAGCCCGAACACGTGGTGAACTACTTCTTCTTCGTCGCCGAGGAGGTGCGGGAGCTGATGGCCCGACTCGGCGTGCGCAGGTTCAACGACTTGATCGGCCGCACCGATCTGCTCGACATGCGCAAGGGCATCGACCACTGGAAGGCCCGGGGGCTGGACTTCTCCCGCATCTTCTACATGCCGCCGATGCCGCCCGAGGTGGCACGCTACAAGTGCGAGGAGCAGGACCATGGCCTCGAGCGGGCCCTGGATCACCGGCTGATCCAGCTCGCCCAGCCGGCGCTGGAGCGGGGCGAGAAGGTGACCATCGAGATGCCCATCCGCAACATCCACCGGACGGTGGGCACCATGCTCTCCCACGAGGTGGCCAAGCGCTACGGCCACGAGGGGCTGCCGGACGACACCATCCACGTCCGCTTCGCCGGCTCCGCGGGGCAGAGCTTCGGCGCCTTCCTGGCGCGGGGGATCACCCTGGATCTCATCGGCGAGACCAACGACTACTGCGGCAAGGGCCTCTCGGGCGGGCGTATCGCGGTCCAGCCCTCGCCCAAGTTCCGGGGCAATCCCCTGGACAACATCATCACCGGCAATGTGGTGCTCTACGGCGCCATCTGCGGGGAAGCCTATTTTCGCGGGGTGGCGGGCGAGCGCTTCTGCGTGCGCAACTCGGGCGCTTCAGCGGTGGTGGAGGGGGTGGGCGACCACGGCTGCGAGTACATGACGGGCGGCACTGCCGTGGTGCTGGGCATGACCGGGCGCAACTTCGCCGCGGGCATGTCGGGCGGCATCGCCTACGTGCTGGACGAGGACGGCACCTTCGTCCAGCGGTGCAACACGGTCATGGTGACCCTCGAGCCGGTGCTAGCGGAGGCGGAGCAGGAAGCCAAGGTGTCCCGCGACGTCTGGCACCTGGGCCAGTCCGACGAGGCGATCCTCAAGCGCCTGATCGAGAACCACGCCCGCTACACGGGAAGCGCCCAGGCGAAGCGCATTCTCGCCGACTGGAACGCGTTCCGCGCGAGGTTCGTGAAAGTCTTCCCGAACGAGTACCGCCGCGCCCTCGGGGAGCTGGCCGCCAAGGGCAAGCGCCTGGCGGCGTAGAGTTTGTTTTAAGGCCACAGAGGCATAGAGTGGGAAAGATCACCGGATTCATGGAGTACCGGCGCCTCCAGGAGGCTGCCGAGCCGCCCCGGGAGCGGGTGCGCCATTACCGGGAGTTCATCCGCCCCTTGAGCGACGAGGAGGCGGCCATCCAGGGGGCGCGCTGCATGGATTGCGGCATTCCCTTTTGCATGCAGGGCTGTCCGGTCAACAACATCATTCCGGACTGGAACGACCTGGTGTACCGGGGCCGCTGGCGCGAGGCCATCGAGACCCTCCACTCCACCAACAACTTTCCCGAGTTCACGGGACGCGTCTGCCCGGCGCCCTGCGAGGAGGCGTGCACCCTGCGCATCAACGACGATCCGGTGGGCATCAAGTCCATCGAGCACGCCATCGCCGACAAGGCTTGGGAGATGGGCTGGGTCACGCCCCAGCCGCCCAAGCGCAAGACGGGCAAGCGCGTCGCCATCGTCGGCTCGGGGCCGGCGGGGCTCGCCTGCGCCCAGCAGTTGTCCCGGGCGGGACACGACGCGGTGGTGTTCGAGAAGGCCGACCGCATCGGCGGGCTGCTGCGCTACGGCATCCCGGACTTCAAGCTGGAGAAGTGGCTGATCGACCGGCGCCTCGCCCAAATGCAGGCCGAAGGCGTGGAATTCCGTCCCAACCATTACGTCGGCCCGGCAGATGGAGCGGAGAAGGACGGCGCCGTGACCGTCGTGGAGCCCCGGGAGCTGCTGGAAACCTTCGACGCGGTGGTGCTGGCTGGCGGGGCGGAGCAGCCCCGGGACCTGCCCATTCCGGGGCGCGAGCTCGCGGGCATCCATTTCGCGATGGAGTTCCTGCCTCTGCAGAATCGGCGCGTGGCCGGGGACCAGAACGTGCCCGAGCTATGGGCCACCGACAAGCACGTGATCATCATCGGCGGCGGCGATACCGGCTCCGACTGCGTGGGCACGTCAAACCGCCACGGGGCCAAATCCATCACCCAGTTCGAGCTGTTGCCCATGCCCCCGGACGTGGAACGCAACCCGGTGTGGCCCTACTGGCCGGTACGGCTGCGCACCTCCACCTCCCACGAGGAGGGCTGCAAGCGGGAGTGGGCCGTGTCCACCAAGCGCTTCATCGGCGAAAACGGCCGGGTCAAGGCGCTGCAGGCGGTGCGGCTGCAATGGGAGAAAGACCCGGTCACGGGCCAAATGAAGATGGCCGAGATCCCGGGTTCGGAATTCGAGCTACCCGCCGATTTGGTGCTGCTCGCCATGGGCTTCGTCGGCCCGGTGCAGAAAATCCTGGAAGGTTTCGGCGTCGAGCGGGACGCCCGCGGCAACGCCAAGGCGAGCACCGAGGAGCCGGGCGCCTACCGCACCTCTGTGCCCAAGGTCTTCGCCGCCGGCGACATGCGCCGCGGGCAATCCCTCATCGTGTGGGCCATCCGGGAAGGCCGCCAGTGCGCTCGGGCCGTGGACGAGTTTCTGATGGGCCGCTCCGACCTGCCGCGATAACCGCGATAAATTTGCCCAAGCTCAAGAACGACACCCTGCTCAAGGCGCTGCTGCGGGAGCCGACGCCCTACACCCCCATCTGGATCATGCGCCAAGCGGGGCGTTACCTTCCCGAGTACCACCAGACCCGGTTGCGGGCGGGCAGCTTTCTCGAGCTGTGCCGCGATCCCGATCTGGCCACCGAAGTCACCCTGCAGCCTCTGGCGCGCTTTCCCCTGGATGGGGCGATCCTGTTCTCCGACATCCTCACCATCCCCGACGCCATGGGGCTCGGCCTGTACTTTCAGGAAGGGGAGGGGCCTCGCCTTGAGCGACCCCTGCGCAACGAGTGGGAGATCCGGGATCTCACCGTGCCCGATCCCGAGGACCACCTGGGCTACGTGCTCAAGGCCGTGGAGCAGATCCGCAAGGCCCTGGACAACGAGGTGCCCTTGATCGGCTTCTCCGGCAGCCCCTTCACCCTCGCCTGCTACATGGTGGAGGGGGGGGGAAGCCAGGATTTCCTCCACCTCAAGACCCTGCTGTATCGCCGGCCGGATTTGTTGCATCAAATTCTGGCCAAGAATACGGCCGCCGTGAGCGCCTACCTGGAAGCCCAGATCCGCCACGGGGCCCAGGCGGTCATGGTTTTCGATACCTGGGGGGGCCTGCTCTCGCGCGAGGCCTTCCACGAGTTTTCCCTGGCTTACCTGCGCCAGGTCATCGATGCGCTTCCCCGGAAATGGAACGGTCAACGGATACCGAGCATCCTGTTCACCAAGGGGGGCGGCCAGTGGCTCGAGAGCCTGGCGGATACCGGGTGCGACGCCTTGGGCCTGGACTGGACCACAGACATCGGAGAGGCCCGCCGGCGGGTAGGGGAGCGGGTAGCGCTGCAGGGCAACCTGGACCCGGCGGTCCTGTTCGGCGAGCCCGAGACCGTGCGGCGGGAGGCGGAGAAGGTGCTGGCCCGCTACGGCCCCGGACCCGGGCACGTCTTCAACCTGGGACACGGCATCTCGCCCCATACCCCGGTGGAGAACGTGGCCGTGCTGGTGGAAAGCGTCCACGAGCTGAGCCGCCGGTACCATTGAGCCTGGGCCCAAAGGCGTTAGGTTTCACGGCCCCTCAACCCATGTTCCACGGTGAGTCGTTATTCACACGCTCTGCAAGGTACGGTTTTCCGGGCTGGAGGGGACCCACAGGGAATAAGCGGCCCGTCTCGATGGGTTGAATTCCCAAGGGAATCGGACACTCCCCCCTTCGGTCGCGGCGCTTGCGGGTGTCGGCGGAAACCGGCCACCCGGGACCAGCGCCGCTAAAATCCACAAAGTTATCCACAATCCCGTACCCCTCGAGACCCAGACGGCTCCATGACCGAGGCGAGCGAGACCTCCGGCTTGACCATCGCCCGGGTCGCGCTGGACGTGCCCATCGATACCCTGTTCGACTACCGCATCGAGGCCGGACAGCGGGTCGCCCCCGGGGACCGGGTTCGGGTGGCCCTGGGCCGCCGTACCGCGGTGGGAGTGGTCATGGAGACCAGCTCCGAGCCCGCGGTGTCCCGGGAGCGGCTTCGGCCCATCCAGGAGGTGCTGCCCGACGAGGTGCGGCTCGCCTCAGACGTCCTGGCGCTCCTGCGCTTCTGCCAGCGCTACTATCACTATCCCATCGGCCAAGTGGTGGCGACCGCCCTGCCCGCCGCCGCCCGCAGGGCGAAGCCGTTGCGCCTGGAGGATCCACGGCGCTATTTTCCGACCCCGAGGCTCGCGGCCGCCGGAATCGAGGTTCTGCCCCCGCGCCAGGTGCTCGCCCGCCGCCTGGCGCGGCGGCTCCTCGAGTCGGGCGGCCTGGAGGCGGCGGAGGCACGGCGCTTGTCTCCCCGCTGGCGCCCGGCTATGGCCCGCCTGCTGGCCCAGGGCCTCGCGGAGTGCCGGTCCGAACCACGGGAGCCCCGAGAGTCTGGGAACGGCACCTCCCTTCCCCCCCTCACGCCGGAACAGGCGACAGCCGCGGACCGCATCCGGGCCAACCTGGACCGGTACCACACCTGGCTCCTGCATGGGGTCACGGGGAGCGGCAAGACGGAGGTGTACCTGCACCTCATCGCCGAAGTGGTGGCCGGCGGGCGCCAGGCCTTGATGCTGGTGCCCGAGATCAATCTCACTCCGCAACTGGAGGAAAGGGTGCGCTCCGCCCTGCCCGGCGCCCTGGTGGTCACCCTCCACAGCGGCCTGCCGGAAGCGGAGCGCACCCGGCACTGGCTGCTGGCCGCCACGGGCGAGGCCGACATCGTGCTGGGCACGCGGCTCGCGGTGTTCACGCCCCTTCCCCGCCTCGGCTTCCTGGTGGTGGACGAGGAGCACGATCCTTCGTTCAAGCAGCAGGAAGGGCTGCGCTACTCGGCCCGGGACCTGGCGGTCCTGCGCGCCCGCGGCCGCAACGTGCCGGTGGTGCTGGGCTCCGCCACCCCTTCCCTGGAAAGCCACGCCAATGCCCTGGCCGGTCGCTACCGGCGCCTGACCCTCACGCGCCGGGCCCACGCCGAGGCCACGCTGCCCTCCGTGCGCATCGTCGACCTGCGCGGCGCGGCCGGTCCAGGCGAGCTGCTCTCGGCGCCCCTCAGGGAGGCGCTGGGAGAACGCCTGGCCCGGGGCGAGCAGAGCCTGATCTACCTCAACCGCCGAGGGTTCGCTCCGGTGCTCTTCTGCCGTGCCTGCGGCTGGACCTCCCAGTGCCGGCGCTGCGCGGCCAAGCTGGTGTTCCACGCGGCGGACCGGCGTCTGCGCTGCCACCACTGCGGCGCCGAGGCGATGCCCCCGGCGCGCTGCCCAGACTGCGGCAGCGCCGACCTCTTGCCCCTGGGTCACGGAACCCAGCGCCTGGAAGGGGCGCTGCGGAGCGCGTTTCCCGGGATCCGGGTGCTGCGGGTGGACCGGGACTCCACCCGCCGGCGCCAAGCCTGGCCCGCCATGCGGCGCTCCATCCACGAGGGCGCGGTCGACGTGCTGGTGGGTACCCAGATGCTGGCCAAGGGCCACGACTTTTCCCGGCTCACCCTGGTGGGTATCGTGGATCCGGACGCGGCGCTCTACGCGGCGGACTTTCGCGCCTCGGAGCGCCTCTTCGCCCAGCTCATGCAGGTGGCCGGGCGCGCCGGCCGCGCGGACCGGGCGGGGGAAGTGATCCTGCAGACCCGCTTTCCCGACCATCCCCTCTACCGGGCCCTGGCGGCCCACAGCTTTGAAGCCTTCGCCGAAGCCGCCCTGGGAGAGCGCCGGGAAGCCGGCTTCCCGCCCTACGTGCACCAGGCCTTGCTGCGCGCCGCGGGCCACCGCCTGGAGGCCTGCCTCGCTTTCCTCGCTGCCGCCGCCCAGGCCGCCGGGGAAGCCCGAAAGGGCGTGAGCGTTTTCGACCCGGTACCCGCGGCGTTGCCCCGGCGCAAGGGGCTGTTCCAGGCCCAGCTCCTGGTGCAATCGACAAGCCGCGAGGCGCTTCAGCGCTTCCTCGACGGCTGGGTCCCCCGGCTCGAACACCTCGCCGCCCGGCGGGTGCGGTGGTCCCTGGACGTGGATCCCCTCGAGTTCTGAAATGCGCACGCCGCCTTTCGGTTTCGCCCGGCCCCCGCGCCGACTATAATTCCGCCCTTTGATTCCCCCCTCCATGCCCGCCGACACGCCCCTCGAACTTCGCGCCCATCTCGCCGAGCTGCTGCGCCAGGCGATCACCAAGGCCGGACTGAACGCCGGTGACCTCGCTCCGGAACTGCACCGGCCCAGGCACGCCCATCTGGGGGATTACGCCACCAGCCTTGCGCTGCAGCTCGCCAAGCCCCTCGGGCGCAATCCCCGGGAGCTGGCGGCTCGGCTGATCCAGGAGATCCCCCCTTCGTCCTATGTGGAGAGAATCGAGGTGGCGGGCGGCGGCTTCATCAATTTCTTCCTCAAGCTCTCCGCCAAGCAGCGGATCGTCTCCCGGGTGCTGAGTCTCGGCGCCGAGTACGGCCGCAGCCGGCTGGGCGCCGGAACCCGGGTGCAGGTGGAATTCGTCTCCGCCAATCCCACCGGGCCCCTGCACGTGGGCCACGGACGGGGCGCGGCCTACGGGGCGAGCGTCGCCAACCTGTTGCAGGCGGTGGGGTTCGAGGTAAGCCGGGAATACTACGTGAACGACGCGGGCCGGCAGATGGACATCCTGGCCCTGTCCACCTGGCTGCGCTACCTGGAGCTATGCGGCGTGGAGCTGCCGTTCCCGGACAACGCCTACCGAGGCGATTACGTGCGCGCCATGGCGCGGCGGCTCTTCGAGATTCACGGCACCCGATTCGCCGCCGGAGGCGAGGCCCTCTACGAAGGTGCGCCGCCTGCTGGGGACGATCCGGAACAGCGCCTGGACGCCCTCATCGCCAATGCCAAGCGCCTGTTGGGGCCGGATTACGACCGGATCCACGGCTTCGCCCTCGCCGAGCAACTGAACGACATCCGCAACGACCTCCAGGAGTTCGGCGTCGAATACGACTGTTGGTTTTCCGAGCGCTCGCTTCTCGAGTCCGGCGGCCTCGAGCGGGCGTTGAAGCTCCTGGACAGCCGCGGGCTTCTCTACCGCCGGGACGGCGCCTTGTGGTTCCCCGCCACCCGCTTCGGCGACGAAAAAGACCGGGTGGTCCAGCGGGAGAACGGGCAGTACACCTATTTCGCCTCCGACATCGCCTATCATCTCGACAAGTTCGAGCGCGGCTTCCAGCGGGTGATCGACGTCTGGGGCGCCGACCATCACGGCTACGTGCCTCGGGTCAAGGGCGCTCTGCAGGCCCTGGGGCTGGACCCGCACTGGCTCCACATCGCCCTGGTGCAATTCGCTGTGCTCTACCGCGGCGGGCAGAAGGTCTCCATGTCCACCCGCGCCGGGGAGTTCGTCACCCTGCGGGAGTTGCGGCGGGAGGTAGGCAACGACGCGGCCCGCTTCTTCTACGTGCTGCGCAAAAGCGACCAGCACCTGGATTTCGACCTGGATCTCGCCAAGTCGGAAAGCGCGGAAAACCCGGTGTACTACGTGCAGTACGCCCACGCCCGCGTCTCCAGCGTGCTCGCCCAATGGGGCGGAGATCCGGGCGTGCTTCCCGGCGTCGACCCCTCGCCATTGACGCTCCCTCAGGAAGCCGCGCTGCTCGCCCGGCTCATGGACTATCCCGCAGTGGTGGAAAGCGCGGCCGCCGACCTGGCGCCCCACGCGCTCGCCTTCTTTCTCCGGGACCTGGCCGGAGAGTTCCACAGTTATTACAACGCCACGCCCTTCCTCGTGCCGGAAGAGCCGGTGAAGCTCGCCCGGCTCGCTCTGGTCACCGCCGTGCGGCAGGTGATCCGCAACGGCCTCGCCCTCCTGGGCGTGAGCGCACCGGATAAAATGTGAGCGCGCCATGACCCGCGACTACAAACACGTGCGTTCCCGCGGCGCGCGCCGCGGCAGCGGCCTGCTGCTCGGCATCGTCATCGGGCTCGTGCTGGGGCTCGCCGTGGCCCTGGCGGTGGCCTGGTACCTGAGCCGGGGGCCCAGCCCCTACGTCGCCGACACCAAGCCCGAGGAGGCGGCCCCGCCGCCTTCGGCCGTGCGCGGGCTGCCCCAGCAATCCGCGCCGGCCGAAAGCGCTCCCAAGACCGAGGCCAAGCCGCGCTTCGAGTTCTACAAGATCCTGCCGGGCAAGGAGGAGGCGGTGACGCCCCAGGAGCTCCAGCAGCGCTCCGCCGCCCGCCCGGCCAGGGAGGTTTACTATCTCCAGGCCGGCGCCTTCCAGAACGCCCAGGACGCGGACAACCTGAAGGCCAAGCTCGCCCTGACCGGACTGGAGGCGAGCGTCCAGACCGCCGCCCTACCGGATAGGGGGACCTGGCACCGGGTCCGAGTGGGTCCTTACCGCAAGGTGGAGGAGGTCAACCGGGCCCAGGCGATCCTGAAACAACAGGGCATCGAGGCGGTCCTAATCAGGGTCAACGATAGCGCCACCCCGTGAATTCGAGCAAGGAGACAGCATGCGCCTAGCCCACCGGCTCGCCCTCGGCATTTTCGCCGCCTCGATCGCCGCCGCTGCGGCCCGCGCGGAGATCGTCGCCGGCCGCGATTACCTGGTGTTGAATCCGGCCCAACCCACCGCAGCCGAAGGCAAGGTAGAGGTGATCGAGTTCTTCTGGTACGGCTGCCCGCACTGCTACGAGCTGCATCCCTATCTCAAGCAATGGCTCAAGCAGAAACCCCAGGACGTGGAATTCCGCTACGTGCCGGCCGTCGCCCGGGAGAGCTGGGTGCCGGGAGCCAAGCTCTTTTACACGCTGGAGGCCCTGGGCGAGCTGGAGCGGTTGAACGACCGGGTGTACGACGCCATCCACCTGGAGCAGGTGGACCTGAACGACGAGGGGGTGCTGCTGGACTGGATGGCCAAGCAGGGCGTGGACCGGCGGAAGTTCCTCGACACCTACAACTCCTTCGCGGTGCAGGCCAAGGTGGCCAAGGCCCGGCAGATGGCCCGGGATTACCGGCTCCGGGGCGTACCGACCCTGGTGGTGGACGGCAAATACCTCACCTCCGGCACCCAGGCGGGGTCGCTGCAAGGCGCCGTGGCCGTCATGGACCAGTTGGTGAGAAAGGCGCGCGCGGAACGCCCCCGCAGCCGCTGAAGCGGGATTTTCCGGACCAGTGCGGCGCGCATCACCGGCGCTTGAGCGCCGACGAGACCGTCCGGCGTGTCGTGGCGGCGATCGACGCCGGCCTCCGGCTCGCCGCCATTCCCTGGCGGATGGCCGTCTCGGCCTGCATTCCGGCGGCACTGCCGCCGGCGGGGTACGACGTCCTGTGCGTCCGGGCCCCGTGCAAGCCGCGGGGGATCGGGGCAGACAGTGGAGCCCCCTCAGCTCCCCCGCTTGCTGAACGCGGCGATATCCAGCGGCGCAGCGGCGGCAGGGCGGGCCTCGCCTTCCTGGGCGAACGCGGCACCCACAGCCGGTTTCTTTTCCTCGCGGCTTGTCGCGCCCGCAGCCGGCTCGGCCGCCAGCCGTCCCACGTCGCCGCTGAGCTCGCCCCCTTCCTCGACGGACAAGGCGCCATAGCGGATCTTTCCCGAAACCTTGCCGCTCGCATAAATCACCAGTCGCCGGCGGGCGGTGAGTTCTCCTTCGAAGCGCCCGCGAATTTCCGCCACGTCGATCCCCGCGGTGCCGGAAAACACGCCGTCTTCCGCGATCTGGATCACGCGGCTGTTCATGGACGCTTCCACCCGCCCTTCCACCACCAGGGTTTCGCAGTCGGTGATCTCGGCTCCCTTGAGCTTGATATTGGGGCCCACGATCAGGCGGGCGCCGCCTTCGTCCGTTTTGCGCTCGGGCGCCGCGGTGGCGGGCGTCTCATGGGGGGGCGGGCTCGCCTCTCCAGCCCGCTGAGCCGGCGATGAGCCACTATCGTGGTCCGGCCGCAGTTGACCGGAGCCGCGCTCCTGCCCGAACCGGCGATTGCGGGGGAGCATTCCTTCCTTGTTGAACATGGGTCCTCCTCTGATAGGCTAAGACGCAAGGATTGCGCCCAAAAAAAACGCGAATTCCTTCGCAATTCGCGTGCCATTCCCAAAAATGCTTTGAATCCGGGGATCTGCCGTGCAGCCCCCGGAGCGGGCATGTCACCCAGGGACGACGCCTGCCGCCCGGCTGCGACCTCAATCGCCTGTTTTCAAGGCTTTTTGCCCTGTCTCCGATCGCCGACAGGGCCTAGCGCCACGGATGGATGGGAGGAAAAATTTCTACGGATTCGAAGCGAGCCGGCGCTCGAGCTCGCCCAGGATCTCGTCATAGATGGGGCGGGAATAGGCGTTCAATCCCGCGACGATCCCCTCCACGTCCATGACCGAAGGAACCCGGATCCCCCGGTGCTCCACGGGCCCGCCGATCCTCAGCACCTGGACGCCGAGCCGGGAAAAATGATCGGCCAGGCGCGGCTCGCTCAACAGGAACATCTTCTCGATGCCCTTCAGGTGGGCGATCGCCACGACGCCCAAGTAGAGCCCCACCAGGATATAGGGAAAGCGGGGCCGGTCCGCCCCGCCGAAATCCTCGGGGGAGAGGGGCACGGGCTGGAGCGCCTCCCCGCGCCGGCGCCGGTAGGCGGAAGCGACGGCCAGCCTCGAGGCCTCCGCGATTCTGCGCCGATCGAGCCTGGCCGGATCGATCACCGTGCGGTCCAGGGTGGCCGCGCAGGTGCGCTCGAAGGGCAGGGGATAGAGGGCGTCGTCCGGGGGCGTGGTCACCAGCCGGGCGCAGCCAATGAATTCATCCGTGGGCAAGTAGCGCAGGAGCAGATGGGTGGAAAAAGCGTCGTACTCGTCGGACTCTCTGCCGTCGGGGCGGATCGGCTCGAACTTCAGATCCTCGCAATAGACCTGGTGGCGGAGCCGGTAGACCCGGTCCTTGAGCTCGGCGTCCAGGGCTGGAATGAGCTCGAAGCGCTTGCGGAATCCCTCCCGCGTCTCCGTGTACCCGGCGCTAGCCAACCCCATTGCCCTCCTCGGCATCGTCTTCGGTTGAAGCTCCCGCAGCGCCCGGATGGGGTCACGTCCGACCCAGAGCAAGCGATGCGCTAATCCTATTGTAGGAGACTCGGCCCGCGGGTGCCCTTCGACGCCGCCTTGATGGGATGCTGCCGCACCCTTGTCGCCGGCCAAGCGCTTCCGGCCATTCTAGCCGGATATTTTCTTAGGGTGACCGCTCCGGCCGATGGGGGCGGGCATCAGGGTTGCTGGCGGGCCAGCAGCGCCCGCAGGTATTTCACCGGAATGGCATAGGTGACGCCGCTCGGGTTGCTGAGGGCCGCTTCCTTGGTGCCCTTGACGAACACCAGGTTGATGACCCCCACCACTGCCCCGGTGTTGATGTCGTAGAGGGGGCTGCCGCTGTTTCCCGGGTACGCGGTGGCGTCCAACTGGTACACGGGATAGGCGCCTCGGGCGAGCCGCTGCACCACCTTGGGATCGAGCTGCCGGTCATTGGCGCTGGGGATGGCGATGGGGGTGAGGGCCGAAACCATCGCCCGATGGGTGACCGGGATGAGCCCCAGCACCTCTCCCATCGGGAATCCGGTCAGCAGGAAGCCCTCCCCGACCCGGGTTGCGTCGGACTCGCTCAGGCGCAGGGCTGGCAACGCAGCCCCGTCGATCTTCAACAAGGCGAGATCGTGCTCGGCATCGGAGGCGACTTGACGGGCCCGCCGCACCTCGATCCGCCCGTCGGCATGACGCAAAGCGACGACCAGCGTCTCCAGATTCGCCGAGTCCAGCACCAGGGGAATCACGTGGGCGTTGGTCGCGATCAGCGTGCCGTCGCCCACGGCGAAGCCGGTGCCGCGGAAGCCGAAGGCCGGGCTGCGGGTGCGCATGAAGGTGCCCACCGCCACCACCGAAGCGCTCACGGTTTCGATGGTCTTGGGGTTGTCGGCCCGCGCGGCCGGGCCCGCCGGAATCGTCAGCAGGGCGGTCATCAGGCCCGCGAGCCCGGCAAGCCATCGGGCGCGCCGGCTTTCGCCGCCGGGCGTCGTGGATTTCCTTGCGATCCTGATCGTCGTGGGGTTCCTGTCGCATCCGGGGGTCATCTGGGAACCTCCATGAAAAAATCCGGGGCGTGTTCTCGCCCGTTCAGCGCGCCGCCCGGCTCGGCGGCGCCTTGCCCTGGGCTCCCAGGGAACCCAGCCGCTCCAGGTACCAGGGCAACGCCTCCCGCAAGCCCGTCAGTACGGTGTGGGTGGGCTCGTAGCCCAGCAGACCCCGCGCCTGGGCGATATCGGCCAGGGAGTGGCGGATGTCCCCGGGACGAAAATCCCGATACTCGGCCTGCATGGAGGCGATGGCCGGAAAACGCTCCGCCAGCAGGGAGCGCAGGATGGAAAACAGGGCGTTCAAGGAAGTCCGCTTCCCCACGGCTACGTTATACACCCGGTTCAAGGCCTCGGGCTTGCGGGTCGTGGCGGCCAGCAGGTTCGCCTGCACGGCGTTGGCGATGTAGCAGAAATCCCGCGTCGTCTCCCCATCCCCGTAAATGATGACCGGCCGGTGGGCCAGCATCTCGCCGATCCAGCGCGGGATCACGGCGGCGTAGGGACCGTCGGGATCCTGGCGCGCGCCGAAGACGTTAAAGTAGCGCAGTCCCACCGTCTCGATCCCGTAGCAGCGGGAGAACGCTTCGGCGTAGAGTTCGTTGGCGCACTTGCTCGCCGCATACGGGGAAAGGGGACGGCCGATTCGCTCCTCGGATTTGGGCAAGCAGGGATCGTCCCCGTAGACGGAGCTGGAAGAGGCGTAGACGAAGCGGCCGACCTCGGCCTCTTTGGCGGCCAGCAACAGGTTAAAGAACCCGTCCACGTTGGCCTCATGGGTGGACGCGGGATCTTCCACCGAGCGGGGCACCGAGCCCAGGGCCGCCTGGTGCAGGATCACGTCGGTTCCCTGCACTGCGTCCCGGCAGGTGGCCACATCCCGGATGTCGCCCTCGATAAAGCGAAAACGCCTCCAGGCGGCTTCGCCCACCGCCTCCCGTACGTCCTCCAGGTTGGCCCGATGGCCAGTGGCGAAATTGTCCAGTCCGGCGACCTCCTGGCCGCAGCGCAGGAGGAATTCCGTCAGGTGGGAGCCGATGAATCCGGCGCAACCCGTCACCAGCCAGCGCCGGGGTTCCCGGCGCAGACGCTCTTCCATGGACACCCTGTCGGACATGGCCTTTTCTCACAGGCGCCAGAGACGAACGCCACGGGCGCCGAAGGCCGCGGGGTCCACCTGGCCTTTCACGTCCACGAACACGCCGTTGGGCAGGAGCTTGCCCATGTAATCGTCCGCCGAGCGCTCCTTGAACGGGCGATGGGCCACCGCCGCCACGAGGGCGGCGGATCGGGGCAGGGCCTCCCAGGGTTTGAGCTCCACGCCGTATTCCCGCAGGGCGTCCTTCCGGTCCGCCACCGGATCGTGGACGTGCACCGTGACCCCGTAGGACTGGAGTTCCCGCACCACGTCGATCACCCGGGAGTTGCGCAGATCGGGGACGTTTTCCTTGAAGGTGAGGCCGAGGACCGACACGTCGCAGCCCTTCACCGAGAAGCCGCTGCGGATCATGGCCTTGATGGTCTGCTCGGCCACGAACTTGCCCATGCCGTCGTTGATCCGGCGCCCGGCCAGGATGACCTGGGGGTGGTAGCCCAGCATCTCCGCCTTGTAGGTGAGGTAGTAGGGGTCCACCCCGATGCAGTGTCCGCCTACCAGGCCGGGGCGAAAGGGCAAGAAATTCCACTTGGTGCCCGCCGCCTCCAGCACCTCCAGCGTATCGATACCGATGCGGTTGAAGATGATGGCCAGCTCGTTCATAAGGGCGATGTTCAAGTCCCGCTGGGTGTTTTCGATCACCTTGGCCGCCTCGGCCACCTTGATGCTGCTCACCCGGTGCACGCCCGCGGTCACTACGCTGCCGTAAATTCGCGCCACCCGCTCCAGGGTCTCCGACGTGTCCCCCGCCACCACCTTGACGATGCGGGTCAGGGTGTGCTCCTTGTCCCCCGGGTTGATGCGCTCTGGGGAGTAGCCGACGAAGAAATCCCGTTTCCAGCGCAGCCCAGAGGCCTGTTCCAGCCTGGGGATGCACACCTCTTCCGTGGCGCCCGGGTAGACGGTGGATTCGTACACCACGGTGGCGCCCCGCTTCAGGTTGCGGCCGACGGTCTCGCTGGCGGAGA
This sequence comes from Pelomicrobium sp. G1, assembly GCF_051905455.1. Taxonomy (NCBI): domain Bacteria; kingdom Pseudomonadati; phylum Pseudomonadota; class Hydrogenophilia; genus Pelomicrobium; species Pelomicrobium sp. G1. The sequence goes on from NZ_JBQACR010000017.1 coordinate 97,292, forward strand.
CGAGGGGTCCGAAGTCCGGCTGGTGGGCCTCGTTGACCGGCGTTGGAACGGCGACGATCACGAAATCCGCGGCCTTCAAGGCCGAGGGATCCGTGGTGCAAGTGAGGCCGTCGGCGGCCTTCAAGTCTTCGGCGCTCACCTCCCCCGTGGGATCGATCCCGCGGCAGTAGGCGTCGACCTTTTCCTGGGACAGATCGAAGCCGATGGTCCGGTACTTCTTGCCGAACTCGACGGCCAGCGGCAGGCCTACGTAGCCCAAGCCCACGACGGCGATGGTATCCATGGCGATGCTTTCTTCTCCGGAATGGTTAAATCCTCCCGCGCAGGCGCGCGGTTCAGAGCGTCTTCAGCAATTCCGCCGCCTCCTTCCCGAAGGCAGAGGCGGCATCGTTCTTGGCGATCGTCTCCAGCTCCTTGCGCGCCTCCTCCTTCCTTCCGGCCTTGAGGAGGGCCTTGGCGTAATGCAGCCGGATCTCCGCGTAATCCGGGTCCAGGTCCACGGCCCGCGCCAGGAGCTGCACGCCCCGCTCCACCTGCCCTTTGTCCGCCAGGATCCAGCCCAGGGTGTCCAGCACCGCGGGACTGGTGGGCGCCAGCGCGTAGGCGCGCTCGGCGTATTCGAGCGCCTTGGCGTCGTTGACCTTCCACGCGGCGTAGGCCAGGTTATTGAGGACCACGGGATTGTTCGGCTGTTTTTCCAGGATTGCCTGATAGCGCCGTACCGCTTCTCGATACGCGCCACTTTTGAGATCCGCTTCCGCCAGATAAGTGGGCACGATCAGGTCTTCGGGATGATCCCGGAGCCACTGAGCCGTCACGGCATTCGCCTCGCTTTCCCGCTTCGCCCGCGCAAGGACGCTGTGCAAGCGCGCGATCAGGTACGGGGTTGGAGCCTGGCGCAGCCCTTTGCGGTAGGCTTCCTCGGCCGCCTTCAGGTTGCCCTGGAACAGGAACACGTCCCCTTCCATGAGATAGCCGATCGCCTCGGCGGGGCGCGCCTTCTGCATGGCCCGGGCCTCGTTCACCCCGTCCTGGAAGCGCCCCTGGCGCACGTAGTAGGCGATGATCTCCCGCTGGGCGGCGGTGAAACCGGGATCCAGCTCGAGGGCCTTGCGCAATGCCCGCAGCATGCCGGCCTCGTCCCCTGCGGCGCGGTGAGCCGCCGCCAGCCGCAGCTGCACGCTGGCCGACTGGGGCCGCATCTGGGCGAGCCGGCTGAAGGTGCTCAAGGCCTGCTGCACGTCCCCCGCGGCGAGCTGGGCCGCGCCCAGGGCCTGCACGATGCGGGCGTCGTTGGAAAAGGCCGCCTGAGCGTCCTGGGCGGCCACCAGGGCCGCCTTGGGCTGGTTGGCGCGCAGCAAGAAATCGATCAGGGCGAGCCGAGGGGGCACGGAAGCGGGGTTGGCGCTCACCGCTTTTTTCAGCGTCCGCTCCACCTCTGCGTCGGCGGCTCCGGTGGCGCGCAGGATCGCCGCCAGCCCGAGGAGCGCCCTTTCGTTGTTGGGTTCCTTGGCTAGCACCGTCTGGTAGCGCCCCCGGGCCGCTTCCGCCTTGCCTTCCCGCAGGTCCAGCATGGCCAGGTTGCGCACGGCGGGCAGAAAGGCCGGACTGAGCTGCAGGGCGCGCTCGAAGCTCTTGCGGGCGCTGGCCAGATCTCCCTTGGCGAGATAGACCGCCCCTTTGGTGTTGTGGCTGATCGGATGGTCGGGCTGTTTTCGCTCCAGGGCGTCGGCCGCGGCAAGGGCCTGATCGAGCTGGTTGCGCGCCACGTGGATCATCACCAGCCCCAGGTCTGCCCGGTAGCCCGCAGCGTCCATGGCCGCCGCCGCCTGTAGCTCCTGCAGCGCTTCGTCGGTCTCGCCGGCGCGCAGGTGCAAGGCCCCGAGGCGCGTGCGCAGCGCCGGGTTGTCCTTGTCCAGGGCGGCCGCCTTCTCGTAGTATTCGGCGGCCTTGGCCAGCTCGCCCTGGGCCAGATGGACTTCTCCCGCCAGCGCCAGGACCCGCGCGTTCGAGGGTTGCTGGGCGAGCAGGGGCTGCAGCAGCTCCTGGGCCTGATCGGCCTCCCCGGTGGCCAGATAGACCGCCGCCAGAAGCTGCCTCGCCCCGGCGTGCTGCGGCGCCTGGTTCAGGGCCTGGCGCAGATGTTGTTCGGCCTGGGCGTAGGCCCTCAGCCGGTACTCCAAGGCGCCCGCCAGGATCCGCGCCGGCACGTGGTCGGGAGCGGCCTTGAGCACGTTCAGGGCGAGATCCCGGGCCCCGGCCAGGTCGCCCTGCTCCGCGGTGATGAGCGCCTTATAGTAAAGGGTGCTAGGATGCTTGGGCCCGATCTTCTCGAGCTCCCCCGCCTGCTCCGCGGCCCGCTTCAGCTCCCCGCGCCGGAGCAACAGCTCGACCAGGGCGGCGCGAATGGGCACGTTGCGGGGCTCGGCGGCAAGAGCCTTTTGGTACGCCTGCACCCCCGCCTCCAGGTCCCCCTGGCCCGCGGCGAGCGCCCCTTTGAGCCCCAGGGCTTCCACATGGGTGGATTCCCGGGCAAGGACCTCCTCCACGAGCTTGGTGGCCTGGGCCAGGTCCCGTTCGAGCACCGCCACCCGGGCCGCCCCCAGCTTCGCTTCGGCCAGGTCCGGCCGCAGGGAAAGGGCGGCCAGGAAAGAGTCCTTGGCCTCCTTGGGACGCCCGCTCATGAGCTGGGCTTGTCCCACCACGGTCCTCAGCAGGGCGTTCGCTTGCGGATCCGCGAGGGTCAGGCCCGAGAGCTGCTCGAGGGCCTTGCCGGCCTTCCCCTGGGCGAGCAAGGCGCGCCCGAGGACGGGATAGACCGCCTCCGGCGCATAGCCCAGGTCGAGGGCCTTGCGCAACTCGATCTCGGCAGCGGCGGCATCGCCGCTCCTGAGCAGGGCAGTCCCCAGGAGGTAGCGGGCCTCCCCGTGGTTCGGCGCCTGCTGCAGAGCATTCTTGAGCTGGATGATGGCGGCCGCGGTGTCCTGCTGCGCCAGATAGGAACGCGCCGATTCGATCAGCTTCTCGGGCGGATCGCCGTTGCAACCCGCAGACAGCAAGACGCAAAGGGTCAGCGCGGCGAAGCGCCCCATTTTAGGGAACCTTCGAATCAGAGGTTCCCTGGCTCCCGTTCGCTGGTTCATGGTTCCGTTCCGAAAAAAAAGTTGAGCACGCTAACACCCCTACCTGAGGCCGAAGCGGTGCATGAGGTCGTACAGGGTCGGGCGGCTCACGCCCAGGAGCTGGGCCGCCTTGCTCAAGTTGCCGTTGACGCGCCCCAGCACCCGGACCACCGCGTCCCGCTCGGCCCGCTCCCGCACCTGTCGCAGGTTGAACATGTCCTCGCTTTCCTCCGCGCGAGCGAGCCCGAAGTCCGCCGCCCGCAGGGCGGACGCGTCGGCCATGATCACTGCCCGCTTGACGCAATTCTCCAACTCCCGAACGTTGCCCGGCCAGGAATAGGCCTCGATGGCGTCGATCGCTTCGGGCAAGATGGTGAGGCCGCCGCGCCGCAATTCCTCGGCGAACTTGCGCACGAACGCATGGGCCAGCAGGCTCGCGTCGCCCTTGCGGCTGCGCAGGGGCGGCACTTCCACGACGATTTCCGCCAGGCGGAAATAGAGGTCCTCCCGGAACTCGCCCCGGGCGATCAAGGCCTTCAGGTCCTGGTGGGTCGCGCAGACGATGCGCACGTCCACCGGGATCTCCTCCCGGCCGCCGATGCGCTCGATCACCCGCTCCTGCAGGAAACGCAGCAGCTTCGCCTGGAGCGCCTGGGGAAGGTCGCCGATCTCGTCGAGGAACAGGGTGCCCTTATGGGCCGTCTCGATCTTGCCGATGTTCTGGCGGGTCGCTCCCGTGAAGGCGCCTTTTTCATAGCCGAAAAGCTCGCTCTCAAGGAGGGTTTCGGGAATCGCCGCGCAATTGATCGCCACGAAGCGCTGGCCGCGGCGGGAGGAGAGGTCGTGCAACCCCCGCGCCAAAAGCTCCTTCCCGGTGCCGGATTCACCCTGGATCAGCACCGTGGCGGAGGTCGCCGCCACTTTTTCAATGGTGCGGCAGATCCTCTGCATCTCGGGGTCCCGGGTCAGAATCCCCGACAGGGGTCCCGCCGCCTCCCGCTCCTGAAGCCGGCGGTTTTCCTCCTGCAGCTCGTACAACCGGAACGCCCGCTCGATGGTGAGCCCCAGGATCTCGGGCTCGAAAGGCTTGGCATAGAAGTCGTAGGCCCCCAAGGCGATGCACTTCAAGGCGTTGGCCCGGTCGTGCTGCCCGGTGAGCACGATCACCTTGGTGTCCGGGGCGACGGAAAGGATCTCCCCCAGAAGCTTCAGCCCTTCGGATACGTCGTCCGGCGCGGGCGGCAGGCCCAGGTCCATCACCGCGACCGCCGGCTCGTGGCGGCGAAGCTGGCCGATGGCGCTGTCCCGGTCGCCCGCCAGCACGACTTCGTACTGGTCGAACGCCCAGCGCATCTGCTTGGCGAGGGCCGGATCGTCCTCCACGATGAGCAAAGGTCTGCGCTTCTCGCTCATGCGACTTCCCGTTTTTCTCCCTCGAGCGGTCGCCGCTCCGGCCGGGGCAACAGCATACGGATGCGCGTCCCCTCCCCCGGGCGGCTGTCCACCAGGAGCTTGCCGCCCAGCTCGGCCACGTACTGGGCGCTCTCGTACGCCCCGATGCCAGTGCCGGCGGGCTTGGTGGTGCGGAACGGCTTGAACAGCTCGTCCCGTACGAATTCCGGCGTCATGCCCTTGCCGTTGTCCGCCACGTCCACCACCGCGTGGGCACCGTCGAAATAGGCCTTGAGCTCCACCCGTCCGGTTTCATCCGTCGCCTCCAGCGCGTTTTGCACCAGGTGCCCGATCACCCGCTCCAGCCGCTCGGCATGCCCCACCGCCTGCACGCCGCGCTGGGCCTCCCAGGCGATGCGCCGCCCCTGGGCGGATTTCGCTTGCGCCACCCGCTCAACCAGCGCCGCCAGGTCTACCGTCCGGGGATGGTCCAGGGGCTGGGTGCCGGCCCGGAGCTGGAATAGCAGGCTGTTCATCCGCTCCACCACGTTGCGGATGGTGGCCAGCATGTCCTGCTGGAATTCGGGATTTCCCTGGTGTCGTTCCGCATTCTTGAGCATTAGCGAAAGCTGTGCCACCAAATTTTTCAGGTCGTGCACCACGAAGGCGGACATGCGGTTGAAGGCCTCGAACTTGCGCGATTCCAGCAACGCCTCCGTGGCGCGGGCGTGGCCGATGAAGCCGGCCACCTGCCGGGCCGCCGTTTTGAGCAGGTCCCGCACCTCCCAATTGATCTCCACCTTAACCCGCGCGGTGGCGAGGATCACGAAGCCGAGCAGCCGCTCCAGGTGCGACAGGGGGACGATGAGCCAGGCGTTGGGCAAGCGCGCGAGCCATTCGGGAAGCCGCAGGTCAGGGTAGCGTTCCGGGTTGGCCCGAAACTCGTCCAGATCCACCACCCAGCCGGTTTTCTCGAGGAAGCTGGGGAGTGCTCCCTCGGCTGGCTCCGCGTCGTTCACCTCCCGCATGTTCCAGCGGCCGGCCTGGACGTACCGACCCCGGTGGTCCTCAAGCCAGATCGCGCCGGCCGGGCTTTCCACCAGATCGGCGAGGGCCACCACGCAGCGCTCGTGCATGTTGGACCCCTCCCCGGCCCCCGAAAGGAGCCGGGTGATTTTCAACCATTCCTGGCGGTAATCGTAGCGGTAGGAAAAGAAGTGCTTGTTGATGAAAACCCGGACCTGGGAGCG
>NZ_JBQACR010000180.1:0-357 GCF_051905455.1 Pelomicrobium sp. G1
GGTCACCGGGCTCGGGAAAGGATTGAGGCTCCTTGGTATTGAAAGCGTGGATGTACTCGGGATAGGGCACTTTGCGCGGATCCCCTCGCCAGCCCTTGGGCAGGAAAGGCGGTTGTTGAGGGATCGCCCAGCCCAGCTTCTTGAAAGTCGCATCCATAAACCGCTTGTCTACTGACGCTGCAAAATCGTGAGCCTTGAGAGGCCTGGTAATACGCTTCTGTTCATAGAGCCAGTCGAAAATCGCTTCGTTCACGGCACCCCAGAACTGGTCGAAGGGATAAACCTGTGTCGGCTTGTACAAGTTGTTGTAAGCCATAATCTGCTGCAGCAGAATGCTCTTGGAGTAATGCCTGAGGT
>NZ_JBQACR010000181.1:0-355 GCF_051905455.1 Pelomicrobium sp. G1
GTACGCTTCCCTCAGCTCGGTGGGCACGAAGCCCCTTTCCAGCAAGAACCGGCATGGCGCTTCGCCGAAACTTGCCACGTCCAGCGCAGGCCGGTGGTGAAAAGGACGCGTGGCCCCCACAGCGTGGAGGCGCCCGATGAAGCGTCCCATCCAGGTGAGGGTTTCCTCGGATTCCAGCTCGGGAGCGCGGCCCCCCTGGCGCGGGTAGAGGGCGAAGAAGAAGCCTTCGTGGGCGTGCAGCGTCTCGCCGCACAAATCCTCCAGGGGTGGCACCACCGGGATTTCCGCCGCGGCAAGCTCCAAAGCAAAGGCGTGCTCCTCCCGGAGCATGGCTTCGCTCCAGCGACCCGGACGG
>NZ_JBQACR010000182.1:0-355 GCF_051905455.1 Pelomicrobium sp. G1
AGCCCTAACCGACCGAATCCGGCGCAATGTGCGACCCGGAGCGGGCCGTGGAGGTCCCGCGCGCCCTGGCCTCGGCCGGCTTTGCCCTTGCCATCGATGACTTCGGCACCGGATATTCTTCGCTTGCCTACCTCAAGCGCTTTCCGGTACAAAAGCTCAAGATCGACATCTCGTTCGTGCGTGCCATGTTGAACGATCGCAGCAATTATTCCATCGTGAGCACCATTGTCGCGATGGGGAAAAGCCTTCAGCTCAAAATACTCGCCGAGGGCGTGGAATAGGCCGCCCAGGTGTACACACTGCAGGCATTGGGTTGCGACGAAGCACAGGGGTATTACTTCGACCAGCCACAGCC
>NZ_JBQACR010000183.1:0-353 GCF_051905455.1 Pelomicrobium sp. G1
ATGTTGAAAAGCTTTCCTTCAAAGGCATGGTTTCGCACCCGGATACGAATCGCTTCCGACACGTCGTAGGCGCCGGCCTCGCGCGGATCGTGGGCCGGCCACACCGGCGGAAACGACGAGATGTGGACCTGTTCCCCCTGCGCCATTAGGGCGAATCGCGCGAGAGGGTTGGTATTCTCGCCACAGATCAGCATGCCGATCCGTCCGAGGGAGGTGTCGCTCACTCGCAGTCCGGCTCCGTCTCCGGTCGCCCACACTAGCTTTTCCCAGAAAGTAGGCACCAGCTTCCGGTGATGGTTGATGACCTGGCCGGTTTCGTCGATCAGCACGTTTGCGTTCCACAGGCAGCCGAC
>NZ_JBQACR010000184.1:0-352 GCF_051905455.1 Pelomicrobium sp. G1
GGGCGCGGGCGCGGCGCTCGGTGCGGCGGTACTCGCGCCGCAGGCGCTCCAGGTTGCCCGCGATTGCGGCGAGGCCGGCCGAGCGCCGCGCCACCTCGAGGAAGGCGCCGCGGCAGTGCTCAGCCTCGGGGGAAGGGTGGAGCGCGGGCGACGCCGACGCGGCGTCCGCCTCTAGACGCGCCTCCTGCAGCCGCATGCCCAGCAGCCGGCGCGGGATCACCTGGAGCCGGGCGTTTTCCAGCCGGGCGGCGGGATAGACCTGCACGCCCTGCAGTCCGTGACGGGCGCAGGCCGCCTGCAGCGCGCTTGCCGCCCGCGCCAGCGCCTCGAGCAGCGCGGCCCGGTCCTGCTC
>NZ_JBQACR010000185.1:0-351 GCF_051905455.1 Pelomicrobium sp. G1
GCGCACGCCGAAGAACACGTAGCCCTTGTACTGGCTGAAGTAACGCTCCTGGCAGCCGCGGGAGAGGATGGACATCATGCCGGCGATGCCGCTGCCGCCGGCGATGCACAGGACGTTCTTGGCGAGCCCCGGGTAGAAGGTGGCCTTGCCCAGGGGCCCGAAGAGGCGAAGCTGCGCCCCTTGCGCCTGCCCGTCGAAGAGCCATTCGGAGAAGCCGCCGCCGGGCTTTTTCTTCACCACGAACTCGAGCGCCTGCGCCCGCCGCTCGAAGTTGACCATGGAGTAGCCGCGAAAGCCCCGCACCGTGGGGGCCTCCGTCAGCACGAACTGGCCGGCGTCGAAGTCCATGGG
>NZ_JBQACR010000186.1:0-351 GCF_051905455.1 Pelomicrobium sp. G1
GCAGGCCCTGGCTCCCGACCTTCACATCCGGCGCAGCTTCGATCCGTGTTTGCCTCTCTTGAGGGCTGATGCCTACCAATTTCAGCAAGCCGTATGGAATCTTATCGACAACGCGCTCGCTGCCACCGGAGGAGACGGTGCACTCGATGTCCGCTTACGTCGCGAAGGCGATTGGATCGCGATTTGCATCAAAGATTCCGGTCCAGGAATACCGGAAGAAATCAAGGAAAAAATCTTTAAACCCTTCTTCTCCACTAAACCCGGTGGTACCGGACTGGGTCTGTGTATCGCCCAGCGCATCGTCCATAATCATGGTGGTTGGATCGAAGTCGCCAGCCAGAGGGGAATGGG
>NZ_JBQACR010000187.1:0-350 GCF_051905455.1 Pelomicrobium sp. G1
GTCATGAACCGGTCCCAAGACACCGGTGGCGCTGCGTTGTTCTACCGCGCAGGACATCTTCCTCCCGGCGTCGTCTCCGACGGGCGACGTTGGCGCTTTTCCGGAACGAAGGAAGGGCGGATCGTTTTTTCTGCGGGCGGGGCAGTGGTCGGCAAGGTCCCGCCGGATCTACCCGCCTTCCAGATGCCCGTGATTCACTGGGATGCGCTACTCGCGCTTGTGCCCGCGGCGTTTGTGATGGCGCTGATCGGGTTCATGGAAGCGACCTCGATCTCCAAGGCGATCGCCGCCAGGACCGGGCAGCGCGTGGACGTCAACCAGGAGCTGATCGGCCAGGGGCTGGCTAATAT
>NZ_JBQACR010000188.1:0-350 GCF_051905455.1 Pelomicrobium sp. G1
CCCGAGTTGCGGGCCGCGGCCGCGGCGTTGCCCGGCTCCAACGTGACCGGGGCCAGAAAAATTTTCCGCCTGCCGGAGTTGCTGGCCTCGGAAACGAGGTCTTCGAAGCCGGCCAGCGACCCACACCATGGAGGCTCTTGATATGAAGCTGAGCGCACGTAACGTCCTTCCCGGAAAAATCAAACAGATTCGCAAAGGCCCCATCAGCACAGAAGTCGTTCTGGAGGTGGCTGGGGGGGTAGAAATCGTTTCCGTGATCACCACCGGCTCGGCAGACAACCTCGGGCTTAAAGAGGGCGAGGCGGCCTACGCCGTATTCAAGGCCGACAGCGTGATGGTGGGCGTGGACC
>NZ_JBQACR010000189.1:0-349 GCF_051905455.1 Pelomicrobium sp. G1
GAACAAGGCACCGCACAGGGAGGGGCTCAGCGCCGCGGCCAGGCTCCGGGGCACGGCGGTATAGCTCGCCGCCGCGGCCCGTTCCGGTGGGGTGACGACAGCCATGACGTAGGCGGAGCGAACCGGCACGTCCATCTGGGAAAGCGCCGCGCGCAGCAGCAGCAGGCCCAGCGCGATCTCCAAGCGGGACGCGAACGCTGCCGCGATGAGGGCCAGGCTGGCGGGGATGTGGGTAAACACCATGGTGTTGAGCAGGCCAATGCGCCGGGCCACCCACGGCGCGGCGAGCTGGGAGAGGGCGGTGAGAAGCCCCGCCCAGAAGAAGAACGCGCCGGCCGCCGTGAGCGAC
>NZ_JBQACR010000018.1:0-16426 GCF_051905455.1 Pelomicrobium sp. G1
GAAAGTAGGTCACCGCCAGGCACCCCCACAAAGCGCCGAAGGCCCCTCACGGGGCCTTCGGCATTTTGAGCCGGGGCTGCGGCTTTACACGTCTTGCCCTCCCTCCCTAAGCTTAAGCCCGGATATTTCACGAAGACGCCCTGAGATGATGCCGAAGTGCCGGGGGAGCAACGGTTGGGGATCATGAAGCCCCTGAGCTTGCCCGTGTTGCGCCTGATGGCGGACGGGCGCTTTCATTCCGGTGAAGCCATCGCCCGCGAGCTGGGCGTCTCCCGCGGCACGGTGTGGAACGCCCTGCGGGACATGGACGTACTGGGGATCCAGGTCCATCGAGTGCCGGGGCACGGATATCAGTTGGCCGAGCCGATCCAATGGCTCGACGAGGAGATCATCGAACGCCTGCTGGCTGAGGCCGGCGTGCCGCTTACGCTGCAGGTGCTCGATTGCGTGGCTTCCACCAACACCGAGCTGCTTGCCCGGGCGGCTCTGGGAGCGCCCCACGGCTTGACCCTTGCCGCCGAGGTGCAGACGGCTGGACGGGGACGGGCGGGGCGCCCCTGGTACGGGGTGCTGGGGGGCTCTCTCGCTTTCTCCTTGCTGTGGCGGTTCGAGCGCGGCGCCGGTGCGCTCGGAGGCTTGAGTCTGGCGGTGGGGCTGGCCATCGCCCTGGCCTTGGAGGGACAGGGCGCCCGGGGGATCGAGCTCAAGTGGCCGAACGACCTCTTGCATCGCGGCAGGAAGCTGGCCGGCATCCTGATCGAAGTGCAGGGGGACGCTCTGGGGCCGACCGCGGCGGTCATCGGCGTCGGCCTCAACCTGCAAGTGCCCGCCGACCTGGCGGTGCGGGCCGGGCAGCCGGTGGCCGGCCTGGCGTCGGTCCTGGGCTTCAGGCCTGATCGCAACCGGCTGCTGGCGGCCCTGCTGATCGAGCTCAACTCGACCCTCGAGCGATTCGCGGCGGAAGGGTTCGCGCCCCGGCGCCGCGAATGGGAGGCCCTGCACGCGTATCACCGCCGGCCGGTACGGGTGACGATGCCGGACGGCCGGGCCGAAGAGGGGATCGTCTGGGGCGTGGGAGAGGGGGGCGAGCTCATCCTGGACACGGGCCGAGGGCGCCGGCGGCTTGCCGCCGGGGAGGTGAGCTTGCGGCCCGCGGTCGATGGGGAGGGACGCCCTTGATTCTCGCCATCGACGCGGGCAACACCCGCATCAAATGGGGGCTGCACGATGGCAGGCGCTGGGCAGCCTTGGGGTCCGGAGCTACGACGGATGCGGCGGCGGTGCTCGGCGAGCTGCCGGGACGGTTCACGCGCCCGGAGCGGGTGGCCATTTGCAACGTCGCCGGGCCCGAGACCGGAACGGCGGCGAGCCGGCTCGCCGACCACTGGGGCGCGGCGCTGATCGAGATCCTCCCGCGGCCGTTCCAGTGCGGGGTGAGCAACGGCTATGCCGATCCGGGACAACTGGGGGCGGACCGCTGGGCCGCGGTGATCGCCGCCTGGCGGCGGCGGGGACGTGCCTGCCTGGTGGTGAACGCCGGCACCGCGATGACGGTGGACATGCTGGACGACGAGGGCCATTTTCGCGGCGGGATGATCGTTCCGGGGCACGCCCTCATGCGCCAAGCCCTGGCGGAGCGCTCCGCCGCCCTCGACCGGGGGCCGGGCCGATTCGATTGGTATCCGAAGAATACGGCCAACGCGGTCTACAGCGGGGCGCTGGTTGCCCTGGTGGGGGCGGTGGAACACGTGGCGGCCCGATTCGAGGAGGACCTGGGGGCACCGCCTTCGATCCTGCTGGCCGGCGGAGACGGGGAGCTGGTTCGCGCCCATTTGAGGCTGCCCGTGGAGATCGTCGAGCACCTGGTCCTGGAAGGCGTGGTGTGCATCGCCCAGGAGGAGGCCGGCCCATGAGGTCCTTGTTCTGGTGGCTCCTCGCCGCCAACTTGGCGCTGGCCGGCTATCTGGTGCTGGGGCCGTCCGGCGGGGGAGGGGAGCCGGAACTGCTCCAGCAACAGCTCCACCCGGAGAGAATCCGCATTCTTCCTGTGTCGTGAAACTCGCCCGGGCCCCTGGGGATTTACCCGGTTCGGGGTAAAGGGCGCGGGCGGTCAGGAAGGCGCCGGTCGCCTTGCGGCCCGTCAGCGCCGGCCGCGGATGCGGTCGATGATGGCGGTGGTTGAGCGGTGGAAGTGGAACGGGATGGAGACCACTCGCCCGCCCCAGCCCAAAACTTCCCGTGCCCCCACGATGCCTTCCACCGGCCAGTCGCCCCCTTTCACCAGGACCTCGGGGCGGAGCCGCAGGATCAGGGCAAGGGGCGTGTCCTCGTCGAACCAGGTCACCAGGTCCACGCAACCCAGGGCGGCGATCACCGCCATACGGTCTTCCAGCGGGTTGATGGGACGCTCGTCCCCCTTGCCCAGGCGTCGCACCGACTCGTCCGTATTCAAGGCGACCAGCAGGCTCGCGCCCAAGGACTTGGCCTCGGCCAGGTAGGTGACGTGGCCCCGGTGCAGCAGGTCGAAGCACCCGTTGGTGAACACCAGCGGGCGGGGCATGGCGGCAAGCCGGGAAGGGAGCTCGTCTGGCCGGCAGATCTTGGCCTCGAAGCCGGGCGGGGCGGCGGACATGGGGGGGCCTGCGGCCGCTTTCTCGGGTCAGTCCAGGTATTCGAACACCTTGACCACCTTCCGCACTCCCCCGGTGGTGCGGGCGATTTCCACCGCCTTTTCCGCCTCTTTCCGGGTGACCAGCCCCATGAGATAGACCACCCCGTTTTCGGTGGTGACGTTCACATGCAGGGGATTGAACACGCCGTTGTCCACGAAGCGGGCCTTGACCTTGGAGGTGATGTAGGTGTCGTTGGAGCGGGAGGCGAAAGAGCTCGGGTTGGCGATGGCAATCTCGTTGGTGATCGCGCGCACGTTCTCCACTCCGCGCACGATGTTCTCGATTTCCTGGCGCAGCTCTTCCGTCGGCGCCTCCCCCGTGAGCAGGACGTGGCGGTTGAAGCTAGTCACGCTGACGTGCACCCGGTTGCCGAGCTTCTGGCTAATGCGGTTGGCGGCCTTGAGCTCGATGGCCTGGTCTTCGACCTGCACGCCGGTGGTGCGCCGGTCCACGGCCGAGTAGGCGGCGACCCCCGCGCCGGTGGCGATCACCGCCGGCGCGCAGGCCGAGACCAGGGGCAGGACAAGGGCGACGAGGATGAGGTTTTTATGCATCGGTTACTCCACTCCCAGTAAAAGACAGTCGATGGCGTCGCACAGGCAATGCAGCGCCAGGATGTGAACCTCCTGGATGCGGGCGGTGCTCTGGCTCGGGACGCAAAGGTGGATGTCGGAAGGGCGCAGAAGTTCCGCCATCTTGCCCCCGGAGCGCCCGGTGAGGGCCACCACGGCCATGTTCCGCTCGTGGGCGGCCTTGATCGCTTCGATCACGTTGGGCGAGTTGCCGCTGGTGGAGATGGCGAGCAGGATGTCGCCCGCACGCCCGAGGGCGCGCACCTGCTTCGAGAACACCTCGACGAAAGCGTAATCGTTGGCGATCGAGGTGAGGGTGGAAGAATCGGTGGTGAGGGCCACCGCGGCCAGCGCCGGCCGCTCCATCTCGAAGCGGTTGAGCAGCTCCGCGGAGAAGTGCTGGGCGTCGGCCGCCGAGCCGCCGTTGCCGCAGGCGAGGATCTTGCCGTCTCGGGTCAGGCACTGGGCCATGCGCTCGGCGGCGGCGGCGATGGGCGCCGCCAGCGCGTGCACCGCTTCCAGCTTGAGCCGGGCGCTCTCGGTGAAGTGACCGTTGATGCGCTTGATCAGGTCCATGGGGGCAAAGTCATAGAAAGGGAAGGGAATGTCGTCCGGAGGCGGGGCGGCGGCTCGAGGCGCACTCCTTTACTCGCCGTCGAACGCCGCCCGTATCCACTGGGGCTCTCCTTCGCCGTCCATCAGCACCGCGTCGAAGCGGCACGCCGGCGCTTGCGGGAGGCGCGACAGGTAATGGCGCGCCGCCCGCACGAGCTTCTCGCGCTTGCGCCGGTCGATGCTGGCCGCCGCTCCGCCATAGCCCGGCCGGGCGCGCATGCGCACCTCCACGAAGATGAGCTGCGCGCCCTCGCGCATGATGAGGTCGATCTCGCCGAAGCGGCAACGGTAATTGGATTCCACCAGGGCGAGCCCTTGGCCCTCGAGCCAGCGCGCGGCGCGGCGCTCGGCGTCCCGGCCGCGGCCCAGGGTCATGGCAGCCTCCGCAGCACCCGCACCTGGCCGCCGTCGAACTGGGCGGGCAGGAGCAGGCGTTCGAACTGGCGCTCCTCGTTGAGCCGCAGCTCGCCGCAGACCCCGGTGAGGCGGAGGGTGCCGGGCTCGGGCAGGCGAGCGATTTCCAGCGACAGCCGGTAGGCGTCTATCCCCAAGGCGTAGAGGCGCTCCAGGTCCACGCTCACCGCGGGATTGGGCCGGGGATAGGCCATAACCCCAGGATGCCCGGGGGTGAGCAGCCAGGGCATGTCCACGAACTGCACGCCGTTCAAGTCGAAATTCCCCACCGGGTCGTTGGCGCGGGCGTAGACCAGGGACGTGGCGAAAACCGGCATGGCCGGGTCCAGATAGGGGCGGATCAGCCGGGCTTTGTCGTGCTCCAGGGCGAGGAAGACGATGCCGTCGGGGGCGGCTGCGTGGCGGCGCAGCGCAGCCCAGGCCTCGGGGCCGCCGGAAAGCGGGAAGAACTCGCCCGCCACCGAGCCGCCTGCGGCAAGCCAGGCCCGCACGAAGGCCTCGTGCACGCGCCGGGCGAGCCCCGTGTCGGCGCTGATCACGAAAGCCCTGGAGCGCTGCGGCGTGAAGGCGAGCTGCACCACCTGCCGGGCCTCGCTCTCCACGTTGAGCCCGAAGAAATAAAGCTCCCGAGGCAGGGAGACGCCGGGCGCGTCGATGGTGTTGAGCGCCAGGGTGGGCACGCTTACTAGGCCGCTCGCCGCGAGGGTCCCGACCCCGTCCCGGGTGAGGGGGCCCACCACCGTCGCCGCGCCGTTGCGGACCGCGTCTTCGTAGGCGGTGAGGATGCTGCCGGTGTCCGCTCGGGTGGGATACACGCGCACGGGAAAGGCCGCCTTCTTGTCACTTTCCGCCGCCACCAGGAAGCCCAGGCGCACCATTTCCGCCGCCGGGGCGAAGTCGGCGGACTTGAGGGGCAGCAGCAGCGCCACGTGGGCGACCGTGCCCCAAGCGCCTGCCTGTCCACCGCCGTCGGTGCCCGCCGTGGCCTGGAGGATGCGGGGGGCGTTCCAGGGCGTTTCGAAGAAGGGGCGATGTTCGTTGGCGGGGGCGGCGGGGTTGCCGTATAGTCCGAGGACGAGCGCAGCAAGGAGCAGGAACAGACGTTGCATTCGAAGGACGCCGAGCCCGCGAAAGGCACATTATATGTGGTGGCCACCCCCGTGGGAAATCTTCGCGACCTGAGCTTTCGAGCGCTCGACGTGCTGACCGCGGTGGAGGCGGTGGCCGCCGAGGACACGCGGGTGACCGCCCGGTTGCTTGCGCATTACGGCCTGTCGAAGCGCTTGCTCGCGCTTCACGAGCACAACGAGCGGCGGGCCGCGCAAACGGTCTTGAGCCTGCTCGAAGCCGGCCATTCGGTGGCGCTGGTGAGCGACGCGGGCACGCCCGCCGTGAGCGATCCCGGTGCGCACCTGGTGGCGCAGGCGCGCCGCAGCGGTTACCCGGTCGTTCCGGTGCCGGGGGCGAACGCCGCGGTGTGCGCCCTTTCCGCCGCCGGCCTCTCGGATGGGCCGTTCCTCTTTTACGGGTTTCTTCCCGCCCGGCCCAAGGCGCGCCGGGAAGCCCTGGCCGCCCTGGCCCCGCTTCCTTTTGCCATCGTGTTCTACGAGGCGCCCCACCGCATCGTGGCGAGCCTTCGGGCCATCGGGGAAGTCCTGGGCCAGGAGCGCCCCATCACCCTGGCCAAGGAGCTGACCAAGGTCCATGAGGCGTTTCGCGAGGGCGCCGCGGGGGAGCTCGCGGCCTGGCTCGAGGCCGATCCGGCTCGTGTGCGCGGGGAGTTCGTCCTCATCGTCCACGGACGCGGGCCTCGGGAGGAGCCTTCGGTTCCCCTGGACGCCGCGCGCCTTCTCGCGGCCCTGGTGGAAGAGCTGCCCTTGAGTCGGGCCGCCGCGGTGGCGGCCAAATTGACGGGGAGTGACCGGCAGGCCCTGTACGTCCAGGCGAGGGCCATGAAGCGGGGGCGGGAGGCGTAGCTGCACCAGCCGCTGTGGCCGGCCGGCGCTCGACCGCCCGCCGTATAATGGCGCCGTCCTGTCCTTCAGAATGCCCGTGGATCGCCTGACCCTCACCCGCCCGGACGACTGGCACCTGCATCTGCGGGACGGGCCGTCGCTCGCGGCGGTGCTGCCCCATACCGTGCGCCGCTTCGCCCGCGCCATCGTGATGCCCAACCTGCAGCCCCCTGTTACCACGGCGGCCCAGGCCCTCGCCTACCGGGCGCGGATCCTGGCGGCGTGCCCCCCGGGGGTCGATTTCACTCCCCTCATGACGCTTTATCTCACCGAGGCCACCCGCGCCTCGGACATCCGGGAGGCCCGGGAGAGCGCAGCGGTGTACGCAGTGAAGCTCTATCCCGCCGGCGCCACCACCCACTCGGAAGCGGGGGTGAGCGATGTGCGCCGCTGCGAGGAAGCGCTGGAGGAGATGGCTCGCCTCAACATGCCGCTGCTGGTGCACGGGGAAGTGACGGACCCGGCGGTGGACGTGTTCGACCGGGAGGCGGTCTTCATCGACCGGGTGCTGGCGCCCCTGGTGGAACGCCATCCTCGGCTCAAGGTGGTGCTGGAGCACATCACCACGGAGGAGGCGGTGCGCTTCGTGCGCCAGGCGCCCCCCCGGGTGGCGGCCACCATCACGGCCCATCACCTGCTCATGAACCGCAACCGGCTGTTCGAAGGAGGATTGAGGCCCCACCACTATTGCTTGCCGGTGCTCAAGCGCGAACGCCACCGGCAGGCGCTCATCGCCGCGGCCGTGAGCGGGGAGCCCAAGTTCTTTCTCGGCACGGACAGCGCCCCCCATTCCCGCCGGGCCAAGGAGGCGGCGTGCGGCTGCGCCGGGATCTACACGGCCCACGCCGCCCTGGAGCTTTACGCGGAGGCGTTCGAGGCGGCGGGGGCGCTGGAGAGGCTAGAAGCCTTCGCCAGTTTCCACGGGCCCGCGTTCTATGGGCTGCCCAGAAACCCGAGCACCCTCACCCTGGTGCGGGAGCCCTGGAGCGTGCCCGAGGCTTACCCCCTGGGCGATGATGCGGTCATTCCCTTGCGGGCCGGCGAGCGGATCGCCTGGCGCATCGCCGATTGAGCCGGCTTCGGGCCTGCCAATGGGCAGGCCCGGGTTTCTTCGAATTACGGGAAGGCGGGGAAGGTGGGCTCGACTCCGTGGTCGCTCGCCTCGGGATGGGTGCGATGGACCAGCTCCATGATCTCGTGGGTGCGGCGGAAGGGCACGTCCACGATCATCAGGACCTTGCCCGCTTCGATGTCCTTTTCGAAGGGCTTCAAGCGGGAGTTGGGCACCGCCGAGGCGGCCAGGCTCGCCACCCAGGCGCCGAAAAGGGCGCCGAGCAGGGCCGTCACCAGGATGGTCACGAGCTGCAGGGACACGCCTTCGGGCGGGAAGAAGACCACCACTAGGCCCCCGAGCACCCCCGCCACGCCACCGATGGCCATGCCAAGCTCGGCGCCGTGCACCAGGTCGGTTTTCTGGAATACCGTCGCCTCGGGCAAATCGGGCGGAAGGGTGCCCCGCTTGGCAAGGAAACGGATATGGCGCTCTTCGATCCTGGCAAGGAGCAGATCGTCCAGCATCTTGCGGGCGGATGCCACGTCCGGCAGCACGAAATAGAGCCGTCGTCTCATCGGTTGCCTCCTTGGACCGTGTTCCAACGATCGGGGCGCGCCCAACGGGCGCGCCGTTCCTACTTCTTGGCTAGTTAAGCCTACTCAATTAGTCAAGAATTCGGTGGTATCATTTCATGGGAAGCTGGCCAGGCAGCCGCTGCCTGGGGGTTCCATCCCCGGGGAGAGGAAAGTCCGGGCTCCATAGGGCAGGATGCCGGCTAATGGCCGGAGGCCGTGAGGCCATGGAAAGTGTCGCGACCCTCGCGATACTTCGGCGCAGACGAGCCTGTGGGTGGACGTGGGGAAAAGGCTGGAGCAGCCCTTTGACCCCGAAGGTCGGTGGAGGAGGCGCCTTGAAGCGCCTTCGGGCCGGCAGGCTTCGTTCAGGCCGGAGTGCAACAGAGAACAAACCGCCCAAGCGTGAACCGATCCACGCCGGCAAGGGTGAAACGGTGCGCGTCGTCTCGACGAGGCGCGGCGGCCGGCGCGAGCCGGCCGCGGGTAAGAGCCCACCGCGTCCGTGGTAACACGGACGGCACGGCAAACCCCATCCGGAGCAAGGCCAAATAGGGGGACTCGAGCGTGGCCCGCGCTGTCGTTCCCGGGTAGGCCGCTAGAGCGTCGGGGCAACCCGGCGCCTAGAGGAATGGCTGCCCAGGGAGGAATCCCTCCCTGACAGAACCCGGCTTATCGGCCAGCTTCTCCTTTCCTTTCTTTCGCCCGCGATGCCCTAAGCATCGGCCGCCCCCCCGGATCCTTTCTATCCGCTTCAAATGGCAAGGAAATCCCCGTCGTGCGGGCATCCCCGGCGCAGCTTTAAGTGTTTGTCGAAAAAACAGAAACCCAGGGTCTTGCGCTTGACCGGGTATCTTTTTTCTCCTATAGTGCGGAGAAGTGGGAGAAAGTGGCGGAATCTGGGAAAAAGTGGGAGATTTCGCCATGGCGCAAAGGGGATGTCATGTTCCGCGGGGTTGCCCAGCTCAGCCTGGACGGCAAAGGGAGGCTCGCCATGCCCGCCCGTTACCGGGAGAGCCTGCTCGCCCAGTGCGACGGCAAGCTGGTCATCACCGCGGATCCGAGCCGCTGTCTTCTGATCTATCCCCTTCCCGAGTGGGAGCCCATCGAGCGCAAGCTGAACGGCCTGTCCAGCTTCAACCCCAAGACGCGCACGCTGCAGCGCCTGCTCGTGGGTAACGCCAACGACGCCGAGTTGGACTCGGCTGGCCGTTTCCTCGTACCACCGCCGCTGCGCCAATTCGCCGGTCTGGACAAGAACGTGGTGCTAGTGGGCCAGGGGAACAAATTCGAGCTGTGGGACGCCCAGCAGTGGGATCGGTTGATGGAGGAGGCGCTGGCTTTCAAGGACGGCGGGATTCCGCCGGAGCTGGATGGATTCTCCCTGTGAGCGAGGCCCCGGTCCATCGCCCCGTCCTGGTGGACGAGGCGATGGAGGCGTTACGCATCCGGCCGGCGGGCGTCTACGTGGACGCCACCTTCGGCCGCGGGGGGCACAGCAGGGCCATCCTCGCCCGCCTGGGATCCGAAGGGCGCCTGATCGCCCTGGACCGGGACCCCGAGGCGGTGCGGGCCGCGAAGGCCTTCCCGGATCCCCGGCTGGAAGCGGTCCACAGCCGGTTCTCGCGCCTCGCGGAAGCGGCGCGGGCGCTGGGGGTGGAGCGGGTGGATGGGGTGCTCTTCGACTTGGGGGTCTCTTCGCCCCAGCTGGAAGACGCGGCCCGGGGATTCAGCTTCCGGCTGGAGGGACCCCTGGACATGCGCATGGATCCAGGGGAAGGCATGAGCGCGGGGCAGTGGCTCGCCCGGGCAACGGAACGAGAAATCGGGGAGGTGGTGAAGCGCTATGGCGAAGAACGGTTTGCTAAACAGATTGCAAGAGCGATTGTTGCGGCTCGAGCACGCAGGCCCATCGCGACGACCCGGGAGCTCGCGGCCATCGTGGCCCAGGCTGTCCGGACGCGGGAGCCCGGTCAGGACCCCGCGACGCGGACTTTTCAGGCTTTACGGATTTTCATCAATCAGGAGCTTGAGGAGCTGCCGTTAGCACTGGAGCAGGCCCTCGAGCTCCTCAATCCCGGAGGACGGTTGGTGGTGATCAGCTTCCATTCCCTCGAAGACCGGATCGTCAAGCGCTTCCTGCAGACCGTCGCGCGCCCCGGCGGGATCCCGGCGCGGCTGCCCCTGCGCGCCGACGAGCTGCCCGCCCCCCGGGCGCGCATCGTCGGTCGGCCAGTGCGACCGAGCCCGGCGGAAGTGGCGGCCAACCCCCGCGCCCGCAGCGCGATCCTGCGGACCGCCGAGCGCCTGGGATGACCCTCCTGCCTTCGAATTCCATGCCGCGAAGGATCTCCAACATGGGAACGACGCGCCCTACGAGCCCAGCTTCGTTCGAGTCGGCCGGGGGCTCGCCTTGACCCGCTTGAATCTCATCCTGTTCGCGGTTCTCTTGGCCTGCGCGCTGGGTGTTGTGACCGGGCAACACAAGGCGCGCAAGCTGTTTGCGGAGCTGGAGAAGGAACGGCGGGAAGCTAAGCGCCTGGACGAGGAATGGGGCCAGCTCCAGCTCGAGCAGAGCACTTGGGCGACCCATGCCCGCATCGAGCGGCTGGCCGCCAAGAGCCTGGGCATGCAGCCGCCGCCGCCTTCCCGGGTGCGGGTCCTGCGCCTTGCCCCCGGGGCGGCCGAGGAGAGGCGATGACCCCGGAGAACCTGACCGGGTACGGGCTGCGGCTGCCGCGCTGGCGGGCCAGCCTGGTGCTCATGCTGTTTCTCGCCGCCTTCGCCGGGCTCGCCGGGCGGGCCGCCTACCTCCAGGCGGTGAAGACGGACTTCCTGCAGCAAAAGGGGGAGGCGCGCTTCCTGCGGGTGGTGGAGGTGAGCGCCCACCGGGGCCGGATCCTGGATCGCCACGGGGAGCCCCTGGCGGTGAGCACGCCGGTGGAATCGGTCTGGGCAAGCCCGGAGGATGTGCCCCAGGAGGGGAGCGTCCTGGGCAAGCTGGCCGCCATCCTGGAGATGGATCCCCGGGCGCTGCTCGCCCGGATCCGGGAAAACCCGGACCGGGGGTTCGTGTACTTGAAGCGACATCTCTCTCCGGAGGCCGCCGCTCGGGTGGCCGCGCTCCAGATCGAAGGGGTTTTCCTGCAGCGGGAGTACCGCCGCTACTACCCGTCCGGGGAGGCCGCGGCCCATCTGATCGGCTTCACCAACGTGGACGACGACGGCCAGGAGGGGATCGAGCTGGCCTACCAGGATCTGCTCAAGGGCGTGCCCGGCAGCCGGCGGGTGATCAAGGACCGGCTGGGCCGGGTGGTGGAGGACGTGCGGAGCCTGCGGGAGCCAAAGCCGGGGCAGGATCTCACCCTCTCGGTGGACCGGCGTATCCAGTACCTGGCGTACCGGGAGCTCAAGCAGGCGGTGGAGAAGCATCGGGCCCGGGCCGGCGGGATCGTGGTGCTGGACGGTGTGACCGGCGAGGTGCTGGCCCTGGCCAACGTGCCCAGCTACAACCCCAACGACCGGGCCCAGGCCAAGCCTTCCCGGGTGCGCAACCGGGCGGTGACTGACGCCTTCGAGCCGGGCTCGACGCTCAAGCCCTTCACCGTGGCGGCGGCCCTCGCCTCCGGCCGCTACCGGAGTGCGACCCCCATCGATACCCGGCCCGGATCCCTCACCATCGGCCCGGCCACGGTGCGGGACGCCCACCCCCACGGCATTCTCACCGTCGCCGAGGTGGTGCAGAAGTCGAGCAACGTGGGCGCGGCCAAGATGGCGCTGGCGTTGCCGGCCAAGGAATTGTGGAGCACCCTGGAACGGGTGGGTTTCGGCACCCCTTCGGGATCGGGTTTCCCGGGAGAAGTGAGCGGCCGGCTGCGCCCTTACCAGAGCTGGCGCCCCATCGAGCAGGCCACCCTATCCTACGGCCACGGCATCTCGGTGAGCCTCCTGCAGCTCGCCCGCGCCTATACGGTGTTTGCCACCGACGGCAGGCTCCTGCCCGTCTCCTTCCTCAAGGCGGAGGCGCCGGCGGCCGGGGAGCGGGTGTTTTCGCCCCAGGTGGCCCGGGCCGTGCGGGACATGCTGGAGCTGGCGGTCCAGCCCGGCGGCACGGCGCCGTCCGCCCGGGTGCTGGGCTACCGGGTGGCGGGGAAAACCGGCACCGCCCACAAGCTGGTGGACGGCCGCTACGCTCCCGACCTCTACGTGTCCTCGTTCGTGGGTTTCGCCCCGGCGAGCCGCCCCCGGCTGGTGGTGGCGGTGATGGTGGACGAGCCCCGGGCGGGGGGATATTACGGCGGGGTGGTGGCCGCCCCGATCTTCGCCCGGGTGGTGGAGGGGGCCCTGCGGATGCTGGACGTGCCGCCCGACGCCCCCATGGATCCAGGGCTGCTCGCCCCGGAGGAGCTGGTCCTCGTGCGGGAGGAAGTGTGAACTGCGCCCGGCTCAGCGCCGATGATCGCGGTCTCGCGGGGCTTCCGGCGCCCGTGCAGGAAGCCCTGCAGGGTCTCGGCGTGGAAGTGAAGAGCGTGTGCATCGACAGCCGGGCTCTCGAGCCGGGGGACACGTTTCTCGCCTATCCCGGCGAGCGCCAGGACGGTCGCCATTACATCCCCCAGGCGATCGCCCGGGGCGCGGCGGCGGTGTTGTGGGAAAGGGAGGGTTTCCGCTGGGACCCGGCGTGGCGGGTTCCCAACCGGGGTGTGCACGGCTTGCGGGGCATGGCGGGTTGGCTCGCGGCCCACGTCTACGGTCATCCGTCCCGGGTGCTCTCGGTGATCGGGGTGACCGGGACCAACGGCAAGACGTCCTGCACCCACTGGATCGCCCAGGCGTTGGCGGCGGCCGGGCGCCCGGCGGCGGTCATCGGCACCCTGGGCAGCGGTTTTCCCGGGGCGCTGGAGCCGGCGGCCACCACCACCCCCGATCCCGTCGCCGTGCAGCGGCTCCTGGCCCGGTTCCGGGACTCGGGCGCCCAGGCCGTGGCCATGGAGGTCTCCTCCCACGCCCTGGTCCAGGAACGGGTGAACGGGGTCGAGTTCTCCGTCGCCCTGTTCACTAACCTGTCCCGGGACCACCTGGACTACCACGGCACCATGGAGGCCTACGCCCGGGCGAAGCTGCGCCTGTTCCAATGGCCGGGCTTGAAGCGGGCCGTGCTCAACCTGGACGACCCCTTCGGCGGCCACATCGCCGAAGAGCTGCGGGGCGGGGAGGTTCCGGTGCTGGGCTACGGCTTGACCGACGATGGCGCCTGGAGCGCCGATCGCCTGGGGGTGCCCATGGTGCGAGGCCATCTGCTGGAACTTTCTGAGCGAGGGATCCGGCTCGAGGTGCGCCTGCCTAGCAGGCAGACAGGCGCCCCTTCCGGTGCCGGCGTGCTGGAGAGCCCTCTGCTCGGGCGCTTCAACGCGGAAAACCTTCTGGCGGTGGCCGCCACCCTCATCACCAGTGGGATAGCGCTTCCTCAAGCCTTGTCCGCCCTCGGGACGGTGCGCCCGGCCCCCGGGCGGCTGCAGCAGTTGGGAGGAGGCGATCGGCCCCTGGTGGTGATCGACTACGCCCACACCCCCGACGCCCTGGCCAAGGTGCTCGCCGCGTTGCGGGACATGATGGCCCGGCCCGCCGGGCGGCTCATCTGCGTGTTCGGCTGCGGCGGCGAGCGAGACCGGGGCAAGCGGCCCCTGATGGGCGCCGTGGCCACTCGCTACGCCGACGAGGTCATCGTGACCAGCGACAACCCCCGGGGCGAACCTCCGAGCCAGATCATCGCCGACATCGTGGGCGGGGCCGGGGCGAACCATCGGGTGATCGAGGACCGGGCCGGCGCCATCTTCGAGGCGGTCGGGCGGGCCCGTCCCGGGGACGTGGTGCTGATCGCCGGCAAGGGCCACGAGCAGTACCAGGAGGTGGGAGGCGAGCGGCGGCCGTTCAGCGACGCGGAAGTGGCGGGGCGGGCCCTGGCGGCATGGAGAGGCGGGAAGCCATGATGGATCTCCAGCAGGCGGCTCGGGCTGTCGACGGCGCCCTCAAAGGGGCCGACGTGCCCTTCACCGGCGTTTCCGCCGACAGCCGCACCGTGGCTCCGGGTGAGCTTTTCGTCGCCCTGCGGGGGCCGCGCTTCGACGGCCACGCCTTCGTTGTCGCCGCCGCCGAGCGGGGCGCCGCGGCGGCCCTGGTGGAGCAGGCCTGGACGGAGGGCGCCGGGGCGGCGCCCCTGCCGCTCCTGGTGGTGCAGGATACTCGCCTCGCCCTGGGACGGCTGGCCCGCGCCTGGCGGAAGCGGTTTTCCATTCCCCTGGTGGCCCTGACCGGCAGCAACGGCAAGACCACGGTCAAGGAGATGCTGGCCGCGGTGCTGGCCGAGGCGGCTTCGTCCGCCGAGGCGGTGCTGGCCACCCGGGGCAACCTGAACAACGACGTGGGCGTCCCCCTCACCCTGCTGCGGCTGCGGGAAGGGCACCGCTACGGGGTGGTGGAGATGGGCATGAACCATCCCGGGGAGATCGCCTACCTCACCCAGCTCGCCGAGCCCACGGTCGCCTTGGTGAACAACGCCGGGCGCGCCCACCTGGAAGGATTGGGGTCGGTGGAGGCGGTGGCCCGGGCGAAAGGGGAAATCTTCCAGGGCTTGCGGGCCGGGGGCGTCGCCGTGATCAACGCCGACGATCCCCATGCAGAGCTGTGGCGGGCGCTGGCCGGCCGGCACCGGATCATCGATTTTGGGCTGGACCATCCCGCGGCGGTGAGCGCCGAAGTGGCGCTGCAACCGGAGGCGATCGAACTGAAGCTCAGGCTCCCGAGCGGGCGCGTCCGGACCCGGCTGGCGGTGCCGGGCTTGCACAACGCGCGCAACGCCTTGGCTGCCGCCGCCGCGGCGGTCGCCCTGGAGGTGCCCCCCGAGGTCATCGGGCGGGGCCTCGCCCGCTTCCACGGCATCCCGGGGAGGCTCAAGCGCCTTCCCGCCATCCACGGGGCCACCTTGATCGACGACACCTACAACGCCAACCCGGATTCGGTGAAGGCGGCCCTGGCGGTGCTTTCGGCCGCCCCCGGCACCCGGCTCCTGGTGCTGGGGGACATGGGGGAGCTGGGCCAGAGCGCGGTGCCGCTGCACGAGGAGATCGGCCGTGCCGCCCGGAAGGCCCGCATCGAAGGGCTGTATGCCTTGGGAGAGCTCACCCGGCATGCGGTGCAGGCCTACGGCCCCGGCGCCCGGCACTTCGAGCGCATCGAAGAGCTGCTCGCGGAAGTGGAGAACCGGCTCGCCCCCGGCGTCACGGTGCTGGTCAAGGGGTCGCGCTTCATGCGCATGGAGCGGGTGGTGCAGGGCTTAAGCGCCGACGCCGGGACGGGCGGGAGGTAGACATGCTCCTCCTCCTCACTCAGTGGCTCGCCCAGGAGGTCCGGGCGTTCAACGTGTTCAGCTACATCACCCTGCGCACGGTGCTGGCGGCCCTCACCGCCCTCATCATCTCCTTCATCGTCGGCCCGGCCATGATCCGTAAGCTCACCGCCTACAAGATCGGCCAGGCGGTGCGGGACGACGGCCCCCAGACCCACCTCGCCAAGGCCGGCACGCCCACCATGGGGGGCGCGCTGATCCTGGTGTCCATCGCGGTCACCACCCTGCTGTGGGCGGACCTCACCAACCGCTACGTCTGGGCGGTGCTCCTCGCCACCCTGGGCTTCGGCCTGATCGGCTGGGTGGACGACTACCGCAAGGTAGTGCACCGCAACCCCAAGGGCCTTTCGGCCCGGGCGAAATATTTCTGGCAGTCCACGGTCGCCCTGGCGGTGGCGCTCTATCTCGCCTATTCGGCCACCCTGCCGGCTCAGACCGAGCTGATCGTCCCCTTCTTCAAGGAGGTGGCGATTCCCCTGGGCACGGTGGGGTTCGTGATCCTCGCCTATTTCGTGATCGTCGGCACGAGCAACGCGGTGAACCTGACCGACGGCCTGGACGGGCTGGCCATCATGCCCACGGTGATGATCGGCGGGGCGCTGGCCATCTTCGCCTACGTGGCCGGCCACTCGGTGTTCTCCCGTTACCTGGGCGTCCCCTACATTCCGGGGGCCGGGGAACTGGCGGTGTTCTGCGGGGCGCTGGGGGGCGCGGGGCTCGCGTTCCTGTGGTTCAACGCCTACCCGGCCGAGGTGTTCATGGGCGACGTGGGGGCGCTCGCCCTGGGCGCGGCGCTGGGGGTGATCGCGGTGATCGTGCGCCAGGAAATCGTGCTGTTCATCATGGGCGGGGTGTTCGTGGTGGAGACCCTGTCGGTGATGCTGCAGGTGGCCTCCTACAAGCTCACCGGAAAACGCATCTTCCGCATGGCGCCCCTGCACCACCACTACGAGCTCAAGGGTTGGAAGGAGAACCAGGTGGTCGTGCGCTTCTGGATCATCACGATGATGCTAGTGCTCTTTGGGTTGTCCACCTTGAAGCTGAGGTGAACGTGGGAGAAGCGCACGAGCGGGCAGGTTCGGGGGAGGCTCACGTGAGGGGAGCCGA
>NZ_JBQACR010000018.1:16526-71357 GCF_051905455.1 Pelomicrobium sp. G1
CGTGAAGCGCGCGGGCGCGGCCGACACCAGAACCCGCCCGTGCGCTTCTGGATCATCACGATGATGCTAGTGCTCTTTGGGTTGTCCACCTTGAAGCTGCGATGAATGAAGCGGCCATGGAGCTTGCCGGCAGGCGGGTGCTGGTGGTGGGCGCGGGCCTTACCGGGCGCTCGGCGGTGCGCTATCTCCACCGCTTGGGCGCTCGCCTTCGCGTCGCCGACACCCGACCCGAGCCGCCCCTGGCGAGGGAGATCGCTCAGTGGGTCCCAGGGGCGGAGCTCAGGTTCGGCCCGTTCGAGGAACGGACTTTCAGCGGAGTCGATCTGGTGGTGGTGAGCCCGGGCGTACCGTTGAGCGAGCCCCACCTGCGGCGGGTGCGGGAAGCCGGGGTGCCGGTGGTGGGCGACGTGGAGCTCTTCGCCCGGGCCCTCGCTGCGCTGCCTCCCCCCAGGCCCAAGGTGCTCGCGATCACCGGCTCCAACGGCAAAAGCACGGTGACCGCCATGGCCGGCGCCATGGGGGAGGGCGCGGGCCTCGCGACGGTGGTGGCGGGCAACATCGGCCTGCCGGTGCTGGACGCCCTGCCGGAGGTTTCCGGCGCGGGACACCCCGACTTGTACGTGCTGGAGCTTTCCAGCTTTCAACTGGAAACCACCGAAAGCCTGCGGCCCGACGCCGCGGCGGTGCTCAACCTGAGCGAGGATCACCTGGACCGGTATCGCGACCTGGAGGAGTACGCCGTCGCCAAGGCGCGCATCTTCGCGGGCGAAGGCGTGCAGGTCCTGAACCGCCAGGATCCCCGGACCCTAGCCATGGCCCTTCCCGGGCGCACGGTGGTGACCTTCGGGCTCGACGCGCCGCCTGCGGACGAGGCCTACGGACTCATGGCCGTGGACGGCCGCCGTTTCCTCGCCCGGGGCGCAAAGCGGCTGTTGCCCATGGACGAGCTGCCCCTCAAGGGCGCCCACAACGCCGCCAACGGGCTCGCCGCCTGGGCCCTGGCGGCGGCCATCGGGCTGCCGGACGCGCCCCTGGCCCAGGCGCTCACCCGTTTCCGGGGGCTGCCCCACCGCATGCAGCCGGTGGCGGAGATCGGCGGCGTGGTCTTCTACGACGACTCCAAGGGGACCAACGTGGGAGCCACGGTGGCGGCCCTCTCCGGCATGGACCGGCCGGCGGTCCTGATCGCCGGCGGGGATGGGAAGGGCCAGGACTTCGCGCCCCTGGCGGCACCGGTGGCCCGGCACGCCCGAGCGGTGGTGTTGCTCGGGCGGGACAAGGAGCGGCTCGCCCAGGCCCTGGCGGGCTGCACGGTGCCCCTGCTGCGGGTGGAAACGATGGAGGAGGCGGTGCGCACCGCCTACCGGGAAGCCCGCCCAGGGGATGCCGTGCTGCTCTCCCCCGCCTGCGCGAGCCTGGACATGTTCCGCAACTACGAGCACCGGGCGGAAGTCTTTGCCGCCGCAGTGCGGGCGCTGGAGGGGCGTCCATGAGGCTCTACGCCGAAAGCCAGCTCGTGCGGCCGAGCCCCGAGTACGACGCCTCCCTCCTCTGGAGCGCGCTGCTGCTGGCGGGAATGGGGCTGGTGATGGTCTATTCCGCGTCCATCGCCACCGCGGAAGCCTCCCGGGCGACCGGCCATCAGGCCCACTATTACCTAGTGCGCCACGCCCTCTATCTGGCGGTTGGGCTCACGGCCGGCGCCGTCGCCTTCCAGATTCCCCTGAAGCTGTGGCAGCGCTCGGCCCCTTACCTGTTCCTGGCGGGCCTGGCCCTCCTCGTCCTGGTGCTGTTGCCCGGCGTGGGGCGCGAGGTGAACGGCAGTCGGCGCTGGCTCGCGATCCCCTTTTTCAGCGTGCAGCCCTCGGAGTTCATGAAGCTGTTCGTGGTGCTCTACGCCGCCGACTATACGGTGCGCAGAGCGCGCCATCTCGGCAGCCTCGCCCGCGGCTTCCTGCCCATGTTCGCCGTGATGCTGGCGACCGGGGCGTTGCTCCTGGCCGAGCCGGACTTCGGCGCCTTCGCCGTGATCACCGTCATCGCCATGGCGATCCTGTTCCTGGGGGGTGTGAGCACGCGCCTGTTCGCGGGGCTGGCGGCGCTGCTCGCCGCCGGCTTCCTGCTGCTCATTTGGAGCTCTCCCTATCGCATGCAGCGCATCGTGGGCTTCATGGACCCCTGGTCCGACCCCTTCGGCAAGGGCTATCAGCTCTCCCACGCCCTCATCGCCTTCGGACGGGGCGAGTGGTTCGGCGTGGGGCTGGGGGCGAGCGTGGAGAAGCTCCTGTATCTGCCCGAGGCCCACACCGACTTCCTTCTGGCGGTGATCGCCGAGGAACTGGGCTTCGTGGGGGTAGCCTTGGTGATCGCCCTGTTCGCCTGGCTCACCCTGCGGGCCTTCGCCGTGGGGCGCGCCGCGGCCCTGGAGGAGCGGCCCTTCGCCGCCTTGGTGGCCCAGGGCATCGGGGTGTGGCTGGCGGCCCAGGCCCTTATCAACCTGGGCGTGAACATGGGGGTGCTCCCCACCAAGGGGCTGACCCTCCCTCTCATGAGCTACGGGGGCAGCAGCCTAGTGGCCACTTGTGTGGCCCTCGCCCTCCTGCTGCGGGTGGACTGGGAGGTCCGTCGAATCGCGAGGGGAAGCCGGGCATGAGCCGGACCATTCTCATCATGGCCGGTGGAACGGGAGGGCATATCTTCCCGGGACTGGCGGTGGCCGACCGGCTCCGGACCCAGGGCTGGAACGTGGTCTGGCTGGGCACCCGGGGCGGAATGGAGGGCGAGATCGTCCCCAAGCGGGGCTATCCCATGGAGTGGATCCGCTTCTCCGGCGTGCGCCGCAAGGGCCCGCTGCGGTGGGCGGGGCTACCCCTGTTCCTGGTCCTCGCCTGCCTGCAGAGCGCCCGGGTGCTGGCCCGGCGGCGCCCCGACGTGGTCCTGGGCATGGGGGGCTTCGCCACGTTTCCCGGCGGCCTCATGGCCGCCCTGCTCAACCGGCCCCTGGTGATCCACGAGCAGAACGCCATCGCGGGGCTTGCCAACCGGGTGCTGGCGGCCGTGGCCGATCGGGTTCTCGTGGGATTCCCCGACGCCTTCGACGCCACTCCCGGGCGCGCCAACGCCCTCGCTCGGCTGTTCAAGCCAGCGAGGAAGCCCGAGTGGACCGGCAACCCAGTGCGGGAGGAGATCGCGGCCCTGCCGCCGCCGGGCGAGCGCTACGGCCGCCGCCAGGGGCCGCTGCGCCTGCTGGTGCTGGGCGGAAGCCGGGGCGCGCGGGCCTTCAACGAAACGCTGCCCCGGGCGATCGCCGCCATTGCGCCCTCGGAACGGCCCAGGATCGTGCATCAGGCCGGGGCCGGGGACGCGGAAGCGGTGGCGCGGGCCTACCGGGAGGCGGGGGTGGAGGCGGAGGTGCATCCCTTCATCGACGACATGGCGCGCCGCTACGCGGAAGCCGACCTGGTGATCTGCCGCGCCGGGGCGCTGACCATCGGGGAGCTCGCCGCGGCCGGGGTGGCGAGCCTGCTGGTGCCCTACCCCTACGCGGTGGATGACCACCAGACCGCCAACGCCCGTTTCTTGAGCGAGCGCCACGCGGCGGTACTCCTGCCCCAGCGGGAGTTGAGCCCCGAGGGCCTGGCCGAGCGGCTGCGCGCCCTCACCCGGGAGGCGCTGCTCGCCATGGCGGAGCGGGCCCGGGCGCTGGCCCAGCCGGAGGCGACGCGCCGGGTGGCCGAAGCCTGCATGGAGGCCGCGGGATGAGACACAAAGTGCGGCACATCCATTTTGTCGGCATCGGCGGCGCCGGCATGAGCGGTATCGCGGAGGTGCTGCTCAACCTGGGCTACCAGGTGAGCGGCTCCGACCTCCACGGGAGCCCCGTCACCGAGCGCTTGGCGGCCCTGGGCGCCCGGGTGGCACTCGGCCACGCGGCAGAGAACGTGGCGTCGGCGGACGTGGTGGTGGTGTCCTCGGCCGTGAAGAACGGCAATCCGGAGACGGAAGCCGCGCGGGCGGCCCGCATCCCCGTGGTGCCCCGGGCCCTTATGCTGGCGGAGTTGATGCGGCTCAAACAGGGCATCGCCGTCGCCGGCACCCACGGCAAGACCACCACCACCAGCCTGGTGGCGAGCGTGCTGGCGGAAGCCGGCATGGATCCCACCTTCGTCATCGGCGGTCGGCTGGAGGCGGCGGGGGCCCACGCGCGCCTGGGGGCGGGGGAGTTCATCGTGGTGGAGGCGGACGAATCGGACGCCTCCTTCCTGCTCCTGCAGCCGGTGCTGGCGGTGGTGACCAACATCGACGCGGACCACATGGAAACCTACGGTCACGACTTCGAGCGGCTCAGGCAGGCTTTCGTCGATTTCCTCCAGCACCTGCCCTTCTACGGCATGGCCATCCTGTGCGCCGACGACCCCCAGGTGCGCGCCATCATGCCGCGGGTGTCCAAGCCCATCACCACCTACGGCACGCTGGACGGCGCCAACGTCCAGGCGGTGGACATCCGCGTCGAGGGGCGGCGCATGCGCTTCACCGTGAAGCGGCACCCCGAGCCGCGGCGCCACCAGTGGCCGGCGAGGGACCTGGAGATCACCCTCAATCTCCCGGGCCGGCACAACGTGTTGAACGCCCTGGCGGCGGTGGCGGTCGGGCTCGAGGTGGGCGCCACCGACCAGGCGATCGCCAAGGCTTTGTCCGAGTTCCGCGGCGTGGGGCGGCGCTTCCAGAGCTATGGCGAGCTCTCCCTCCCTTCCGGTGGCACGTTCGCTTTGGTGGACGACTACGGCCACCACCCGGCGGAAATCGCCGCCACCTTGGCGGCGGCGCGCAGCGCTTACCCGGGGCAGCGGCTGGTGCTGGCCTTCCAGCCCCACCGCTACACTCGCACCCGGGATCTGTTCGAGGACTTCGCGAAAGTGCTGCGCTCCGCCGACGTGCTGCTCCTCACCGAGGTCTATCCCGCGGGAGAGGCGCCCATCGTGGCGGCGGACGGGCGCTCCCTCGCCCGGGCGGTTCGGGTGCAGGGGGGCGTGGAGCCCATCTTCGTCGAAACAGTGGCGGAGCTTCCCCGGGCGATCCTGGCAGTGGCGCGGGACGGAGACGTGGTGCTCACCATGGGGGCGGGTTCCATCGGGACCGTGCCGGCGGCCCTGGTGAAACAACTCGCTTCCGACGCTTGATGGGTCGGTGCGGATGAACATGGCGGATCTGGAACCGGGAACGAGGGAGGGACTCCAGGGCGAGCTGCGGCTCGCCGAGCCCATGCACCGGCATACAAGCTGGAAGGTGGGCGGTATCGCCGATCGGGTCTACGTCCCGGCCGATCTCCAAGACCTGGGGGCTTTTCTGCGCTCGCTGCCGCCGGAAGAGCCGGTGCTGGCGGTGGGGCTGGGCAGCAACCTGCTGGTGCGGGACGGGGGCTTTCGGGGCACGGTGATCCTCCTGCACCGGGCGTTGAACGCCCTGGCCCTGGAGGCCCGGGACCCGCAGCAGGGCTTGGTGTACGCGGAGGCCGGCGTGGCGAGCCCCAAGGTGGCACGCTTCGCCGCCCTGCACGACCTGGAAGGAGCCGAGTTCCTGGCCGGGATTCCAGGTACGGTGGGCGGGGCGCTGGCCATGAACGCCGGCTGCTACGGGGCGGAGACCTGGGAGGTGGTGGAGCGGGTGACCACCATCGACCGGGCCGGCCGGGTGCGGCAGCGCCGGCCCGCGGACTACCAGATCGGCTACCGCCATGTGGCGCTGAAAGCTAGGGACGAGGGAGCGGGAGAGGAGTGGTTCGTCTCCGCCTGCCTGCGGCTCAACCGCGGGGACGGGGAGCGCTCGCGCCAGACCATCAAGCGGCTGCTGGCGCGGCGGGTGGCTACCCAGCCCCTCAACCTCCCCAACGCGGGCTCGGTGTTCCGCAATCCCCCCGGGGACCACGCGGCGCGGCTGATCGAGGGCTGCGGGCTCAAGGGTTACCGGATCGGCAACGCCATGGTCTCCGACAAGCACGCCAACTTCATTGTCAACCTGGGCGGGGCGAAGGCGCGGGATATCGAGACCATCATCGAGACCGTGGAGCGCACGGTGGCGCAGCAGACCGGAGTGGGCCTGGTGCGGGAGGTCCGCGTGGTCGGCGAGCCCGCTTGAGCCTAGAGGTATTGAAGATGAATCCGCGCGATTTCGGGAAGGTGGCGGTCCTCATGGGGGGGCGCTCCGCCGAGCGGGAGATCTCTCTCATGTCGGGAAAAAACGTGCTGGAAGGGCTGCTGCGGGCGGGCGTGGACGCCCACCCGTTCGATCCGGCGGAGAAAAGCGTGTTCGCGCTGAAGGAGCAGGGCTTCGACCGGGTCTTCATCGCCCTGCACGGCCGTTACGGCGAGGACGGCACGGTGCAAGGGGCGCTGGAGCTCATGGACATCCCCTACACCGGCAGCGGCGTCATGGCCTCGGCCCTGTGCATGGACAAGCTGCGCACCAAGTACGTATGGGCGGGCTGCGGCCTGCCGACCCCCCGCTGGGAAGTGCTCCATGCGGCGGCCGACTGGCAGGGGGTGACAGCGCGCCTGGGCCTGCCCCTCATCGTGAAGCCGGCCCACGAGGGATCCACCCTGGGGCTCACCAAGGTGGCGAGGCTGGAGCGGTTGCCGGAAGCGTACGCGGTGGCTGCGCGCTACGACTCCCTGGTGCTGGCCGAGGAGTTCGTCGAGGGGGAGGAGCTGACCGCCGGCTTCGTGGGCGAGGAGCCCCTGCCCCTTATCCGCATCGAGGCGCCCGGCGGCAATTACGACTACCAGAGCAAGTATTTCAGCGACGAGACCCGCTACCACTGCCCGTGCGGGCTGCCGCGGGAGGAAGAGCAGGCTATCCAGGCCCTCGTCATGCGGGCGGTGGAGGTGCTGGGCTGCCGCGGCTGGGGGCGCGCGGACCTGATCCGCCGCGCCGACGGCGCGGTGAGCCTTCTGGAGATGAACACCGCTCCCGGCATGACCGGCCACAGCCTGGTGCCCATGGCGGCCAAGGCGGCCGGCATGAGCTTCGAAACGCTGGTGGTGAGAATTCTGGAGCTCGCCCGTGTGGGATAGCCCGAGGGCGCTCAATGCGTTGGCCAACCTGCTTTTCACGCTGGGGCTCGCCGGATTGCTGGCGGCCGCCGCGCTGGCGGCCGCGGGAAGCAGCGCGTTCGCCCTGCGGGCCGTGGAGCTGGCGGCGCCGCCCCAGCGGGTGACGGTGGAACAAGTGCAAGCGGTGGTGGCGCGGGAGCTGCGGGGCACCTTTTTCACCGCGAATCTGGAGCGGGTGCGCGACGCCTTCGAGAAGCTGCCGTGGGTGCGCAAGGCGAGCCTCGCGCGCCGCTGGCCCGCCACCCTGGTGGTGACGCTGGAGGAGCACGAGGCGCTCGCTCGCTGGGGCGAGGACGCCCTGATCGACCGCTACGGGGAGCGCTTCGATGCGGCGTTCGATGGCCCGCTTCCCCTGCTCTCCGGCCCTGACGGAGCCGAGCGGGAGGTGGCCGAGCGCTACCTGCGCTTCCGGGATCTGCTGGCGCAGGCCGGGCTCGGGTTGCAGGCCCTGCGGCTCTCGGCGCGGGGCGCCTGGGAGCTCGAGCTCGACCAGGGAACGGTGGTGAAGCTGGGCCGCAGCCACATGGAGGAGCGGCTCGCCCGGTTCGTCGCCGCCTACGGCGAGAGCCTGGCGCGGCTCGGCGTGCCCGTCGATTACGTGGATCTGCGCTACCCCCACGGCTTCGCCCTGCGCTTGCCCCGGGAGGCGCGGGCGCCCCGGGGGACGTGAATGGACCAAGCTTAGTTCCAGGAGGAAAGCATGGACAGGATCCTGCCGTCCGGTCTACAGCCGCCCGTGGAAGGGGAGCGTTCGTGGACGCGTAAGCTGAAGCCCAAGGAATCGAAGAACCTGATCGTCGGGCTGGACATCGGCACGTCCAAGATCGTGGTGCTAGTGGCGGAGGTGCTGCCCGACGGCGGGTTCGACCTGATCGGCATGGGCAGCCAGCCCTCGCGTGGCCTCAAAAAGGGCGTGGTGGTCAACATCGAGTCCACCGTGAACGCGATCCAGCGGGCGGTGGAGGAGGCCGAGCTCATGGCCGACTGCAAGATCCGGGAGGTGTACACGGGCATCGCCGGAGGCCACATCAAGAGCTTCAACTCCCACGGTATGGTGGCGGTGAAGGACAAGGAGGTGACCCAGGCCGACGTGGACCGGGTGATCGAGACGGCCAAGGCGGTCAACATTCCGACCGATCAGCAGATCCTCCACATCCTGAACCAGGAGTTCATCATCGACGGCCAAGAGGATGTACGCGAGCCCCTGGGCATGAGCGGGCTGCGCCTGGAGGTGAAGGTTCACATCGTCACGGGGGCGGTATCGGCGGCGCAGAACATCGTCAAGTGCGTGCGCCGCTGCGGGCTGGAAGTGCGCGACCTGGTGCTGCAGCCTCTCGCCTCCGCCCTGGCGGTGGTCTCCGAGGACGAAAAGGAGCTGGGCGTGTGCCTGGCCGACATCGGCGGCGGCACCACCGACATCACGGTTTTCACCCAGGGCGCCATCCGCCACACGGCGGTGATCCCCATCGCCGGCGACCAGATCACCAACGACATCGCCATGGCGCTGCGTACCCCCACCAAGGAGGCGGAAAATCTCAAAGTGCGCTACGGCTGCGCCCTGCGCCAGCTCGCCGACGCCCAGGAAATGGTGGAGGTGCCGGGCATCGGCGACCGGGGGCTGCGGCAGCTGTCGCGCCAGACCTTGGCGGAGGTGATCGAGCCCCGTGTGGAGGAGCTCTATTCACTGGTCCAGGCGGAACTGCGGCGCAGCGGCTTCGAGGACCTGCTCTCCTCCGGCATCGTCATCACCGGTGGCAGCAGCGCCATGCAGGGCATGGTGGAGCTGGGCGAGGAAGTGTTCCACATGCCGGTCCGGGTGGGGGTGCCCCACTACCGGGGAAGCCTGGCCGAGGTGGTGCGCAGCCCCCGCTACGCCACCGGCATCGGACTGCTCATGGCGGGCCTCGAGCAGCAGCAGCGCCAGCAGATGCAGCGCCTGCAGGGCGGCTCGTTGCGGCAGATCTTCGAGCGCATGAAAAGCTGGTTCCAGGGGAACTTCTGATCGAGGACAAGAGGCCCGGCCGCGTCCGTCGGGCGGGCCGAAGAAGCGGGTGATCGTCGACGAGGCATCTTTTCAAGGAGGTTGACATGTTCGAAGTGATGGATACCCAGACACCGGAGGCCGTGATCAAGGTGATCGGCATCGGCGGCTGCGGCGGCAACGCCGTGGACCACATGATCGAGCAGGGCGTGCAGGGGGTGGAGTTCATCTGCGCCAACACCGACGCCCAGGCGCTCAAGCGCAACCAGGCCAAGACCCTGCTGCAGCTCGGCGCCGGCGTCACCAAGGGCCTCGGGGCCGGCGCCAACCCGGAGGTGGGCCGGGAGGCGGCGCTGGAGGACCGGGAACGGCTGGCCGAGCTGATCCAGGGAGCCGACATGCTGTTCATCACCGCCGGCATGGGCGGCGGCACCGGCACCGGCGCCGCGCCGGTGGTGGCCCAGATCGCCAAGGAGCTGGGCATCCTCACCGTGGCGGTGGTCACCAAGCCGTTCAGCTTCGAGGGCAAGCGGCTCAAGGTGGCCCAGGCGGGCATCGAGGCCCTGTCCCAGTACGTGGACTCGGTCATCGTGATCCCCAACGACAAACTGATGAGCGTGCTGGGAGAGGAGGTGAGCATGCTGGACGCCTTCAAGGCGGCCAACAGCGTGCTGCATGGGGCCGTGGCGGGCATCGCCGAGGTCATCAACTGCCCCGGCCTGGTGAACGTGGACTTCGCCGATGTGCGCACGGTGATGTCGGAAATGGGCATGGCGATGATGGGCTCGGCCTACGCCTCCGGGGTGGACCGGGCGCGGCTGGCCGCGGAGCAGGCGGTGGCGAGCCCCCTGCTGGAGGACGTGAACCTGTCCGGGGCCCGGGGCGTGCTGGTCAACATCACCGCCAGCATGGGCCTCAAGATGAAGGAAGTGCACGACGTGATGAACACCATCCGCGACTTCACCGCCGAGGACGCCACCGTCATCGTCGGCACGGTGATCGACGAATCCATGGAGGACAACCTGCGGGTGACCATCGTCGCCACCGGCCTGGGGTTGCCCGCCCGGGCGCAGCCGAAGCCCCTGTCGGTGGTGAAGACCGGCACCGACGCCGCGCCCTTCGACACGGTGAACTACGAGGCCCTGGACACCCCCACCGTGATGCGCACCGGGCGCCGGCGGGAGACCACGGTGGAGGCCATGCGGCAGTCGGGGATCGACCTCCTGGACATCCCGGCGTTCCTGCGCAAGCAGGCCGACTGACGGGATGCCGGGCGGGGCGGCGCCCGGGGGAAGGCCGTCGCGTGTGATATACTGCCCCGTTT
The DNA here is from genome assembly GCF_051905455.1 of Pelomicrobium sp. G1. Classification (NCBI taxonomy): domain Bacteria; kingdom Pseudomonadati; phylum Pseudomonadota; class Hydrogenophilia; genus Pelomicrobium; species Pelomicrobium sp. G1. Next base: position 26,941 of record NZ_JBQACR010000018.1, read on the forward strand.
TTTAAGGACTTGGCTCGGCGAAAGGACCTGGATGGTCAAGCAGAGAACCCTCAAGAACGTCATCGGCGCCACGGGCGTCGGGCTGCACACCGGCGAGAAGGTCTACATGACCCTGCGGCCGGCTGCGCCCAACACCGGCATCGTGTTCCGCCGCGTCGACCTGCCCCGGCCCGTGGAGATCAAGGCGGACGCCTACAGCGTGCGGGACACGCGGCTCTGCTCCTGCCTGGAGCGGGACGGGGTGCGCGTTTCCACCGTCGAGCATCTCATGTCCGCCTTCGCCGGGCTGGGCGTGGACAACGCTTACGTGGACCTCTCCGGGGGCGAGGTCCCCATCATGGACGGATCGGCCTCCCCGTTCGTGTTCCTGCTGCAGTCGGCCGGGCTGGAAGAACAGCCGGCGCCGAAGAAGTTCATCCGCATCCGCCGCCGCGTGGAGGTCGAGGACGGGGACAAGTGGGTCCGCTTCGAGCCCTACGACGGGTTCAAGGTGGAGTTCAGCATCGCCTTCGACCATCCCATCTTCGACAAGACCCGCCAGCGGGTATGCATCGATTTCGGCAAGACCTCCTTCGTCAAGGAGGTGAGCCGGGCGCGCACCTTCGGCTTCGTCCAGGACGTGGAGAACATGCGGGCCCAGGGACTGGCCCTGGGAGGCAGTTTGGACAATGCCATCGTGATGGACGAGTTCCGGGTGCTCAACAGCGACGGCTTGCGCTACGAGGACGAGTTCGTCAAGCACAAGGTGCTGGACGCCATCGGCGACCTGTACCTGCTGGGGCACCCGATCATCGGCGCTTTCCTGGCCTACAAGTCGGGCCATGCCCTCAACAACGCCCTAGCCCGGGCCTTGCTCGCCGACGCCCGGGCCTGGGAATTCGTCACCTTCGATGACCCCGAGGAGGCGCCGGCCTTCCTGCGTTTCCAGATGCAGAGCGCCTGAGGGTTCCGCGGCGCCGAGATCCGCTAGGCGAGGCGCGGCGTGGTCCTGATCCGCCTGGCGGGCTTTCTCCTGCTCCTCGTCCTCGGCGCCTGCCTGGGGCTCTATCTCTATACCCGGGACCGCCGCTACCTGCGCTATGCGGGGGCCACCCTCAAGTTCGGCCTGGTGCTGGCAGCGGTCTTCGCCGCGCTGTACTTGCTCGAGCGGTTGATCCTAGTGATTTGACCGGGAGCCCGGCCCGGAGTCCCGCGTGGGCAATGATCTAGCGGGTCCGCCGCCCTCCCCGGGCGATCAGTGCTCGCAACGCTGCGCGCAACGGCGAGGGCGGCAGGCGTCCCGCCAGCGCCTCCAGGCTCTCCACCGCCTTCGGGCTCAAGCGCCGAGGGGGTGTCCCGGGGCCTGGGGGGCTCGGCTGGGACGCTTGAACCAGGGCCTGGATTGAAGTAACCTCGAAACCCCGCTCCCGCAACGCCTGAATCAGGCGGGGGCTCATGTGCCTGAGCTTGGCCGCCGCTGCGCCGCTGGTGGCACGGATCTTGATCGTACCGTCCCGGTAGGAGACGATCCCGCTCAGGGGGCGAAGCTCGCGCGGTGCCACCTCTCGGTAGGTCCGGTCGAGCTCGGCGAGCAGCCGGGCCTCGGCAAGAGGGCTTCTAGTCCCTTCTAAGCTTCTGAAATAGAAGCTGATCGGTCGGGCAGGCACCGCCATCGCAAGAACGGTGGAGACATGAACATCATCGTTGTATCCGGCAAGCTTGCCCAGGCCCGCACCATCACCCTGACCCGGACACAAATCGTCACTTTGTTCGCGCTTTTGGTCATCCTGGGGATGGCGGCCGCGTCAGCCATCGCCTATTTCGCAGTGCGCCACGCCTCGGCACTGGCTCCCCTCCTGGGGATGCAGGCAACCGACCAGGGCACCTCTGGGGGCCAGGAGGCCCAGGCCTATATGCAGGAGACGATCCACGCGCTAGCGGTGCGCATGGGTCAGATGCAAGCCCAGCTTCTGCGGCTGGACGGCTTGGGCGAGCGCCTGGCCCAGCTGGCGGGGATCAAGCCCCAGGAATTCTCCTTCGACCAGCCCCCTGGGCGGGGCGGAGCCATCACCCATCTTCCCCAGCATACCCTCAGCGTCGGTCAGCTTGCTGACCAGCTCAACGAATTGACCCGCCTGCTCAGCCACCGCTCGGACCAGCTCCACATTCTCGAATCGGTGCTACTGGAGAGCCAGCTCGTGCGCCAACTGGTCCCCTCCATGAGGCCCGTGGACGGGGGCTGGCTCTCGTCGGGGTTCGGCTGGCGCATCGATCCCTTCACGGGCCAGCGGGCGATTCACGAAGGGGTGGATTTCGTGGCGCCCGTGGGCACGCCGATACTGGCCGCCGCCGGTGGGGTGGTGGTGACCTCGGAGCACCATCCCGAGTATGGTAATATGATCGAAATCGACCACGGCAACAACCTAGTCACCCGCTACGCCCATGCCTCCAAGCGGCTGGTGGAAGTCGGGGCCATCGTGTTGCGTGGCCAGAAAATCGGCGAGGTGGGCAATACCGGCCGGTCCACGGGACCTCACCTGCACTTCGAAGTGCGTCGTAACGGGGTCGCGCTCAATCCCGCTCGCTTCCTGAAGGCCCAAGGATAGCTTGCCGTTTCGAGGTGTCTGATGGGGGGTGAGGCCGGAAAGCCTCACTCCCATTTCGTTTGGTGAACCGATCCTTACGACTCATCCGCGGCCCTGACCGCGCTCGATCCGGATGATTGCCAACTTTCTCACCAAGATTTTCGGCAGCCGCAACGAGCGGTTGCTCAAGCGCTACAAGGAGACGGTGCGCGCGATCAACGCGCTCGAGCCCGAGGTAGCCCGTTTGCCCGACGAGGCGTTGAAGGCGAAGACCGCCGAGTTCAAGGCGCGCATCGCGGAGCGCCTGGAGGGCGCCGCGCCGGACAAGGTGCCGGCGCTGGAGGCCGCCGTCCTGGACGAGCTCCTGCCGGAAGCCTTCGCCGTGGTGCGCGAGGCGGCCAAGCGCACCCTGGAGATGCGCCACTTCGACGTCCAACTGATCGGGGGCATCGTGCTCCACCAGGGGAAGATCGCCGAGATGCGCACCGGCGAGGGCAAGACCTTGGTGGCGACGCTTCCCGCCTACCTGAACGCCCTCACCGGCCGGGGGGTGCACGTGGTCACGGTGAACGACTACCTGGCCAAGCGGGACGCCGAGTGGATGGGCAGGATCTACAACTTCCTCGGGCTGTCGGTCGGGGTGATCCTCACCCAGATGAACCATGCCGACAAGCAGGCTGCCTACGCCGCCGACATCACCTACGGCACCAACAACGAGTTCGGCTTCGACTACCTGCGCGACAACATGGCCACCCACCCCTCGGAGCGCTACCAGCGGCCTCTGAACTACGCTATCGTGGACGAGGTGGACTCGATCCTGATCGACGAGGCGCGCACGCCCCTCATCATCTCGGGCCAGGCCGAGGACACCACCGAGCTGTACGTCAAGGTGAACGCCCTGGTGCCCCATCTCAAGCGCCAGGAGCGGGAGGGCGGTCCGGGAGACTATACCGTGGACGAGAAGGCCCACCAGGTCCTGCTCACGGAGGAAGGCCACGAGCACGCCGAGGAGCTGATGGCCAAGGCGGGGCTTCTGCCCGAGGGCACCAGCCTCTATGATCCCCAGAACATCCTGCTGATCCACCACCTCAACGCCGCGCTGCGAGCCCATGCCCTGTTCCACCGGGACCAGCATTACGTGGTGCAGAACAACGAGGTGATCATCGTCGACGAATTCACCGGGCGGCTCATGCCCGGCCGGCGCTGGTCGGAGGGGCTGCACCAGGCGGTGGAGGCGAAGGAAGGGGTGCCGATCCAGAAGGAGAACCAGACCCTCGCCTCCATCACCTTCCAGAACTATTTCCGCCTGTACCGCAAGCTCGCCGGCATGACCGGCACGGCGGACACCGAGGCCTATGAGTTCCAGCAGATCTACGGCCTGGAGGTGGTGGTGATTCCCACCCACAAGCCGATGATTCGCCAGGACCTGCACGATCAGGTGTTCCGCACGGCGCGGGAGAAATACCAGGCGGTCATCAACGACATCAAGGACTGCTACGCCCGAGGGCAGCCGGTGCTGGTGGGTACCACCTCCATCGAGAACAACGAGTTCCTCTCGGCTTTGCTCAAGAAGGAGGGCGTGCCCCACCAGGTGCTCAACGCCAAGCAGCACGCCCGGGAGGCGGAGATCGTGGCCCAGGCGGGGCGGCCCAAGATGGTCACCATCGCCACCAACATGGCGGGCCGCGGCACCGATATTGTGCTGGGGGGCAACCCGAACCCGGAGATCAACCGCATCCTGGCCGACGAGACCCTGGACGAGGCGGCCAAGCAGAAGCGCATCGCCGCAGTGAAGGCCGAGTGGCAGAAGCTCCACGACCAAGTGGTTTCCCTGGGCGGCTTGCACATCGTCGGCACCGAGCGCCACGAGTCCCGGCGCATCGACAATCAGCTCCGGGGCCGCGCCGGACGCCAGGGCGATCCCGGTTCGAGCCGCTTCTATCTCTCCCTGGAGGACCCCCTGCTTCGCATCTTTGCCTCGGAGCGGGTCGCCGCCATCATGGAGCGGCTCAAGCTCCCCGAGGGGGAACCCATCGAGCATCCCTGGGTGTCCCGGGCCATCGAGAACGCCCAGCGCAAGGTGGAGGCGCGCAACTTCGACATCCGCAAGCAGCTTCTCGAGTACGATGACGTGGCCAACGAGCAGCGGCAGAAGATCTACCACGACCGTAACGCCCTGCTCGACGCGGCGGACGTCTCGGACGAGATCCGCGCCTACCGGGAGGAGGTGATCGGGGCGCTTGTCGAGGAGTACGTGCCCCCGGGAAGCGTGGAGGAACAGTGGGACGCGGCTGGGCTGGAGCGGGCCCTCGCCGCCGAGTACCAGTTGAAGCTCCCCATCCGCCAGTGGCTGGAGGCGGAGCCCGAGCTGCACGAGGAGCGGCTGCGCGAGCGCATCCTGGAGGCGGCAGCCGAGCACTACCAGGCCAAGGTGGATCTGGTGGGGGAGGAGGTGATGAAGCACTACGAGCGGGCCGTCATGCTGCACGCCCTGGACACCCACTGGCGCGAGCACCTGGCGGCCCTGGATCACCTGCGCCAGGGCATCCACCTGCGGGGTTACGCCCAGAAAAACCCCAAGCAGGAATACAAGCGCGAGGCCTTTCAGCTCTTCGCCGACATGCTCTCCCGCATCAAGCGGGACGTGGTGCAGCTTCTGATGACGGTGCAGATCCGCAGCGAAGAGCAGGTACAGGCGGTGGAGACAGCCGCCGCGGCGCCCACCAACGTGCGCTATCACCACGCCGACTACGACCAGGCCCTGGCGGAAGCGAACGCCCCCCAGCCGACCCAGCCCTTCGTACGCCAGGGCCAGAAGATAGGCCGCAACGACCCTTGTCCCTGCGGCTCCGGCAAGAAGTACAAGCATTGCCACGGCAAGCTGGCATGAAGCGCGTCGTGCTCGAGGGCGGTGCCGCCGGGGCGCCCGGGGTTGCGACCCGTGGCGGTTAATCTTTCCCGGCCCGAGGCGGGAAGCCTCTGGCCTGTCGCCGGTGTGCGCTTGGGTGCCGCCCAGGCAGGCATCAAGAAGCCGGGGCGCTACGACCTGCTGCTGATCGAGCTGGCTCCGGGGAGCGAAGTGGCCGCCGTGTTCACCCGTAATCGCTTCTGCGCAGCCCCGGTCACCGTGGCTCGGGAACACCTGGCCAGCGGGAGCATCCGGGCGCTGGTGGTGAACACCGGCAACGCCAACGCTGGCACCGGCGGGGAAGGCATCCGCCGGGCGCGGGAGACTTGTGCCGCTGCGGCGCGTCTGCTCGGCTGCGCGCCCGAGCAGGTGCTTCCCTTCTCCACCGGCGTGATCATGGAGCCGCTTCCCCTGGAACGGCTTGTCGAGGGGCTCCCCCGGTGCGCCGCCTCCCTGACGCCGGACGGCTGGCTCCTCGCCGCCGAGGCCATCATGACCACGGACACCGTGCCCAAGGCCTGCTCCGAGCGCTTGGACATCGCGGGAACGCCGGTGACGGTCACCGGCATCGCCAAGGGCGCCGGCATGATCCATCCCGACATGGCGACCCTGCTGGGTTTCGTCGCCACCGACGCGGCCATCGCCCCGCCGCTCCTCGCCCGCCTCGTGCGCCGGGTGGCGGACGCTTCCTTCCACTGCATCACGGTGGACGGGGACACCTCCACCAACGACGCCCTGGCCCTCATGGCGACAGGGGCCGCCGGCGTTCGCTTCGCAACGGAGGGCGAGCCCGGCTTCGCTGCCCTGGAAGAGGCCTTGACCCGGGTCGCTCGCAGCCTCGCCCAGGCCGTCGTGCGCGACGGCGAAGGGGCGACCAAGTTCATCACCGTGACCGTGGAGGAAGGGCGCGACCAGGAGGAGTGCCGCCGGGTGGCCTACGCCATCGCCCGCTCGCCCTTGGTGAAGACCGCCTTCTTCGCCTCCGACCCTAACCTGGGGCGCATCCTGGCGGCCATCGGCGCCGCCGGGATCGGGGACCTGGACGTGGAGCGGGTGCGCCTCTACCTGGGAGATCTGCGGGTGGCGGAGAACGGAGGTCGGGCGGCGGGCTACCAGGAAGCGGAAGCGCTGCGGATCATGCGCGAGCCGGAGATCACGGTGCGTGTCATCCTGGGCCGGGGGAGCGCCGCCGCCACCGTCTGGACCTGCGATTTCTCGTACGATTACGTGCGCATCAACGCCGAATACCGTACTTGAAGGGAACCATGGCCCGGGAGTTGGACCACCTCGTCGATCGCGCCCATGCCCTGCTCGCGCGGCTGGAGGCGATCGTGCCGGCCCCGCCGCCGGCGGTGGACTGGCGGGCCTCGATCGCCTTCCGCTGGCGCAAGCGGAACACCCAGGGTTACCCGCAGCCAGTCACCCACGTCCATCGTATCGCGCTCGAGGACCTGCAAGGCATCGAGCGCCAGAAGGCCCTGGTGGAGCAGAACACCAGGCAGTTCGTGAACCGGGTGCCGGCGAACAACGTGCTGCTCACCGGCGCCCGGGGCACGGGCAAGTCTTCCCTGGTGAAAGCGGTGCTCAACAAGTACGCCCCTAAGGGCTTGCGGCTGATCGAAGTGGAAAAGCAGGACCTCATGGACCTGCCGGAGATCGTGGACCTGGTGAGCGGGCGCCCCGAGCGTTTCATCCTGTTCTGCGACGATCTGTCCTTCGAGGCGGAGGAGTCGGGCTACAAGGCGCTCAAGGCGGTGCTGGACGGCTCGGTGGCGGCCCCCTCGGAGAACATCCTGGTCTACGCCACCTCGAACCGGCGCCACCTCATGCCCGAGTTCATGCAGGAGAACCTGGAAGCGCGGCGGGTCGGCGACGAGATCCACCCGGGAGAGACGGTGGAGGAGAAAGTCTCCCTATCCGAGCGCTTCGGCCTGTGGGTTTCCTTCTACCCCTTTGACCAGGAGGAGTACTTGAACATCGTTTTTTACTGGCTCGGCTATTTCCAGGCCCCCGTCCCCGACCGGGAGCGGGCGCGCCAGGAGGCGTTGCAATGGGCGCTCCAGCGGGGCTCCCGCAGCGGCCGGGTCGCCTGGCAGTTCGCCCGGGACTGGGCCGGACGGCAGCGGCTCAAGCGGGTGAAGGGCTAGGGTCAGGCTGGCGCCAGGCGGCGCGCATGCAAGCGATGCCGTGGGCGCCGTGTTCCCAGGCGGTCTCCAGATGGGCGGGCTCCATTCCGCCCAGGGCATAGACGGGCAGGGGATAGTCCCGGATCAGCTCGGCGAAACGCCGCCATCCGAGGGTTTCCCCACCGGGATGGCTCAGGGTAGGCAGCACCGGGCCCAGGACCACGAAGTCCACCCCCAGCTCGGCCGCCCGGGCGAGCTCCCCTTCGTCGTGGCACGACGCGCCGCACCAGGCCACGGGGGGCCGAGACGGGAGGGCCATTAGGGCGCGGGCGCTGAGATGGACGCCGTCGGCGCCGAGCGCCTCCGCCGTCGCTGCGTCTCCGTTTACCAGCACCCGGGCGCCCCAGGCCCGGGCGCGGGCGAGCACTTCCCGCGCGAAGGCGCGCAGCTCCCCCGGCGGCATGGACTTTTCCCGGATCTGGACGAGGCGCATGCCCCGCTCGAGAGCCGCTTCCAGCCGATCGAGAAACGGGCCTAGCCCCAGCCCTTCAGCATGGGTGATGGCGTATTCGGAGGGAAGCTCCAAGGACTTGAGCACCGGTCCGTTGGCCGGCAGCATGGGGGCGAGGGCGGCCTCGCCCGGGCGGTGCCAGGCGAGGGCTTCGTGCTCCCGGTCTTTAAGCGTCCCGCGCCAGCGGACCACGCGGAAGAAACGCAGCCGCACCGTCCCGTGGGGATAGGCGAAAGTGCGGGTGATCCAGGGATAGGCCCGCTCCAGGGTGAGCGCCAGCTCCTCGTGAAGCTCCCGCGCCAGGGCCTCCAGGGTGGACTCGCCGGGCTCTACCTTGCCGCCGGGAAACTCCCAGTAGCCAGCGTACACCTTGCCGGCGGGCCGGCGCCCCAGGAGGAACCGTCCGTCGGCACGCTGGATCACCGCCACGGCGACTTCCTGCGTCTTGCGGGAAGCGGCCAGTGGAGAGAGGACAGGCAGTGGACCGGCCATGGCGGGGGTAGGAAGGCGGGTCACTGCTGGGGCGGCTCGCCGCCATCCAAGGGCGCCGTTTCTCCAGGCACGCGGTAGCCCTCGTTCGCCCACTGGCCCAGATCGATCAGCTTGCAGCGCTCGGAGCAGAAGGGCCGGAAGCGGTTCTCCGGCGTCCATTCCACGAGCTTTCCGCACTGGGGGCAGCGGACGAGACGGCGTCCTCGGGACGGGGAGCGCTCCATGAATGTATGTCCCGGTTAGAGGTTGTAGAAGGTGAGTTCGAATTCCACGTCGCCCTCGAAGGTCTTTGGACGCTCGTCCACCGCGGGGGTGATGAAGCGGATGTTGAGGGCGTACTTGTTGGCGCTGATTTCGGGGCTGCAGGGTACGTCACCGTTCAGCTTCAAGCTCAACATCTGGACCACCCGCCCGGCCAGCATCTGCTGGAATACCCCCTGCTGGGCCACCTGGCGGCTGCTGCGGCCGGTTTCCCGCAACAGCCGCAGCACCACGGCCAGAGCGTCGCGAATGGGCAGCAGCGGCCACAGCCATTCCGCCAGGTGCCGGCGCCGTGCGTCGGCCTCCAAGTGCAGCCAGTAGTGATAGGAAGGCAGGTCGAACTCGCACACGCCGCCGGGGATGGAAGTGCGCTGCTTGATGCTCATGAGCCATTCGTTGTCCCGCAGGTGCTGGCCGGCCTTGCTGCTCATGCGGGTGAGACCCTGGCTCGCCGCTTCCAACTGACCGACCACTTCGTCCAGTTTGTCGGCGGCCACGTTGGGGTTGCCCCGCAGCGCCTCCAGGGTGGCCCGCTGGCGCTCGAGCTCCTGGTAGAGGTCGGATTTCAAGTCCTGCCGGCTCGCGACGTCCAGGATTTCGAACAGGGTTACCAGGGCGACGTGATGGTCGTAGCCGTCGTGGCGGGCGGAGAAATGGAGGGCGCGATCGAACAGATCTTCCAGTCGCAGGAGGGTGCGGATGCGCTCGCTTAAGGGGTACTCGTACTGGATCACTGGGGAGCCATGGGCGTTGCGCTCCTAATTTTGAAGGATCGTGCTCGAGATTACAAATCGCCCCCCCGCCCCGCTTTGCCCGACAGGGCCAGGTATTTGCGGTGCAGCGCCTCGACTTGGGGCCCCAGGGCCTTCTCGGGACCGCTGTTGTCGATCACATCGTCGGCCCGGGCCAGGCGCTCGGCCCGGGAGACCTGGGCCGCCAGAATCGCCTTCACCGCGGCCTCGTCCAGCCCGCTGCGCAGCATGGTGCGGCGGATCTGCTGCTCTTCGGGGCAATCCACCACCAGGATGCGATCCACCCGGCTGGCATAGGCTCCCGTCTCCAGCAACAGGGGCACCACCAGCACCACGTACGGGCCGGTCGCCCGGACGATGGCCTCTTCGGCCCGGGCCCGGATCCGGGGATGGAGGACGGCCTCCAGCCGTTCTTTAGCCAGAGGGTCGGCGAAGACCAGGGAGCGCATCCGGGCCCGGTCGAGGGCGCCTGCGGGGGTGATATAAGCGTCCCCGAAGGCTTCCCGCAAGGCGGGAATCGCCTCCCCTCCCGTCCCCGTGAGGGCGTGGGCGATGGCATCGGTGTCCACGATGGATGCTCCCAGGGCCTCGAAGTGCCGGGCGACCGTGGATTTGCCGCTGCCGATCCCGCCTGTGAGGCCCACCACGAGGGTCATAGCCACTCGAGGTAGGCCTGGGTGAGGCTGCGTCCCCAGAACAGGGCAATGAGTCCCCCGCCGGCCAGGTAGGGGCCGAAGGGAATGGGGAGATTGCGGTCGCGCCCCAGGACGACGATCAGGCAGAGGCCCACCACGGCGCCCACCGCTGACGCGAGGAGAATCACCGCGGGAAGCTGCTGCCAGCCCAGCCAGGCGCCGATGGCGGCGAGGAGCTTGAAGTCCCCGTGGCCCATTCCCTCCTTGCCGGTAACGAGCTTGAACAACCAGAATACCGACCAGAGGGCGAGGTAGCCGGCGACCGCCCCGATTACCGCCGAATTCAGGTCCGTATAGAGGCTGGCGCTGTTGGCGAGCAGCCCGAGCCACAGCAGGGGCAGGGTGATGTCGTCGGGCAGGAGCTGGGTCTCGAGGTCGATGAAAGCGGCCGCAATCAGCGCCCAGCAGAAGACGAGGGCTCCGATCCCGGCCGGGCTCAGCCCGAAGCGCCACGCCACGTAGCCGGAGACGAGGCCGGAGAGGGCCTCCACCACCGGGTAGCGGGCGCTGATGCTGGCGCCGCAGCAGCTTGCCCGCCCCCGCAGGGAGAACCAGCTCACGAGGGGGATGTTGTAAAGCGCGCCGATCGGGCTCCCGCAGGCGGGGCAACGGGAGCGGGGAAAGAAGAGATTGAAGCGCTCCTCCCCGGGGAGCGCCTCGCCCCGAAGCTCGGCGCACTGGCGCCGCCATTCCCGCTCCAGCATGAGGGGCAGGCGGTGGATCACCACGTTCAAAAAGCTGCCCACTAGCAGGCCGAGCACCGTGGCGAGCGACACCAGAAGCACGGGAGAGGCCGTGAGGGCCGAGATCATGGGCTCAGCGGGTCGCCGCCACAGGCACGGCGAGCGGACGCCGTCTCGGCGGGGAAAGACGCTCTTTCAGACCACCGCCCCCAACTTGAAGATGGGGAGGTACATGGAGATCACCAGTCCGCCGATCAGCACCCCCAGCACCACCATGATCATGGGCTCCATGAGGCTGGAGAGGGCCTCGACAGCGTTGTCCACCTCCTCCTCGAAGAAGTCCGCCACTTTGCCGAGCATGGCGTCGAGGGAGCCCGATTCCTCGCCGATCGCCGTCATCTGGATCACCATGCTGGGGAAGACGTTGGTGTTCTGCATGGCCACGGTAAGGCTGGTTCCGGTGGAGACCTCCGCCTGGATCTGCTTGGTCGCTTCCCAGTAGACGTAGTTGCCGGAGGCGCCGCCCACCGAGTCCAGCGCCTCCACCAGCGGCACCCCGGCGGCGAACATGGTGGAAAGGGTGCGGGCCCACCGGGCGATGGTGGCTTTGCGAATCACCTCCCCGAACACCGGCAGCCGCAGGAAAAGGCGGTCCAGCGCCTGCTGCATCTTGAGGGAGCGCTTCCAGGTGAAGAAAAAGAACCATATCGTGAAGCCGATGCCGCCGAAAATGGCCCACCACCAGTCGACGAAGAAATTGGAGATGGCAATGACCACCAGCGTGGGGGTCGGTAGGTCGGCGCCGAAACTGGTGAACAGCTCCTTGAACGCCGGGATCACGAAGATCATGATCACCGCGGTGATGATGAAGGCCACCACGATGATGGAAAGGGGATAGAACAGGGCCGACTTGATCTTGCCTTTGACCGCGAGGATCTTTTCCTTGTAGGTCGCCAGCCGATCCAGCAGGTTGTCCAGGATACCCGCCGCTTCGCCCGCCTCCACCAGATTGCAGAACAGCTGGTCGAAATAGACCGGATGCTTGCGGAAAGCCTGGTGCAGCGCGCTTCCCGTTTCCACCTCGGTGCGGATCTCGTTGAGCAGCTTGGTGACCGCGGGATTGGCGTGGCCTCGGGCCACGATATCGAACGCTTGGAGCAACGGCACGCCCGCCTTCATCATGGTAGCGAGCTGCCGGGTGAACAGGGCGATGTCCTTCTCGGTGATTTTCTTGCCGATGCGGGAGCGCTGCCGGCGGACCTTGATGACGTTGATGCCCTGGCGGCGCAGGGTGGCCGACACCAACGCCTCTCCGGAAGCCCGCATCTCGCCTTTGATCAACTTGCCGCTTTTGTCGCGGCCTTCCCAGGCATAGACGTATTCCTTGACTCGCTTGTCGGCGCTTGCAGCGATGGTGGCCATGACACCCTCTCCCTGTTGAGCCTCAATCCCGACCCCGCGCCAGCGGGCACCCACTGCCCGGGCGGCGGGCCGGAAGGCCGGGTTCGTAACCCCATCGTATCATAATATTGAACTTTCAATAACAGATATAGCTTTTTGATTCGAAAAGAACTCAATTGACGGACCTCACGGCCCTGAGCTCCCGGCGAGGGGTTTCGGTATGTTGCGGCGCACGAACCGGGGGGAAAAGTCTCACCCGTTTGATGGCCCGGTCCTGGACCTGGACGATTTCCATCGGCTGGCCGGCGATCTTCAAGCTCGTCCCGGCCTCTGGAATATCTTGAAAATGCTCAAGAATCAGCCCATTCAAGGTGCGCGGGCCGTCGGTGGGGAAACGATAGCCCAGCTTGCGGTTGAGTTCCCGCAGGGGAGTGCCTCCCTCCACCAGATAGCTGCCGTCCTCCTGGGGAACGTAGCCGGTGGGTTCCAGGGGGGAGTGGGTGGTGAACTCGCCCACGATCTCCTCTAGGATGTCCTCCACGGTCACCAGGCCCAGGAGCTCGCCGTACTCGTCCACCACCAGCCCCAGCCGCTGGTGGTTCTCCTGGAACTGGTGAAGCTGGGTGAGTAGGGGAGTTCCGCTCGGCACGAAATAGGGCGGTTGAATCAGCGGCTTCAGGTCTTCGATGCTCACCCCGGGATCGCTTACGAAGTTGAGCACGCGCCGCGCGTGCAGGATGCCGACCACGTTGTCCAGATCGCCGCTGTAGACTACCAGCCGGGTGTGGTAGGCGGTCGCCAACTGGTTCTTGAGGGTCTCCAGGGGGGCTTCCAAGTCCACGGCCTCGATCTGACTGCGGGGCACCATCACGTCGTCCACCCGGATGTCCTGGAGCTCGAACAGGTTGAGCAGGATGGTGTGATGCTTGGGCGGAATGTAGTGCCCGGCTTCCAGCACCAGGGTGCGCAGCTCCTCCATGGACAGGCGCACCGGCCCCTCCGCGGCGGGGCGGATCCGCAGCAGCTTCAGGAGCGCGCCCACGAACAGGTTCACGAACCACACCACCGGGTACATGAGCCTCAGGACCGGGGTGAGGGCGTAGCTCGCGGTGAAGGCGATGGGCTCCGGATGGGCGGCGGCGATCACCTTGGGCGTGATCTCGCAGAACACCAGCACGACGAAGGTGAGCAGCAGGGTGGCGGCGCTCAGGGCCAGCTCCCCGTCGCCGAAGAGCCGGATGGTGATCACCGTCACCAGGGCGGCGGCCGCCATGTTGACTAGGTTATTGCCGAGCAGGATCACGCCCAGCAGCTTGTCCGTGTTGGCGAGCAACCGTGCGGCGAGCCGGGCGCCCCGATGCCCTTTCTGCGCCAGATGCCTCAACCGGTAACGGTTGAGCGCCATCATGGCGGTTTCCGAGATGGAGAAGAGCGCCGAGAGGACCAGGAGTACCGCAAGGGCACCGAACAGGGCGCCGGTGGGGATGCGATCCAACGCGTGTTACCTAGGGGCTGCCGCCGGTAGAAATCCAGTATCCGGTCGCCGCCTTCGCGTTGTCAAGGCGGGGAGCCTGGCGGAGGTGGCAAGCGTTCAACGCCCGAGGATCACTTCCAGCACGAACTTGCTTCCCACGTAGGCGAGCAGCAGGGCGATGAAACCCGCCAGCGTCCAGCGCACCGCCACCCGCCCGCGCCAGCCGTATAGCCGGCGCCCGCCCAGCAGCGCGCCGTAGATGGCCCAGGAGACGATCCCGAACAGGGTCTTGTGGGTGAATTGCAGGGGCGTGCCGAATACCTCCTCCGAGAACACGATCCCAGAGGCGAGGGTGAGGGTGAGCAGCACAAAGCCCGCGCCGATGATGCGAAACAGCAGTCGCTCCATGGTGAGCAGGGGCGGGAAGTCGGAGAACAGGGCGGAACGGGCCGCCTGGTGCAGCCGCCTTTCCATGAAGGCCATGAGCACCGCGTGCAGCGCGGCGATGGTGAACAGGCTGTAGGCGAGCAGGGCCAATAGCAGATGGAACTTGAAGGCCGGGGCGTCGGTGTTGGGAAGGGGATGGGAGGCCGGGAGGACGGCGGGCAGGAGGGAGGCCACCGCGGCCACCGGCGCGAGCAGGGTGTGCAGGGCGGCCATGCTGTAGAGGCGGCTGCCGGCCCAGTACACCAGGATGGCGAGGAACACGATGGCGGAGACGGCGCCCCCCACGCCCAGATACAAGCCGTCGGCGCCGAACAAGCTCCCCGCCAGGGAAACCCCGTGCACGGTGAGGGGCAGCAGGATCGCATGGGGCCGCCAGGCGGGGACCGGCGGGGGAACAGCGGGCGCCGAGACAGGGGTGGGAACGGCACGGGTGCTCCAGTAATAGGCGGCGACCCCCGCGTAGAGCAGCGCCGATAGGAGATAGGCTAGAATTCCATCCATGGGTTGTCCGACGCCGGCGGCTTGCCGGTCAGCGGACAAGTTTACCCGACTTCCCTCCACTTCCGAGGTTTCCGCACCTTCCATGTTCGAAAACCTGACCGAGCGCCTGTCCCGGGTGGTAAAGACCCTGCGCGGCGAGGCGCGGCTTACCGAAGCCAATATTCAGGAGGCGCTGCGGGAGGTGCGCATCGCCCTGCTGGAAGCCGATGTGGCGCTGCCCGTGGTGAAGGAGTTCGTCGCCCAGGTCAAAGAAAAGGCCCTGGGGCAGGAGGTGCAGGGCAGCCTCACCCCTGGCCAGACCCTGGTGGGAGTGGTGCACCGGGAGCTGGCGCGCTTGATGGGCGCTCACCACGAGTCCCTGAACCTTGCCACCACGCCACCCGCCGTCGTGCTGTTAGCCGGCCTCCAGGGAACCGGCAAGACCACCACCGCAGGGAAGTTGGCGCGCCTGCTTAAAGAGAGCAAAAAGAAGGTGCTGCTCGTCTCCTGCGACGTGTACCGACCCGCCGCCATCGAGCAACTGCGCACCCTGGCGCAGCAGGTGGGTTGCGACTTCTTCGCCCCCGATCCGGGAGAAGCGCCGGAAGCGATCGCTCGCCGGGCCTTGGATCACGCCCGGCGCCATTTCTTCGACGTGGTGCTGGTGGACACGGCTGGACGGCTCACCATCGACCAGGAAATGATGGCGGAGGTGCGCCGCCTGCACGAAGTGTTGAGGCCCGTCGAGACCCTGCTGGTGGTGGACGCGATGCAGGGCCAGGACGCGGTCAACACGGCCCGGGCCTTCGGCGAGGCGCTGCCCTTGACCGGCCTGATTCTCACCAAGCTCGACGGGGACGCCCGGGGCGGGGCGGCCCTGTCGGTGCGGCAGGTGACGGGCAAGCCGATCAAATTCGTCGGCGTGAGCGAAAAGCTCGCCGGGCTGGAGCCCTTTCACCCGGAGCGGATGGCCTCTCGCATCCTGGGCATGGGCGACGTGCTCTCCCTGGTGGAGGAGGTGCAGCGCAGCGTGGATCGGGCGGAGGCGGAAAAGCTTGCCCGCAAGGTCAAATCGGGCAAGGGCTTCGACCTGGAGGATTTCAAGGCCCAGATCCAGCAGATGCGCAAAATGGGGGGGCTCTCCGCCCTGCTAGACAAGCTCCCGGCGCAGTTTTCCCAGGCGGTGCAGGGGGCGCCGGTGGACGACCGAGCGTTCCGGCGCATCGAGGGCATCATCAACGCCATGACGCCCCTCGAGCGGGCCAGGCCCGAGCTCATCAAGGCTTCCCGCAAGCGCCGCATCGCCGCCGGCGCGGGGGTGAGCGTCCAGGAAGTGAACCGGCTGCTGACCCAGTTCGAGCAGACGCAGAAGATGATGAAAATGGTTTCCAAGGGGGGCATGCAGAAGTTTCTCCGGGGGATGCGCGGGGTGTTCCCGGGGGGACGCTAGAAGCGCCGCGCCGCAGGCTTCGCCTTGCGACCAAGCCAAAAAATGCTTTAGAATCCCTGCCTTTTTGTGACAGGCAAGGTCAGAGACCCATGGTAGTGATACGGCTTGCCCGAGGGGGCGCCAAGAAGCGGCCCTTCTACAACATGGTGGTCACCGATTCGCGCAATCCCCGCGACGGGCGCTTCATCGAGCGCATTGGCTTCTACAATCCCATGGCGGCCGAAAGCGAAGAGGCGCTGCGGGTGCGGCTGGATCGGCTGGCCTACTGGCAGGACCGGGGGGCGAAGCTCTCCGATACGGTTGCGCGGCTGGTCAAGCAATTCCGTGGCGCCGGGGCCCGGGTCTGAGCTCGGGGAGTCCTGGGTCGTCCTGGGGCTGATCAGCGCCCCCTACGGCGTGCGGGGCTGGGTGCGGGTCAAGTCCTATACCCAGGACCCGGAGGGACTGGCGCAGTACGCCACCTGGTGGGTGGAAGCCCAGGGCCAATGGCGTCCGGTGCGGATCGAAGAGTACCGGCTCCACGGGCGGGGGAGCATCGCCAAGTTGGAAGGATGCGCTGACCGTACCAGCGCCGAAACCTACGCCGGGTGCCGGGTGGCGGTGCCCCGCAGTGCCCTGCCGGAACCGGGCGACGGGGAGTTTTACTGGATAGACCTGATCGGGCTTCGGGTGGAGAACCTGGAGGGCGTCCAGCTCGGCGAAGTCAGCGCAATCCTGGAGACGGGCGCCCACCCGGTCCTCCAGGTGGCGGCCGAACGGGAGCGGCTGATCCCCCTGGTCGATCCGATCGTGAGGGACGTGGACCTAGAACGGCGGGTGGTACGGGTCGATTGGGGCCCGGATTACTGACGAGGCTCGTGGGCGGCGCAGGGACGCCGTTTCCCGGAGCGAGGAGCGGGCCGTGCGCTTCGACGTGATCACCCTGTTCCCCGATATGTTCGACGCCGTGCTGCGCTTCGGCGTGACGGGGCGGGCGCGGGAGCGGGGCTTCTTCCGGGTCCGGCTCTGGAATCCCCGGGATTTCACCCGGGATGTCCACCGGACGGTGGACGACCGTCCCTACGGGGGCGGGCCGGGGATGGTGATGCTGGCCGAGCCCCTGGATAAGGCGATCGCGGCGGTGGAGGAGGACCAGGCGGCGGCGGGGCTTGCCCGCGGGCCGGTGATTTACCTCTCGCCCCAGGGCCGGCCGCTGGACCACCGTCGGGTGGTGGCGCTGGCGGCGCTTCCGGCGCTGACCTTGCTCGCCGGGCGCTACGAGGGGATCGACGAGCGGCTGCTCAAGCGTCGGGTGGACGAGGAACTCTCCATCGGCGATTACGTGCTCTCGGGCGGGGAGCTGGCGGCCATGGTGGTGATGGATTGCGTAGTGCGCCAGCTTCCGGGCGTGCTGGGGGATGAACAGTCGGCCAGCCAGGATTCTTTTGCCGAAGACCTGCTGGATTGCCCCCACTACACCCGGCCCGAGGTCTATCGGGGCGATGGGGTGCCCGCCGTGCTGCTCTCCGGCCACCATGCCGAGATCCAGCGCTGGCGGCTCAAGCAGGCTCTCGGGCGGACCTGGCTGCGCCGCCCGGATCTACTCCGGCGCCGGGGCTTGAGCGCCGCGGAGCAAAAGCTCCTGGAGGAGTTCCTGGCGGAGCAGGCAATGGACAAAGAAGTTGGGAAGGAGCGCTGAAAGTGGACCTGATCAGACAATTGGAAAACGAGGAAATCGCCCGCTTGGGCAAGCAGATCCCCGATTTCGCCCCGGGCGACACGGTGGTGGTGCAGGTCAAGGTGAAGGAGGGCAACCGGGAGCGCCTGCAGGCCTACGAGGGCGTGGTGATCGCCAAGCGCAACCGGGGCCTCAATTCCTCTTTCATCGTGCGCAAGATTTCCTCTGGGGAGGGGGTGGAGCGGACCTTCCAGACCTATTCCCCCCTGGTCGCCCACATCGAGGTGAAGCGCCGGGGACGGGTGCGGCGCGCCAAGCTCTATTACTTGCGCGGCCGCACGGGCAAGTCGGCCCGCATCCGGGAAAAGCTCGCCTCGACGGGGGATAAGCAGGCCGAGTCCTGATCCCGCCCGATCCCGGCGCGGATTTCTCCGCGATCTTTTCTTGAGCCGGGGGGCGGTACCCCCGGCGTGACCCCTTCCTTTTGCCCGGCTTGCCGGGAACGATGCCCTTGCCTCAGCGGGCGAGGCCCTTTCCCAGATCGTTCAGGTAGTCGTGGTGCTCGGTGTTGACCCTGGACAGGCGCACTTCCACCGGCACGTCGTTGTAGGTGTAAGCCACCCGGTGGATCTCCAGGATAGGGGCGCCGGGGGCGAGGCCCAGGATTGACGCCGCCTCCGGATCGCAGGGCCGGGCCCGCAGCCGCTCCTGGGCCCGGATGACGTTGATCCCGTAGCGGGACTGGTAAAGGGCGTAAATGGTGCTTTCCCGGTGGCGCAGCGTAGGCTCGTCCAGGTCCGGGAACAGGGCCTGGGGAACGGTGATGTGGTCGAGGACCACCGGACGCTCTTGCAGTTTCAACAGGTTGCGAAACCACAACACGGGGGCGCCCCGGGGGATGCCCAGGCGCTCCGCCAGCGCGCCGCCCGCCCGGGCTTTGCCGAAGTCCAGCAGCTCGCTGGTGGGGAAGCGCTTGAGGCCGTCGGGGCCCACCAGGTGGAAAAAGTAATAAAGGGTCCGGTCTTCGTTGTGCACGGCCACGAAGGTGCCCTTGCCCTGGTGGCGCACCAGGATCTTTTCCGCCACCAGCTCGTCGATGGCCTTGCGCACCGTGCCGATGCTCACTTCGAAGCGCTCCGCGAGCCGTGCTTCGCTCGGCAGCGCCTCGCCGCTCGCCCACTCGCCCGCGGTCAAGCTCTGCAAGAGGCGGTTTTTGACGATCTTGTAGAGGGGGGCCTGCCCGAATCCCCTGGATACGACAGCGTTTTCCATAGCCTTTTTGCCTTGAGCGGATCGCAAGTATACCCGGTCAAAAAGGAAACTCATATATATCATCTATGTGATATAGTTGACCTGATGTCGAGGGTGGTCTATAGTGGGAAGCCATTCGCGATTCGAAAATCCCGGAGAGACCGTGCTCCGAAATCTCAATAACCCGCTGCCTTGTTGGAGAAAAGCATGATTCATTTCGTTGTGCACGACGAGCATGACTCCGTCGGCGTCGTGGTAGTGGAGGGGGTCAAAGCAGGCGACGAGCTGACCGGCTGGATCATGGATCAAGACAAGACCCTTAAGTTCAAGGCGGTCAACGACATCCCGATCGGGCATAAGCTGGCGATCAAGCCCATCAAGAAGGGCGATACCGTCATCAAGTACGGCGTGGACATCGGGCGGGCGGTGGCCGACATCGGGGTGGGCGAGCATGCCCACGTGCACAACATCAAGACCAAGCGCTGGTAGCGGGACGCAGGAGGTACAGACATGGCAATCGATCTGAGCAAGGCGACATTTTGGGGTTACCGGCGCGAAAACGGCCGCGTGGGGGTGCGCAATCACGTGATCATCCTGCCGGTGGACGATCTGTCCAACGCCGCGACCCAGGCGGTGGAGCACAACATCAAGGGGACGCTGGCCCTGCCCCATCCCTACGGCAGGCTCCAGTTCGGCGCGGACCTGGAACTGCATTTCCGCACCCTGATCGGGGCGGGCTCCAACCCCAACGTGGCGGCGGTGGTGGTGATCGGGATCGAGGAAGGCTGGACCAAGCGGGTGGTGGACGGCATCGCCAAAACCGGCAAGCCGGTGACTGGCTTCGGCATCGAGGGCTACGGCGACCACGACACGATCAAGCGGGCTTCAAAGGTGGCGAAGGAATACGTGCAGTGGGCCTCGGAGCTCAAGCGCGAGGAGGCGCCGCTCAAGGAGCTGTGGGTGTCCACCAAGTGCGGCGAGTCCGACACCACCTCCGGACTGGGGGCGAATCCCGCCGTGGGCAACGCGTTCGACAAGCTGTACGAGCACGGCGTGACGCTTGTGTTCGGAGAGACCTCGGAGCTCACCGGCGGCGAGCACCTGGTGGCGGCGCGCTGCCGCGACGACCAGGTACGCGAGAAGTTCATGTTCATGTTCAATCGCTATCAGGACATGATCAACCGCCATAAGACCGACGACCTGTCGGAGTCGCAGCCGACCAAGGGCAACATCGCCGGGGGGCTCACCACCATCGAGGAAAAGGCGCTCGGCAACATCCAGAAGATCGGCAAGAAGTGCAAAGTCGACGGCGTGCTGGACAAGGCGGAGACGCCCACCGGGCCGGGGCTGTGGTTCATGGATTCCTCGTCGGCGGCGGCGGAGATGGTGACCTTGTGCGCCGCAGCCGGTTTCGTGGTGCACTTCTTCCCCACGGGGCAGGGCAACGTCATCGGCAACCCGATCCTGCCGGTGATCAAGATCTGCGCCAATCCACGCACGGTGCGCACCATGAGCGAGCACATCGACGTGGACGTTTCGGGCCTGCTGCGGCGGGAGATCAACATGGACCAAGCAGGCGATAGGCTCCTCGAGGCCATGTTCCGCACCGCCAACGGTCGGCTCACCGCGGCGGAAGCCCTGGGGCATCGGGAGTTCGTGCTCACCCGGCTGTACGAGAGCGCCTGAGGTAAGCGGCTGTCCCCGCGCGGGTTTTCACCGCGCGGGGATTGATGCACACTATGCCCTGCCCGCCGTGAGGGCGCATGCTCTTCACGGCGCGGGGCGCAGCACCGCCCGCCAGCGGTGCGCGAATTTGAATAACTCGAAACCTGGAGGAAGTCGAATGAAACGCTTCGTTAAGCTTTTCGCCGTAGGGACTGCCTTGCTTGCGGCGGCCGCCGGTGGAATCGCCTTTGCTGCCTATCCGGAAAAGACCATCAACTACATCATCGCCTTCGGCCCGGGTGGGGAATCGGACATCTCGGCCCGGCTCCAGGAGCCGTTCTTCAAGAAATACACCGGCCAGACGGTGGCGATCCAGTACAAGCCCGGGGCGGGCGGCGCCGCGGCGTGGTCCCAACTCAATAACATGCCGGGGGACGGCTACACCATCATGGGCACCAACTTGCCCCACATCATCCTGCAGCCGCTGGAGAAGGACGTCGGCTACAAGACCGACGACATCACCAACGTCTACTGGTTTCATTACACTCCCGACGCCATCCTGGTACCCGCCGACAGCCCGTACAAGACCCTGAAGGACCTGGTGGAGGCGGCCAAGAAGACGCCCGGCGCCCTCACCTTCTCGGGCTCCGGGACCAACACCGCCAACCATCTCGCCCAGCAGCGCTTCGACAAGATGGCCGGCATCAAGACCACCTACGTCCCGTTCAAGGGCACGGGCGCGTCCAACACGGCGCTCCTCGGCAAGCAGGTGACCGGCTCGTGGGGCTACACCACGGTGCAGATGCAGCTCGGCAAGCAGGTGCGCTGCCTCGCCGTGGCCATGGAGAAGCGGCATCCCCAGATTCCCGATTGCCCCACGTTCAGGGAGCAGGGCTACGACCTGGTGAGCGGCGCCTATCGCGGCATCGCGGTGCCCAAGTCCACCCCCAAGGACATCCAAAGGGCCGTGTCTGATCTCATCGGCAAGATCAACAGGGATCCAGAGTTCATCAAGAAGATGGAAGAAAACGGCTTCGCCATGATCGACATCGGCCTGGACCAGATGCAGACGTTCATGGACCAGAAGAAAAGCGAATACGAGGCCATCGCCCGGGAAATGGGCATCGTCAAAACTAAGTAGTAGAACGCACCCCGGGGGCTGATCCCTGGGCGGCAGTTCGGAGGCGGCAAGGCACTCCATGCCCGGTATCGAGTTTCTGGTCGACGCCCTGACCCCGTTCAACATCCTCCTGGCCATCGCCGGCGTGGTGTTCGGGGCGGTGATCGGGGCGCTGCCGGGATTGACCGCCACCATGGCGGTGGCGGTGCTGGTGCCCTTCACTTTCGGCATGAACCCGGCCTCCGCCCTGATCGCCCTGGGCGCTATCTATACCGGCGCCATCTATGGCGGCGCCTACGCCGCCATCCTGCTGAAGACACCGGGCACGCCCTCGTCGATCGCCACCACCTTCGACGGCTACCCCATGGCCAAGCGAGGCGACGGGGATCTCGCCCTGACGCTCGCGTGCCTCGCCTCGGTGACCGGCGGCCTCGTCGGCGCCGTCGCGCTGCTGATGCTGGCGCCGCCGCTGGCCCAGGTGGCCCTCAAGTTCGGCCCGGTGGAGTACTTCTGGCTGGCGGTGTTCGGTCTTACCCTGATCGCCTCCCTGGGCGAGGGCAGCGTGCTAAAGGGCTTGGTCGGCGGCTGCTTTGGCCTGCTGCTGTCCATGGTGGGCGTGGCCGAGGTGGGGGGCGATATCCGCTACACGGGCGACTTGCAGGTCCTCCTGGGTGGCATCGACGTGGTGGCGGCGCTGATCGGGCTGTACTGCATTCCCGTGTTGATCGACCTGGTCGCCACCCCCGACCCTCACCTCAAGGTCACCGAGCGCCTCGCCAGCTATCGCCTGAAGGAGGCCCTTGGTATTTGCTGGAATTCCAAGGGCAACCTGGCCAGGAGCTCCATCATTGGCACCGTGGTCGGCATCCTGCCGGGCGCGGGGGGGTCCATCGCCTCCCTGGTCTCCTACGGGGAGGCGCGCCGCGCCTCCAAGCATCCGGAGAACTTCGGCAAGGGGGAGCCGGACGGCATTCTAGCCACCGAATCCTCCAACAACGCCACCGTGGGCGGGGGTTTCATCCCGACGCTGGTGCTGGGCATTCCAGGGACACCGCCGGATGCGGTCATTCTCGGGGCGCTCCTGGTGCAGGGCATCCGCACCGGCCCGTCGCTGTTCGGCGAGCAAAGCCAGATCGTTTATACCTTCATCTACGGGCTGATTCTCGCCACACTTCTCATGCTGCCGATCGGCCTGGTGATCGGCCGCTACGCCTTCAAGTCCATCGTCGCGATCCCCAAGGCGGTGCTGGTGCCCTCGGTGGCGTTTCTCACCATCATCGGCAGCTACGCCATCCACAACAATCCCCATGAGGTGCTGCAGATGGTGGGGCTCGGCATCATCGCGTGGGTTCTCTCCCGCTTCGGCTTCACGCCGTCGCCGATCGTTCTTGGATTGATTCTCGGCGCCATCGCGGAGGCAGGCTTCGTCCAGGGGTACCTGATCGGCAACGCCAAGCAGAACGTCCTGGGCGAGTTCTTCGGCCGGCCCATCTCCATCGGCATCATCGCCTTCATCGTGCTTGGGCTGCTCTATCCTGTGCTGATGAAGCGGTTCCGCGGCCCGGCCGTACCCGCCCAGGTGGCGAGCAGCAATGAGTGAGGTTCGAATGGCGCGCGACGTTCCGGGAATCATCGGCTCGCTGATCTTCATCGCCGTAGGGCTTCTTGCGCTGTATTACTCCCGCGAGTTCACGCCCCTTGGATCGGTGTTCCCCCGCACGATCGCCAGCGCGATGGTCCTGTTGTCCGTCGTCTACATCGCCGTCGCGTGGCTGCGGCCCAAGGCCCCGGCCTCTCATCAGCCCGGCTCGGTGTGGCGGCGCGCGGCGCTGGTCGCCGTCATGGTGGCCTGGGCGCTGCTTCTGGACCGGCTCGGCTTCCTCACCACCAGCGTGATCTGCTTCGCCACCCTCCTGGTGATTTCCAACTACGATCGCTGGACACCGGCAATGGCCGTGGCTTACGTGGCCGCCGGAGCGGCGGTTCTCGGCAGTCTTTATTCCATCTTCCGTTTCGTGCTCAAAGTCCCCCTTCCGCCGGGGGTATTGATCTAGGCGTCGATCGGCCGAATCGCAGCCAACGCAGAGGGAAGCCTGCCTCAATGAACATGATGCAAACGCTTACAGTGAACGTATGGCGGGGCCGGGAAGATGGCCATCTCCAGCATTTCGAGGTGCCGCGCTACCCGAGCCAGACGGTGCTGGACGTGGTGACCTACATTCAGCGCCACCTGGACGCGACTCTGTCCTACCGCTTCGCCTGCCGCGTGGGCATGTGCGGCTCCTGCGCCATGGTGGTGAACGGTCGGGCCCGCTGGACCTGCCGCACCCACGTGGACAAGGTGGCGCGGGAGGGGCGGCTGGAGATCGTCCCACTCAGGAACCTCCCCATCGTCAAGGACCTGGTCAGCGACATGACCGAGTTCTTCGACAAATGGACCAGGGCGCGCGGTTACTTCGTTCCCACCCGCACGCGCCAGGAGCCCTTCGCCCGGGTGCGACCGGATTCCAAGGAGCGGCAAGCGGCCGACGCGGGCATCGAATGCATCGGCTGCGGCGTGTGCTATTCCTCCTGTGACGTGGTGAGCTGGAACCGGGACTACCTGGGCCCGGCGGCGTTGAACCGGGCCTGGACCCTGGTGAACGACGTGCGCGACGGTGCCCAGGTCGAGCGGCTGCGGGCAGTGGCCGGCGACGCCGGTTGCCTCGCCTGCCACACCCACTTGAGCTGCACCGAGCGCTGTCCCAAGCATCTGGCGCCCACCGCCTCCATCGCCGGGCTCAAGCGCGCCACCGCCCTCGCCGCCTTGAAGGGGGAGCTGTGAGCCCGCGCGGCGAAACCTTGCTGTGGCTGGCCCAGCGAGCGACCGGGGCGCTCTTGGCGGTACTGGTACTGGTCCATTTGGCGACCATGATATATGCGGTGCAAAACGGCCTCACCGCCAGCGAGATCCTGGGCCGCACCCGGGGCAGCCCCGGCTGGGGGGCGTTCTACGGCCTGTTCGTAGCGGCAGCGGCGGTCCATGCGCCCATCGGGCTGCGCAATGTGATCGCCGAGTGGACGTCTTGGCGGGGCCGCTCTCTGGGTTGGGCCATGCTGGGGCTAGCAGTTCTGCTGGCGCTTCTCGGCTTTCGAGCCACCTGGGCTGTGGTGGCAGGATAGAGGGGAACATGGAAGCACAGGGTACAGGCACCACGGTGCCACTGCGCAACGACCTGCGATCGCGCAATCACCCGGCCTTTTGGGCGTTTGTGGTGCACCGGGTCTCCGGCGTGCTGCTTACCCTGTTCCTGCCGTTGCACTTCTGGGCGCTCGGGCAGGCGCTGGCGGGCGAGGCGGCGCTGGACGCTTTCCTGCGCTGGACCGAACAGCCCCTGGTGAAATTCGCCGAGACCGGCCTGGTGCTGCTGCTGGCGGCCCATCTCGGCGGGGGCGTGCGACTTCTGCTCCTGGAGCTCGCCGCCTGGCGCGGCTGGCAGCAGAGCCTGCTCGCCTGGGCTGCGGCCTTCTCGGTGGCCGCGGCGCTGGCGTTCGGCCTGAATGTGGTTTGAGTATGCGATCCTGTTCGTCGGCGGCTTCGCCGGTGCGGTGGTCATCGGCAGCGCGGGCTTCGCCTTCGCGCTGGTGGCGACCGCCGTGTGGCTGCAGGCGCTGCCGCCGGCACGCGTCGTGCCGCTGGTAACCGTGTGCGCCATCGTGCTCAACGGGATTCTGGTGTGGCGCTTCCGGCGCGCGGTGAAGCTGGGGCTGCTCGGACGCTTTCTGGCGGGCGCCTTGCCGGGCGTTCCCCTCGGGGTCTTGGCGCTGACGCACGTCGACCCGGAGGCGATCCGGGCCCTCGTGGGAGTGGTGCTGATGGGCTACAGTGGATACCTGCTGGCCCGCGCCAGGCCGCCGGTGCTGTCGCTGCCTCGGCGCTGGGCGCCCCTGGCCGACGCCTCGGTGGGCTGGATCGGCGGGGTCATGGGCGGTGCGACCGGCCTGAACGGCGTCGTGCCAGCGCTCTGGGGCCAGTTGCGCGGGTTCAACAAGCTGGAACAGCGGGGCGTGTTGCAGCCGTTCTTCTTTCTGGTCCACCTCTATACCCTGACCTGGCTGGGGGGCGCCGGGGTCCTCAGCCGCGGCCTGGTGGAAGACCTGCTGCTTTGCCTGCCTGCCATGCTGGCGGGAACCCTGGTAGGGCTGCGGCTGTTCGAATACGTGAGCGAGGCCGGCTTCCGGCGCGTGGTGCTGACGTTGTTCGTGGTGATGGGAGCGATGCTGCTTTTTTGAGTTGATCAAGCCGACCGAAGAGGAGGAAGCGATGAAATCACAAAAGTTCTTGTGCCTGGTTGTGGCGGCCGCGCTGCTTGTGTTCGGATCTGTTGCTAGATCCGAGGTGGTGGAGGTGCGAGTGGCCAAGCAGCTCGGCGTAAGTTACTTGCCCCTTATGTACATGGAGAACCTAGGACTGTTTGAGAAGCACGCCAAAGCGCAAGGGGTCGCGGAGCTCAAGGTGGCTTGGTCCACTTTCACCGGCGGCGGGCCTATGAACGACGCCCTCATCTCGGGCAACCTGCATTTCGCATCCGGCGGGGTCGGCCCCTTCGCCACCCTGTGGGACCGCACCCGCGGCAGCATCGCGGTAAAGGGCGTGACGGCCATGAACTCCATGCCCCTTTACTTGAACACGCGCAATCCCAACGTGAAGACCATCAAGGACTTCACGCCCAAGGACAAGATCGCGCTGCCGTCGGTCAAGGTCTCCATCCAGGCGGTGACGCTGCAAATGGCGGCGGAGCAGGCCTTCGGCGAGGGCAATCACACCAAGCTGGATGCCCTGACGGTGTCCATGGGCCACGTGGACGGCATGACCGCGCTCCTCTCCGGCGCGGGGGAGATCACCGCCCACTTCACTTCACCCCCCTACCAGTATCAGGAACTGGCCCAACCCGGCATCCGCAGAGTGCTGAGCTCCTACGAGGTGCTAGGCGGGCCCGCCACCTTCAACGTGGTGTGGACCACCACCAAGTTCCGGGAGTCGAATCCCAAGGTGTACAAGGCGTTCCTGGCCGCGTTCGAGGAAGCGGTCGAGCTCATCAACAAGGACAAGCGCGCGGCCGCGGAGAACTACCTCAAGTGGAGCAAGGAAAAGGACACCGTGGAAAACATTTTCAAGATCCTCAACGACCCGGAGATCGAGTACACCATGACGCCCAAAAACGTCATGAAGTACGTGGACTTCCTGCACAAGGTGGGCACGTTGAAGGCGAAGCCGGCCTCCTGGAAGGAGATGTTCTTTCCCGAGGTACATCATCTGCCCGGCAGCTGAGGGGGTCGAAGAGCCGTGCCGCGCATAGCCGCCGCGCCGTCTCGGGAGCGTAGCAGCGACCGCGGCCCGGCCAGAAGCAATTAGGAGGAGGCTTTATGGACAAGTCCCATATCAGCGCCCAGGAGCAAGGATTCGCGCCCCTGCTGGACGTGCGGGGGGTGACGCTCCAGTACAAGACCCGGGACCATCTAGTGACCGCCACCTACCGGGTGGACTTCCAGGTCTACCGGTCGGACCGGTACGTGCTGTTGGGACCTTCCGGCTGCGGCAAATCCACTTTGCTCAAGGCGGTGGGCGGCTACTTGCACCCGGTGGAGGGGGAGATCAGGCTCAAGGGCCAAAAGATCTCGAAGCCCGGCCCGGACCGGGTGATGGTGTTCCAGGAATTCGACCAGCTCCTACCCTGGAAGACGGTGAAGCAGAACGTGACGTTCGCCCTGGAGGCGAGCGGCAAGCTCAAGGGAAGAGAGGCCGAGGAAAAGGCCATGCACTACATCGAGAAGGTGAATCTCGCCAAGTTCGCCGACGCCTATCCGCACACCCTCTCCGGGGGGATGAAGCAGCGGGTGGCCATCGCTCGCGGCATGGCCATGGAGCCGGACATCCTGCTCATGGACGAGCCCTTTGCGGCCCTCGACGCCCTCACGCGGCGCAAGATGCAGGAGGAGCTGCTCCAGCTTTGGGACGAAATCCATTTCACGGTGCTCTTCGTTACCCACTCGATCCCCGAGGCGGTCAAGATCGGCAACCGCATCCTCTTGCTTTCACCCCATCCGGGGCAGGTGAAGGCGGAGCTCAACAGCAGCGGCGACGACGCCGTGGATCCGCGGACCGGGCTCAAACTCTCGGACCGTATCCACAACATGCTGTTCGCCGACGAAGTGGAAGAGGGGGTGAAGAAGATCGGCGGGGACAAGGAGGCGACCCATGGCTGACGTGCAGGTACGGCGTCCCGAATTCGTGAGGAAAACGGTGGACTCCAGCGCCTTCGGCGTGGTGGAGAAGCCGCTCACCCCCTGGGAGATCATCTACAACCGGGGTGGGGTGAGAAAGGCCTTCATCCTGGTGGTGTTGGCGGTGGTCTGGCAGGTCTACGCGGCCCAGCTCGACAATCCCCTCCTCTTTCCCACGTTCACCGCGACCGTGGAAGCTTTCTGGCAGGGGATCGTCAGCGGCGGGCTGCTGGGCCGGGCCTGGTTTTCCATCAAGGTGCTGCTCCAGGGCTATGCGGCAGGGCTGGCGATCGCGGCCCTGCTGGTGGTGATCGCCATCACCTCCCGCATCGGCAACGACCTGCTGGAGACCCTCACCTCCATGTTCAACCCCCTGCCGGCCATCGCCCTGCTGCCCCTGGCCCTCATCTGGTTCGGGCTCGGCAACGCCTCCCTGGTGTTCGTGTTGATCCACTCGGTGCTGTGGGCGGTGGCGCTCAACACCCACTCCGGGTTCTTGTCCGTGTCCAACACCCTGCGCATGGTGGGGCGCAATTACGGGCTCACCGGCCTGCGTTACGTGGCGAAGATCCTGATCCCGGCGGCCTTCCCCAGCATCCTGACGGGGCTGAAGATCGGCTGGGCGTTCGCCTGGCGCACGCTCATCGCGGCCGAGCTGGTGTTCGGCGTGAGCGCCGGCTCGGGGGGGCTGGGCTGGTTCATTTTCGAGAACAAGAACTTGCTGGAGATCCCGTCGGTGTTCGCCGGGCTGTTCACGGTGATCCTGATCGGCCTCGTGGTGGAAAACCTGATTTTCCGCAACATCGAGACTCACACGGTGCGCAAATGGGGCATGCAGCACTGATCGGGACGTGCACCCGCGCGGTCCAGGAGGCGTCATGAAGGTTGACTTGCACACGGTCGAGGAGGTCGCCAAGGAACTCTACATCCGGGCGCTCAAAATCCTGCCGCCCGACGTCAAGCAGGGATTCCAGGCCCTCGACGCCCGGGAAACGGATCCCCGGGCGAAGCAGTTGCTCGGCATCATGATCAAGAACATCGCGGTGGCCGAGGAAACCCATAATCTCACCTGCCAGGACACCGGGATACCCATCTACAACGTGTCCATCGGGCGCAACGTCCAGGTGGACGGCATCGACCTGGTGCGGGCCATCACCAAGGGCTGCGCCCGGGCCACGGTGGAGCATCCGTTCCGGTCCTCGGTGGTGCATCCTCTCACGCGGGAAAACGACCATACCTCCTGCGGCATCCGCATCCCGGCGATCAACGTGGAGTTCAGCGACCGGCACGAGGAGCTCGTCATCCAGATGATCCCCAAGGGCAGCGGCTCGGAGAACAACTCCTGGCTCAGGATGGCGGTGCCGGCGGAGGGGGTGGCGGCGATCAAGGCGTTCGTGATCGACTGCGTGCTCTCCGCCGGCGGCAAGACCTGTCCCCCCACCATCGTGGGCGTGGGCATTGGCGGCAGCGCCGACCTGTGCGTGCACCTGGCCAAGGTGGCGGCGACGCGCCCCCTCGGCACCCGCTGCCAAGACCCCGAAGGGGCGAAGCTGGAGGAGGAGCTCTCTAGCGCCGTCAACCGGCTCGGGGTCGGGCCCCAAGGGCTGGGCGGGGACTCCACCGCGTTCGCGGTCCACGTGGAGCTCGCCGCCACCCACATCACCATGAACCCGGTGGCGGTCAACATGCAGTGCCATGCGGCCCGCCGTGCTTCGGCGACCCTGACGCCCGCCGGCATCACCTGGGGGTTCTGATCATGGCCCACTACGACATCGTGACTCCGGTGACCGAGGAAACCGTGCGCGCCTGGCGGGTGGGCGACACGGTGAGCTTGAACGGCACCCTGTACGGCATCCGCGACCGCACCCAGATCGAGATGTTCGACCGCGGCCGCACGACCCGCTTCGACCTGCGCGGCCACGCGGTGATCCACACCGCCCCCAACGTGCGCCGGGTGGAGGCGACCGACGAATTTCCCGCCGGCTACGCCCCCCTGTGCATCGGCACTACCACCAGCGCCCGCATGGAGCGTTTCACCCGGCCCCTCATGGAGCGCTACGGCGTGCGCATGATCATCGGCAAGGGTGGCCTCATGGAGGAATCGAGAAAAGCCTTTATGGACTTGGGCGGCGTGTACCTGGCCATCGTCGGCGGCACCGCGGCCCTGGAGACCACCTGGGTGGAGGCCATCGAGGACGTGGACTTGGACGACCTCCATCCGGAATCCCTGTGGAAGTTCCGGGTGAGGGGTTTCGGCCCGCTGCTGGTGGCCATGGACAGCCACGGCGAAAGCCTCTACGAGGAGGTGAGGAAGAAGGCCGAAGCCAGGCGGGCGGAGGTGCTGGCCGCGCTGGGAGTGAAGACGTGATGGCCTCAAAGGACGACCGTGCGCACCCTCAGAACTGACATCCTGATCCTTGGCTCCGGCGGCGCCGGCCTCTTCGCCGCGCTCCACGCTCATCGGGCGGCGCCCCAGCTCGAGATCACCGTGGCCGTGAAAGGGCTGCTGGGCAAGTGCGGCTGCACCCGCATGGTGCAGGGAGGCTACAACGTGGCCCTGGCCCCGGGGGATTCGGTCGAGCGCCACTTCATGGACACCATCGAGGGGGGCAAGTGGTTGCCCCACCAGGAGCTCGCTTGGACCCTGGTGTCGGTGGCGGTGGAGCGGGTACGGGAACTGGAAAACGAGCTGGGCTGCTTCTTCGATCGCAACCCGGACGGGACGCTCCACCAGAAGGCCTTCGCCGGCCAGACCTTCGACCGCACGGTGCACAAGGGGGACCTGACCGGGATAGAGATCATCAACCGCCTGGCGGAGCAGGTGTGGGCGCGGGGCATCCGGCGGCTGGAAGAGCACCGAGCGGTGGAGCTGATCAAGAGCCGCGACGGGCGGGCGCTCTCGGGCGTCCTCATGATCGACATGAAGAGCGGCGAGTTCGTCTTCGTGCAGGCCCGCGCGGTGCTGCTCGCCACGGGGGGCGGGCCCACCATGTACAAGTACCACACGCCTTCGGGTGACAAGAGCTGCGACGGCATGGCCATGGCCTTGCGGGCGGGGCTCACCCTGCGGGACATGGAGATGGTGCAGTTTCACCCTACGGGGCTGCTGGCCGGCTCCCACACCCGCATGACCGGCACGGTGCTGGAGGAGGGCCTGCGCGGTGCCGGGGGCCACCTGCTGAACGGCGCGGGGGAACGGTTCATGGAGCGCTACGATCCCCGGGCCGAGCGGGCCACCCGGGACATCGTCTCACGCTCTATTTTCATGGAGATGCGGGAGGGCCGCATCACCCCCAACGGGGGCGTGTATCTCAAGATGTCCCACCTGGGGCCGGAGAAGGTGCGGCGCCAGTTCAAGGGCATGGTGGAGCGGTGCGCCGATTGCGGCTTCGACCTGGCCGGCGGGCTCGTGGAAGTGGTCCCCACCGCCCACTACATGATGGGGGGCGTGGTCTTCGCCGCGGATTGCACCACCGAGCTGCCGGGTCTCTTCGCCGCCGGCGAGGACACGGGCGGGGTGCACGGGGCGAACCGCCTGGGCGGCAACGGGGTCGCCAACTCCACCGTGTTCGGCGGCATCGCCGGCGATAGCATGGCGTCCTGGGTCCCGGCGAAGGGGGAATGGCACGAGCCGGACGCGCAAGCGATCCAGGCGGCCGTGGAGCGCTGCCGCTCTCCCCTGGGCAAGCCCGCGGAAGACCTGCCGGCGATCCGGGAAGCCCTCTACGAGGTCATGTGGCACGAGGCCGGCATCCTGCGCAGCGCCGCAAGCCTCGCGCGCGCCCGCGCCGCGCTGGAAGAGCTCTCCCAGCGGCTTTCCCGGGCGGGGGTTCCCCAGGGCGATCTCGCCTACAACCTCACCTGGCATGACTGGCTCAACCTGGAGAGCCTGCTCGCCGTGAGCCAGGCCATCGTGGCCGCGGCCCTGGCTCGGGAGAATTCCCGTGGCGCCCATTACCGGGAAGACTTCCCCGAGGCGGGGGACTTGAGCGCTTCCTATTACACGTGCGCGAACCTGCGGGACGGCGAGTTGCGCATCACCACGCGCCCGGTGGAGTTCACCCGGGTGCGTCCGGGCGAATCCCTGCTCCGAACGGCGGAGCCCGAGCTCGCCGATGGCGTGGAATAACCCTTCGAAAGAAAGCAAACCCGATGATGATCGTGATATCCGAATTCATGGACGAGGCCGCGGTCGCCTCCCTCCAAGCCCGGTTCGACGTGATCTACGACCCGGCGCTGGTGGACGAGCGCACCCGCCTCATGGCGCGGGTGCAGCAGGCCGATGCCCTCATCGTGCGCAACCGCACCCAGGTCGATCAGGCGCTCCTCTGCGCCGCCCGGCGCCTCAAAGTGGTGGGCCGCCTGGGCGTGGGGCTGGACAACATCGATGTGGCGGCTTGCCAGGCCCGAAAGGTGGAGGTGATCCCCGCGAGCGGCGCCAACGCCGCGGCGGTGGCCGAGTACGTGATCGGCACCGCCCTAGTCCTGTTGCGGGGCCAGTACGCCTCCACCGACGCCGTGATCGACGGCAAATGGCCCCGCACGGCCCTCTTGAACGGCCGCGAGCTGGGAGGCAAGACCTTGGGCCTGATTGGCTGCGGCTACATCGGCCAGCTCACCGCCCGCCTGGCCCGGGCGCTAGGCATGGAGGTGATCGCCTACGACCCGGCCCTGACGGCGGGCGATCCGGCCCTCGCCCAGATCGGCATCCGGCTCACCGGCCTAGAGGACCTGCTGGCGGCGAGCGACGTGGTGTCGCTACACGTGCCCCTGACCGAAAAGACCCGCGACCTACTTGGCCGCGAGCAGCTGGCAAGTATGAAGAAAGGGGCCATCCTGGTGAACACCGCCCGGGGCGGGATCGTGGACGAGAAAGCGCTGGTGGAGCTCCTCCAGGCGGGGCATCTGGGCGGCGCGGCCATCGACGTCTTCGCCCAGGAGCCCTTGCCTCCGGACTCGCCTTTCGCCGCCTTGCGGGGCGTGCCGAACCTGATCCTCACGCCCCACGTGGCGGGGGTGACCCAGGAGTCCAACCAGCGGGTGAGCGCCATGATCGCTGAGCGAGTAGGGCAGTTCCTGGCAAGCCAGGGAGGTTGAGACGATGCCCATCGTATCGATGAACGAGCTCACCGGTCTGGCCGCCGAAGCGTTCGTGCGCTGCGGCGCTTCTCCGTCCATGGCCCGGGCGGCGGCGGAAGCGCTGGTGGCAGCAGACGCCCAGGGGCTCGCCTCCCATGGGGTGTCCCGGGTGCCTCTGTACTGCGCTCACTTGCGAAACGGCCGCACCGACGGCCAGGCGGTGCCGAGAGTGGTGCGGGAGAGGAAGGCGGCATGCCTGGTGGATGCCGCTTGCGGCATGGCCTACGAGGCCTGCGCCCTGGCGGTGCAGGAGGCACTCCGCCGGGCGCGGGAGTGCGGGGTGGGGTTCGCCGGGGTAACCAACAGCAACCACTTCGGTGCCGCCGGGCTGCACTTGCGGCCGGTGGCGGAGGCGGGAATGGTGGGCCTGGGGTTCAGCAATTCCCCGGCAGCCATCGCCCCGTGGGGAGGAAAGACCCCCCTCTTCGGCACCAACCCCATCGCTGCCGTGTTTCCCCGGGACGGCCACCCGCCCCTTCTCATCGATCTTTCCCTTTCGGAGGTAGCCCGGGGCAAGATCATGGTGGCCAAGAACCAAGGCAAGCCGATTCCCGAGGGCTGGGCCTTGGACAAGGAGGGCAGGCCCACCACCGACCCCAACGCCGCCCTGGAAGGCAGCATGATGCCGGCTGGCGGCGTCAAGGGCGCCATGCTGGCTCTGATGGTGGAGCTGCTGTGCTGTGCCCTGACGGGGGCCGCCATGGGTTTCGAGGCCGATTCGTTCTTCGTCGACGAGGGCAACCGGCCGCGCATCGGCCAGGCCTTTCTGGCGATCGACCCGGAGGCCCTGGCCGGCCGCGCCGTCTATCTCGAGCGCATCGAGACCCTGATCGCCCGGATGCTGGCCGACCCCGGCGTGCGGCTTCCGGGAGCCCGGCGCCTGGAGCTGGAGGCCAAGGCGCGCCGGGAGGGCATCCCGGTGCCGGACGCGCTCTATGGGCAGATCCGCTCGCTGGCGGGCCGCTAGGGAGACCGTCCACCAGGCGCGGCTCCCCGCCCCCTTCGCGGTGCTGGGGGTGGCCATCGAAGAGGACTGGCTGGTGGGCATCGACTACCTCCCCCTGGGCACGCCTTCCCTTGCCCCTCGCTCCCCTCTCGCCCGGGAGGCGTGCCGGCAGCTTCGGGCCTATCTGCGCGATCCTGGCTTCCGCTTCGACCTGCCGGTCCATCTGTCCGGAACCCCGTTTCAACGGCGGGTATGGGAAGCGCTGGGCGCCATTCCCAGCGGCGAGACGGTGAGCTACGCCGAGCTGGCGAAGGCGCTGCACACCTCCCCCCGGGCCGTGGGGGGCGCCTGCGGCGCCAACCCCGTTCCCCTGGTCGTGCCCTGCCACCGGGTGGTGGCAACCAGCGGCTTGGGAGGCTTCATGCACGCACGGGAAGGCGCGCCACTCGCCATCAAGCGCTGGCTGTTGGAACATGAGCGACGCTGAAGAACAGCTTCTCGACCGGTTCTGCGACTGCCTCTGGCTGGAGGACGGGTTATCCCCCAACACTCTGGGCGCCTACCGGCGGGACCTGCGTTTGCTGGGGGAGTGGCTCGTCAGGGAACAGGGCAAGGCGCTCACCCAGGCGACCCGGGCCGATCTGCTCGCCTATCTGGCCCACCGGGTGGCGGGGCGGGCCCGGCCCCGCACCACCAGCCGCCAGCTTTCCAGCTTCAAACGCTTCTACCGTTTTCTTCTGCGGGAAGGCCGGATCGCGGCCGATCCCACCCTGCAGATCGACGCCCCCAAGGTGCCCCGGGCCGTTCCCAAGAGCCTCACCGAGGCGGACGTGGAACGCCTGCTCGCCGCCCCCGATGTGGAGACACCCTTGGGATTGCGGGACAAGGCCATGCTGGAGATGCTCTACGCGGCCGGGCTGCGGGTGTCGGAGCTGGTGACGCTCACCCTCGCCCAGGTGAGCCTGGAGACGGGGGTGGTGCGGGTGCTGGGCAAAGGCGCAAAGGAGCGCCTGGTGCCCTTGGGGGAGGAGGCCTTGGCGTGGCTCAAGCGCTATCTCCATGAAGCGCGACCCCTGCTTCTCGCTGGCCGGCCGGCTTCGGACCTGTTCCTCACCCGGCGCGCGGAGCCCATGACGCGGCAGGCTTTCTGGCATCTCATCAAGCGCTACGCCCGGCGCTCCGGGGTGACCGCGCCCCTTTCTCCCCACACCCTGCGCCACGCCTTCGCCACCCATCTGCTCAATCACGGCGCCGACCTGAGGGTGGTACAACTGCTGCTGGGCCACTCGGACATTTCCACCACCCAGATCTATACCCACGTGGCCCGGGAGCGGCTCAAGCAGCTCCACGCCAAGCACCACCCCCGGGGCTGAGGCAGCCCGTGGGAGTAGAGCCCCAGGTCCTGATCGTCGCGCCGCTCGCGGTCTTCGCGGCCTTTTTCGTGTTCGGCATGACCGGATTCGGCTCGTCGGTGATCGCGGTGCCGCTCCTCGCCCACGTGCTTCCCCTGCAGCAGGTGGTGCCCACCATGGTGCTCATGGAGTTCGCGGGCTCGTTCCTGCTGCGCCGGGGTCATGGCGGCCGCCTCAATCGCCGGGAGCTCGCCTGGCTGGTGCCGGTGGCGGTGGTAGGGATCGGCATCGGCGCCACGCTGCTTGCCCGGCTGCCGGCCGCCCCCCTGCTGGCGGGGCTGGGGGCGTTCGTACTGCTCTTCGGCCTCTACACCCTGCTGGACCCCAGCTTCCGCGGGGTGATCGCCCGCGCCTGGGTGCTGCCGGCGGGCCTGGTGGGCGGAACGTTCACGGCCTTGTTCGGCACCGGCGGTCCGGTGTACGCAATCTACCTCTCCCGGCGCATCGAAGACCGGCGGGAGTTTCGCAGCACCATGGCCGCCATGATCACCGTCAGCACCGCGGTGCGCATCGTGGCCTTCGCCCTGACGGGGCTGCTCTTGCACCTCAAGGTGTTTCTCGGGGCCTTGGTCCTCGCGCCGGTGATGCTAGCAGGCGTGAGGCTCGGAAGCCGGGTGCACCTGGGGATAAGCCCCCATCGGGTCCGGCAGGTGCTGGGGGCGGTGCTCGTGGTGAGTGGGATGTCCCTACTGGCGAAGGGGGTGGGGTAGAAGGCGCGAGGAGGCGCCGCCTGCCCTCAGGCGGGCTTTACGCCTCGCTCGATGGACACGCCGAGCTGTTTCACGCCCTGCATCATGCGCAGCTTCGCCACGCTCACCTTCACCCACGGCGCCCGGAACTCTTCCCGGATGACCCGCGACAGGTGATCCGCCAGCGCCTCCAGCAGCTTAAACTGGTGGCGGGCCAGCTCCTCGTGGACGCGGCGCACCACCTTGGAGTAATCGATGGTGTCCTCCACGTTGTCGGTCTCGCAGGCGCGGCCGGAGGGCAGGGCGATCTCCAGGTCGATCTCAATGGTCTGCCGCACCTGGCGCTCCCAGGCGTAGACGCCCACCAGGG
Organism: Pelomicrobium sp. G1; assembly: GCF_051905455.1. Lineage (NCBI taxonomy): Bacteria > Pseudomonadati > Pseudomonadota > Hydrogenophilia > Pelomicrobium > Pelomicrobium sp. G1. The sequence goes on from NZ_JBQACR010000018.1 coordinate 63,698, forward strand.
TTTCCGCCCGCAGCTCGCGAATGAAGACGATGTCCATGGCGCCCCGCCGTGGCCGCCCCGCAGGGCGTCGAGTAAAATCGAAGGCGCCATTCTAGGACATTTATTCGACCGGTGGTCACGATCGCCTTGGCAATCGGGGCGTACCTGCTGGGATCGATTCCCTTCGCCGTGGTGGTGAGCCGCATCCTGGGGCTGCCAGATCCCCGCAGCTACGGTTCGGGCAATCCGGGCGCTACCAACGTGCTGCGCACGGGCAGCAAGTTCGCCGCCGTGCTGACCCTACTCGGGGACGCGGGGAAGGGGGCGGCGGCGGTGCTCCTGGCGCGGATCCTCGCGCCCCGGTTCGGTGCGGGCGACGAGGCGGCGGCCCTCGCGGCGATGGCGGTATTCGTCGGCCACCTCTACCCTTTATTCTTGGGGTTCCGGGGCGGCAAAGGAGTGGCCACGGCGGCCGGCGCCTTCCTGGCCCTGTCCCCAAGCCTGGGGCTGATCCTGGGGGGCGTTTGGCTCGCCACGGCAGCGCTTTTCCGCTTCTCCTCCCTGGCCGCCCTGGCGGCGGCCGGCGTGGCGCCTTTCGCCGCGGCAGGCCTTTGGGGCTGGCATCCCTACACCGCCGTGACCCTGTCCATGGCGGCGCTGCTCGTGTGGCGCCACCGGGTCAATATTCAGAAGCTGGTGGCCGGCACCGAAGCCCGCATCGGCGGCGGGCACCCTCCAGAGGGAGGAAACCTCTAAAGGTTTCTTCTTTGGGTTCGACAGGTATCAAGGCTGGGCCGAGAGCCGCCCCCCTCGGCGCCTAGACCGGGCCGCTTCTGGCCCGGGAAGCGCCAGGTCCCAGCGGGAGAATACGGTATAGCGGTAGCCGCAGACCGGCGGGCCGCTGGCCAGGCGCATGGCGCCCGCGTAGGCGATCATGGCCCCGTTGTCAGTGCACAGCTCGACGGGCGGATAGAAGACTTGGAAGCCCGCTTCCCGGGCCCGCTGGTCCAGGACTTCCCGCAGCCGGCGGTTGGCTCCCACCCCCCCGGCCACCACCAGCTGATCATGGCCCGTGGTGAGGAGGGCCCCGGTGGACTTCTCCACCAGGACCTCCACCACCGCCTCCTCGAAAGCCCGGGCGATGTCGGCCCGAGCGTCCTCGTCGGCCCCGTGCTCCCGGGCGAGGAGCAAGGCCGCCGTCTTCAGCCCGCTGAAGCTGAAGTTCAAATCGCCGCTTGCCAGCATGGGCCGGGGGAGGCGAAAGCGATTACTTACGCCGCGCTCGGCCAGCCGGGCCAGGGCGGGACCGCCCGGATAGCCCAGTCCCAGGAGCTTGGCCGTCTTGTCGAACGCTTCCCCCGCGGCGTCGTCCAGGGTTTCCCCGAGGAGCCGGTAACGGCCCACCCCGGCCACTTCCATGAGCTGGGTGTGGCCCCCCGAGGCGAGCAGGGCGACGAAGGGGAACCGGGGGCTGGGGGAGGCGAGCATGGGGGAAAGGAGGTGTCCCTCCAGATGGTGTACCCCGACGGCGGGGATTTTCAGAGCCCGGGCGAGCCCGCAGGCGATGCTGGCGCCCACCAGCAGGGCGCCCGCCAGCCCGGGTCCGGCGGTGTAGGCGACGGCGTCCAGGTCGGAGAGGGCGCAATCCGCCTGGGCCAGGACCCGCCGCACCAGGGGAAGCACCCGCCGGATATGGTCTCGGGAAGCCAGTTCCGGCACCACCCCGCCGTAGGCCCGGTGCACCTCCGCCTGGGAATGGAGGGCATGGGCCCGCAGCCCCCGCTCGGTGTCGTAGATAGCGACGCCGCTGTCGTCGCAGGAGGTTTCAATGCCGAGAACTTTCATCGAACAGGAAGCGCCCTTGGTAAAAGCCGGATGGTTCGCGTATAATGTAAAATTTCAGTTATTAGAAACAGAAAGAAGGCGCGACATCCCTATGCCGATGGTCCGGGTCAAAGAGAATGAGCCGTTTGAGGTGGCGCTGCGGCGTTTCAAGCGCACCGTAGAAAAAACGGGACTGCTCACCGAGCTGCGGTCCCGGGAATATTACGAGAAGCCCACCCAGGCGCGCAAACGCAAGCTCGCGGCGGCGATCAAGCGCCATTACAAACGTCTGCGCAGCCAGCAACTTCCCCCGCGTACCTACTGACCGGCCAAAGGTCCTTTCCGACCGCTGTCCCGGCTTTTCCGGTCCGGGGACGTCCTTTCGCCATGATGCTCAAGGCCACCATCACCCAGCACATGAAGGAGGCGATGCGGGCGAAAGACGCGCGCCGCCTCGCCGCCATCCGCCTCCTGCTCGCCGCCATCCAACAGCGGGAGGTGGACGAGCGCCGGGAGCTGAGCGATGCCGACGTGGTGGGGCTCGTGGAGCGGCTGATCCGGCAGCGCCGGGAGTCGGTGGCCCAGTACGAGGCCGCAGGCCGGCGGGATCTGGCGGACAACGAGCGCTTCGAGATCGAAGTGCTCCAGGGCTACCTGCCCCAGCCCTTGTCGGAAGGGGAGCTTCAGGCCCTGATCGAGCGGGCGGTCACCGACACGGGGGCGGCGGGTCCCAAGGACATGGGGCGGGTGATGGCGGCCCTCAAACCCCAGATCGCTGGCCGGGCGGAGATGGGCCGGGTGTCGGCCCTGGTCAAGGCGCGCCTCGGCGCCGGATAAAGCGTCAGGGAAATCAATAGCCTATTTGCACACCGCAGCCCTCCCGGAAGCCGGTGGAAGCAGAAATTCTGTCCTATAATCACTGAAACATAAGCTTGCGGCGGCTTTCGCTCGTCCTGCCCGCCTTTCTGACGGGGGGCGGTAGTGCCTTGCCCGTCAGAGGCTAACAACATGATTCCTCAAGCCTTTATCCAGGATCTGCTGAACCGCGTGGACGTGGTAGAAGTGATCGACCGCTACGTTCCACTGAAGCGGGCCGGGGCCAACTACAAAGCGTGCTGCCCTTTCCATAGTGAGAAAACTCCCTCTTTCACTGTCAGTCCTTCCAAGCAGTTTTATCACTGTTTCGGTTGTGGCGCCCACGGAAGCGCCATTGGCTTCCTGATGGAGTATCGGGGTCTCGGGTTCGTCGATGCGGTCAGGGAGCTTGCGGCTGGCGTGGGCATGAATGTGCCGGAGGCGGAGCGGCCTGGCCTCCGGCCGCCGGCCGGCGAAGCAGCCGAGCTTTATTCGGTTCTGGAGCGGGCGACCCGCTTCTACCGGGAGAGCCTCAAGCGTTCCCCCCAGGCCATCGCCTATCTCAAGGGGCGTGGCCTCTCGGGGGAGGTTGCGGCCCGCTTCGGCATCGGTTATGCCCCGGCCGATTGGCAGGCCCTGGCGGAATGCTTCGACGATTATGGCTCGGTATGGCTGGAAAAAGCCGGTTTGGTGCTGCGAGGGGAAGGCGGCCGGCGCTATGACCGCTTCCGGGACCGAATCATGTTCCCTATCGCCGACAGCCGGGGCCGGATCGTGGGATTCGGAGGCCGCCTGATCGGCGAAGGTGAACCCAAGTACCTGAATTCCCCCGAGACCCCCATTTTCGAGAAAGGCCGGGAGCTCTATGGGCTGTTCCAAGCGAGGGGCCCCATCCGGGAGGCCGGGCGGGTGCTGGTGGTGGAAGGCTACATGGACGTGGTGGCGCTGGCCCAGCACGGGATCGGCTACGCCTGCGCCACGCTGGGCACCGCCACCACCGGGGCCCAGGCGCAAAAACTATTGCGCCAGGCCGATCGAGTGGTCTTCTGCTTCGACGGGGACGAGGCCGGGCGGCGGGCCGCCTGGCGGGCGCTGGAGGCGGTGCTTCCCCATATGACGGATGGGAAGGAGGTGAGCTTCCTGTTCCTTCCCGCCGGCGAGGATCCCGACAGCTTGGTGCGGCGGATCGGCGGCCCGGGGTTCGAAGCCCGGGTCGAAGGGGCGGTTTCCCTGTCCGCCTACCTGATCGAGGGGCTCGCGTCCCAGGTGGAGCTGGCGAGCGACGAGGGCCGGGCCCGCCTGCTCAAGGAAGCCAGACCCCTGGTGACCCGGATCCAGGCCCCGGGGCTGGGCTTCTTGGTTCGCCGGCGCCTGGCCGAGCGGGTGGGGCTCACCCTCTCTGAGCTGGAGGCCCTGTACCGAATCCGCTCCGGCACGGACTCCGGAGGCCCGGCTCCCAGGATGCCCGGGCGCGGGGCGGAAGTGGTGAGCCGGTGCCGCCGGCTCATCCGCCAGATCCTGTTCAGGCCCGAGCTGGCGCTGCGCCTGGAGCCGGCCGATATCCCTGCTTCCGAGCCGGACGCCGGATTTTTGCTCCAGTTCCTTGACTTCGTGAAGGCAAACCCTACTTTGAAAGGGTCGGACATTGTCCCGATGGCTTTCTTGTACTTTGCAAATACTGAGCTCGATCAAGTCGTTAGTGAGGCGGCGCGGGCCATCGATGAGTGGGGGCCGGAATTCGACGCGGAAGCCGAGTTCGAAGGGGTGGTGCGGGGCCTGCGAGAAGAGGCCCGCCGCCAGCGGCTCAAGGAGCTGACGAGCGCCAGCCTGGATCGCCTGAGCCTTGAGGAGCGGCAGGAATATCTGGATCTGCTGCGCAAGGGACCGGCGGAACGAACGGCCCCGCAAAGCGCCTAAGGGTATATAATTAACAGTTTTTCTCCGCATGGTAGAGCGGATAGCGACGGAACATGGCCAAGGACAGGGAAAGCGATAAGCCGGATATCCAGATGGGGGACGCGGACTCGCGCCGCATGCGTCTCAAGAACCTGATCGTGCTCGGCAAGGAGCGGGGCTACCTGACCTACGCCGAGATCAACGATCATCTGCCGGACGACATGCTGGACGCCGAGCAGATCGAGAACATCATCCGCATGATCAACGACATGGGAATCTCGGTGTACGACGAGGCGCCGGACACCGAATCGTTGCTCATTTCGGAAGCGACGCCGGCGGCGGCGGACGAAGACGTGGTGGAGGAGGCGGAGGCCGCCCTCTCCACCGTCGATTCCGAGTTCGGGCGCACCACCGACCCGGTCCGCATGTACATGCGGGAGATGGGGTCGGTGGAGTTGCTCACCCGCGAGGGGGAGATCGAGATCGCCAAGCGCATCGAGGATGGCTTGAAGCACATGATCATGGCCATCTCGGCCTGCCCGACCACCATCGCCGAAATCTTGGCCCTGGCCGAAAAGGTCGAGCGGGACGAAATGCGCATCGACGAGCTGGTGGACGGGCTCCTGGACAGCGAGTCCCAGGAGGAAATGGTTGCCAGCGAAATGGCCGAAGACGAGGAATCGGTGGCCGAGGACGAGGATCTCGCGGAAGAGTCCGAGGACGAGGAGGGTAGCGGGGTCAACAGCGCCACGCTGGCCCAGCTCAAGGCCGAGGCCCTGGAACGTTTCAAGACCATCCGCCAGATCTACAACAAGATGATGAAGGTGCTGGCCACCAAGGGCACCCGCTCGCGCGCCTACAAGCAGTACCAGGAGCAGATTTCCGCCGAGCTCATGAAGATCCGCTTCGCGGCGAAGCAGGTGGAGGCCCTGTGCGACAGCGTGCGCGGCATGGTGGACGAAGTGCGCCGCTACGAACGGGCCATCATGGATCTGTGCGTCGAGAAGGCGGGCATGCCGCGCAGCCACTTCATCAAGGCTTTCCCCGGCAACGAGACCAATCTCAAGTGGGTGGACCAGGAAATCGCGGCGCACAAGCCCTACGGCGCGGCGCTGGAACGCTTCCGTCCCGCGATCCTCGAGCAGCAGCAGAACATCCTGGGCGTGCAGAAGCGGGCCATGATCCCGCTCAAGGAGCTGAAGGAGATCGCGCGCCAGATGTCCACGGGGGAAGCCAAGGCGCGCCGCGCCAAGCGGGAAATGACCGAGGCCAACCTGCGGCTGGTGATCTCCATCGCCAAGAAGTACACCAACCGGGGGCTGCAGTTCCTGGATTTGATCCAGGAAGGCAACATCGGGCTGATGAAGGCGGTGGACAAGTTCGAGTACCGCCGCGGCTACAAGTTTTCCACCTACGCGACCTGGTGGATCCGGCAGGCCATCACCCGCTCCATCGCGGATCAGGCGCGCACCATCCGCATCCCGGTGCACATGATTGAGACCATTAACAAGATGAATCGCATATCGCGCCAGATCCTGCAGGAGACCGGGCAGGAGCCGGACCCGGCGTTGCTCGCCAAGAAGATGGAGATGCCCGAGGAGAAGATCCGCAAGATCCTCAAAATCTCCAAGGAGCCGATCTCCATGGAGACGCCCATCGGCGACGACGACGATTCCCACCTGGGGGACTTCATCGAGGATGCCTCGACCATGGCGCCGAGCGACGCGGCCCTCTACGCCAGTTTGCGAGATGCCACCAAGGAGGTGCTCGATACCCTCACTCCCCGGGAGGCCAAGGTGTTGCGCATGCGCTTCGGCATCGAAATGAATACCGACCACACGCTGGAGGAGGTCGGCAAGCAATTCGACGTGACCCGGGAGCGGATTCGCCAGATCGAGGCCAAGGCGCTGCGCAAGCTGCGCCATCCGTCCCGTTCGGAGCGCCTGCGCAGCTTCCTGGAAAACGAAAGCTGAGCGAGTCGGCGGCGCGCCTTGTGCGCCCGCTTTCGCCGGCGCGGGGTATCCGATCGAGAAGGGGGTCTGTAGCTCAGCCGGTCAGAGCAGGGGACTCATAATCCCTTGGTCGTTGGTTCAAATCCAACCAGACCCACTCGCGGGACGCGCCCGAAGGAGAGGCGGGCCGACGGAGCGGAGTGCCCCGGCTGGCGGTTTTCTCCTGGTAGTTTGACTTTTTTCCTATGTAAACGCATAATTTCCCGTTTCTTTCGGGGAGGGGTTCCCGAGCGGTCAAAGGGGGCAGACTGTAAATCTGTTGGCCTAAGCCTTCGTAGGTTCGAATCCTACCCCCTCCACCACGTCGGATTGGGAGGTTGGCTGATCGGGCGGTACGGGGTCCGGTTCCGGCAAGCGGAGGTCGCGGAAACTTCCGGGCCAGCGCGGTGGAACGCTTTCGGTGGGCGGGTGTAGCTCAATGGTAGAGCAGAAGCCTTCCAAGCTTACGACGAGGGTTCGATTCCCTTCACCCGCTCCAGGTTTCTTGGATCGATTTAGTTACAGGTAGACAACGCCGGCACGGCCCATGTAGCTCAGTGGTAGAGCACTCCCTTGGTAAGGGAGAGGTCGCCCGTTCAATCCGGGCCATGGGCACCACCATCCGGTGCTCAATAGTCGAGGATAGCCGCAAACGAGGATTGCATCATGGCCAAGGAGAAATTTGAGCGCAAGAAGCCGCATGTGAACGTAGGCACGATTGGGCACGTGGATCATGGCAAGACGACGCTGACGGCGGCGTTGACGCTGGTGTTGTCGAAGAAGTTTGGGGGTCAGGCGAAGAAGTACGAGGAGATTGATTCGGCGCCGGAGGAGAAGGCGCGGGGGATCACGATCAACACGGCGCACGTGGAGTATGAGACGGCCAAGCGTCACTATGCGCACGTAGACTGTCCGGGGCATGCGGACTACATCAAGAACATGATCACGGGTGCGGCGCAGATGGATGGTGCCATTTTGGTGGTGTCGGCGGCTGATGGGCCGATGCCGCAGACGCGCGAGCACATTTTGCTGGCGCGCCAGGTGGGGGTGCCCTACATTGTGGTGTATTTGAACAAGGCCGACATGGTGGACGATCCTGAGCTTCTGGAGCTGGT
>NZ_JBQACR010000190.1:0-348 GCF_051905455.1 Pelomicrobium sp. G1
TCTATTCCATCGCTATCGAGAACGGGTTCCGCTTTGGCTACACTGCCAGCGAGCCCCTCGCCAACGGCGCCTCCCTCCCGGCTACCGAGGACATCAATCGACGTGCGCATGAGCTGGGATTTGAAACTACTATCAATACTGAGGTACTGGCAGATGTCTCGGGCTATTTCGACTGGCTGTGCGAGCGCGAAGGGAAGCCACGCGGTCAGGTGGCGCAATACGATCCCTCACTCTACGAGCACCAGGTTCCCGGAGGGATGATCTCCAATCTTAAGAGCCAGCTTCAGATGATGCGCATGGAGCATCGGCTGCCGGAGATCCTGAAAGAGGCTGCCCAGGTGCGCAAGG
>NZ_JBQACR010000191.1:0-347 GCF_051905455.1 Pelomicrobium sp. G1
CGGCCATCACGGGCGCCAGCACGTAGATGTTGGGCCCTCCGGCCGGCTCCACCGTGACCGTGTTTTCCCCGGAAAGGACCGCCAATGGGCCGGCGAGGGCCGCCAGCTCCGGGTTCGCCCGGGCTGGGTCGCTCAAGATCGGATAACGCTCGGGATGGCTGGAGACGTACACCCGGTCCTTTTCGTCCAGCACGACGATCGCCTCCACCCGAGCCGCATCGCTGGCATCGAGGGCCTGTAGCGGGGTGCGCACGATTTCGAAAGCGCGCCACACGTCGTCGTGGATCACGAGCGGCGTCAGGGTGCGGGCCAGCACCCGGGCCAGGCGCTCGGCGCTCGCCTTGAGG
>NZ_JBQACR010000192.1:0-346 GCF_051905455.1 Pelomicrobium sp. G1
GGATTAGGATGCGAGCTGCACGTTCGCGTTTATTTTGATCGACAAGGAGAGGCTAACCATGGACATCGCCAAAGGACACAAATGGCTCGCTGCAGCGGCGGTACTGGCCGGATCGCTCGGCGCGTCGTCGCTCGCCCACGCCGATATCGTTAAGGTCGACGGCTCCAGCACGGTCTTTCCCATCACGGAGGCGGTGGCTGAGGAGTTTCAGAAGGCCACCAAGGGCAAGTACAAAGTGACCGTCGGCATCTCCGGGACCGGCGGCGGATTCAAGAAGTTTTGCCGCGGGGAGACCGACATCTCGAACGCCTCTCGTCCCATCCTTAAGAGTGAGATGGAACAGTGC
>NZ_JBQACR010000193.1:0-346 GCF_051905455.1 Pelomicrobium sp. G1
GTACAGGCCGACGCCGCTGTGACGGCTGAAGCTGAGCATACGGCCTGGGTCTTCCTGTGGATCGCCCTGCTCCTGGCAGCGGCCAAGACGGCGAGCCTGGTGGAGCGCCTCGGCCAGCCGGCGGTGCTGGGGGAACTGCTGGTGGGCATCGCCCTGGGCAACCTGTTCCTGGCGGGCATCGACTGGTTCGAGCCTATCAAGACGGACGAGATCGTCAGATTCCTGGCCGAGCTGGGCGTCGTCATCCTCCTCTTCCAGATCGGGCTCGAGTCCAGCGTGGATTCCATGCGCCGGGTGGGGGTGCGGGCGTTCCTGGTGGCCGTGGTGGGCGTGGTGCTGCCCTTCC
>NZ_JBQACR010000194.1:0-346 GCF_051905455.1 Pelomicrobium sp. G1
GGCTTACGGAGGCTTCGTGTGGGTGAACCTCGACGACGAGTGCGAGCCTCTTGCTAACTACATCGCCGGTGCGTTCGACTTCATGAGCCAGGAGCTGGACACGGAACCTCTGGAAATATTCCATTATCAGAAATCCATCATCCGTACCAATTACAAGCTATGGCACGAGACGAGCCGCGAGTTCTACCACGACTACATGCATTACCACAATCGTGCCACCGGAATGCTGCAGAAAGGCTATTTCGACCGCAAGTACACAGTATTTCCAAATGGTCACGCGGCTACGGGTTTGACCACGGTTGCCTATGAGGCGTACGAAGGGAGCAAAGACCGTGTTCTTACTTTC
>NZ_JBQACR010000195.1:0-346 GCF_051905455.1 Pelomicrobium sp. G1
GCCGCTGAGCAAGCAGTGGGATCTGTCGCTCGACTAATGGCGTTTTGACGAATCCTGGACAAATCACGTTGGCACGCACTCCATAACGAGCGCCTTCTTTCGCAATTACCCTGCAAAGGCCAAGCAGACCATGCTTCGCTACCACGTAGGGTCCCTTCAGCGGAGAGGCTTCCTTGGAGTGTACGGATCCCATCAGGATTACGGTTCCCCCTCCTTGCGCGTACATGTATTTGAGACACTCTCGGGTCGTTAAGAAAGCTCCATCAAGATGGACGGCGAGAACTCGTTTCCAATTCTCAAACGAGACTTCACCTATCTCTTGGAGATGTTGAATACCTGCATTGCT
>NZ_JBQACR010000196.1:0-344 GCF_051905455.1 Pelomicrobium sp. G1
GGGCTCGTGGGCTACTTCGGCTACGACACGGTGCGCTACATCGAGCCGCGGCTCGCCCGCACCGACAAGCCGGACGCCCTCGGCACGCCGGACATCCTGCTGCTCCTCTCCGAGGAGCTAGCGGTGATCGACAACCTGCTGGGAAAGCTCTACCTGGTGGTGTACGCCGACCCCCGGGAGCCGGGCGCCTACGCCCGCGCGCGCCGGCGCCTCGCCGAGCTGCTCGCGCGCCTGCGCCAGCCGGTGGCGATCCCAGCGAGCGATCCCTGCCCCTCCGGACCCACGGCTTGCGAGTTCGCGGAGGATGCCTTCGTCGAGGCGGTAGAGCGGGCCAAGCGCTACAC
>NZ_JBQACR010000197.1:0-344 GCF_051905455.1 Pelomicrobium sp. G1
GACTTGGAGGATATCCGCACCCTGGTCCTGTCCGACGCCCACCCCAAGGGCGCACATCTCGCCTGGGACAATCGGATCGAGGCGCCCCTGCCGCTGCCCTCCACCCTGGTGCGCCAGATCCTGCTCAACCTGCTGCTCAACGCCACCCGCGCGGTGGAGGCGGGCGGTCGCATCGAGTGCGGCATCCAGGTCGTGGGGGAACGCCTGGAGATCCGCGTGAGCAACGACGGCGCCTACATCCCCGAGCACGAGCAGCAGTACCTGTTCGAGCCCTTCTTCCGGTTGAGCGAAGACGGCAACGGCCTGGGGCTGTGGGTCACCTACCAGATCGTGCAGCAATTGGG
>NZ_JBQACR010000198.1:0-343 GCF_051905455.1 Pelomicrobium sp. G1
TCGAAACCGTTTAAACTAGGACCGCATCGCGCGCTGCGCCTAATGCCGCGCAGCTTGGTTGGGAATCCAGTGTGATGATAGCAAAATACCAGCACACAAATACTGCAGAATGTTGGTCAGCCCATAGCTCGAAACCATCCACCTATGACGCGCCTACTGCTCCGCGATCAGGTATGGCACCTTCGTGACAAAGTCACGCTTGGCTCTCGTATCCTTCTTCGCCTGGAGAATCCACACACCGGCGAGAGGCTCGAGGCGCTTAGCCCGCCTGAAGAGTTTCAGCCGCTTATAGACTCGCCTCCAAACCTTGATCGGCGATCACTTACCCCATTCAGCCATTGGC
>NZ_JBQACR010000199.1:0-343 GCF_051905455.1 Pelomicrobium sp. G1
CCAGCACCATGTCCGAGTCCCGGGCCGTGGGCAATGTGCCAATGGCGGCCACCCTGGCGCCGAGCCCGGCGGCCGCCGCGCGGCACCGGTTCCAGGTGGTGGCCAGCTCTTCGCCCAGCCGGGCGAGGCCGCGCCCTACGAGGGCCTGGGGCTCGACGTTGATCTCGAAGTTGAACTTGGCGAGTTCCGGCACCACCGCCGGCGAGGCAAGGGCCTCCAGCAGCGCCTCGTTGGCGGGCAAGGGGTCGCACCGCCAGTCCACGATCCACGCTTCCAGCTCCAGCCCGCCGATTCCTCCCCGGCGCGAGAACTCACCCCGTTCCACGGCCGCCGAAAGGAGCGC
>NZ_JBQACR010000019.1:0-37495 GCF_051905455.1 Pelomicrobium sp. G1
TCGGCGACCCCTTCCGCCGCGACGCCCTCTCCAAGCCCAAACGGCTGCTGGAAAAGTACAAGGACTACGTGTGAGGCCCCGAGGGCGCCCGCGCGCCCTCGCGCAAGGATGAGAAGCGGGATCGACCCGCCCAAAGCCCAGCGGGCCGGGCGCCCCAAGGCGCCCGGCGAGCGCCGCGGCAAACCCTTAGGAGAATCATGAGCGTCATCGAGCATGTCACGCTCTATCGGCTCCAGGTGCCCTTGACCACCCCGTACAAGCTCGCGTTCGGGCCGGTCAGGGCCTTCGACACCCTCCTGGTGGAAGCGGTGGACTCGGACGGCCGCGAAGGATTGGGGGAGGCGACGCTCCTCACAGGCTACACCGAAGAGACCATTGACGGGAGTTGGGCGCTGACCCGGGAGCTGGCGCCCCGAATGGTGGGCCGCTCCCCCTTGGACGCGAAGCGCGTGGCCGAGGCGGCGGTCGGCGCGGCGCCTTTCACCACCACGGCCCTCGCCACGGCTGTGGATATGCTGGAGGGCCATCCATGTTTGTCGGTGGAGCGAACGACGACAGTGCCTCTGCTGGGACTCGTGAACGGCACGCAAGCCCACGAGCTGGAGTCGGAGATCGAGAAGCTCCTCAGCGAAGGTCACGGCACCCTCAAGATCAAGGTGGGCTTCGATCCGGAGCGGGACGCGCGCAAGGTGGCCCTGGTCCAGCGGTTCAACCGCGGGCGGGCCCGGCTTCGCATCGACGCCAACCAGGGCTACAACGTCGACGAGGCGCGCCGCTTCTTGCGGACGCTGGATCCGGCCAGCGTCGAGCTCTTCGAGCAACCCTGCGCTGCGGGGGACTGGACCGCGGCCAAGGCGGTGGCCGAAATCTCGCCGGTGCCCATGATGCTGGACGAATCCATCTACGGGATCGAGGATATCGAGCGCGCCGCACGCCTGCGATGCGCCAGCTTCATCAAGCTGAAGCTCATGAAAATGGGAAGCCTCGATCGCCTCAAGGCCGGCATCGAGCGCATCCGCGCTTTGGGCATGGAACCGGTCCTGGGCAACGGCGTGGCGTGCGAGATCGGCTGCTGGATGGAGGCTTGCGTCGCCCGGGAAACGATCGGGAACGCGGGCGAGATGAACGGGTTTTTGAAGCCCGTGTCGCGCCTGCTGGAGCGGCCCCTCCGGTTCGAGCGCGGGGCCATCGTGCTGGAGCCGGGCGATCGGCCCTCCCTCGACCGCGACGCGCTGGCACGCTACACGGTGGCGCGGGAAGGATTTTCCGCGAAAGCCTCGGCCGCGCTTTGAGCGTGTTTGCATGTAAGCGCTTCCAAAGGATGGGATGATGGGACGGAAAACGCTGGTCACCGGGGTCATAGGGTCGGACACCCATATCGTGGGCAACCGCATTTTGTCCATGGCGCTGGAGAAGGCCGGCTACAAGGTGGTGGCCTTGGGGGCGCTGACCCCGGCCGAGGACTTCATCAAGGCGGCGGTGGAGACGAACGCTGATGGGATCCTGGTCTCTTCCCTCTACGGCCAGGGAGAGCTGGACTGCCGGGGCTTTCGCGACAAGTGCATCGAAGCGGGCCTGGAGAACATCCTGCTCTACGTGGGCGGGAACCTGGTGGTGGGAAAGCAGCGCTGGGAAGACGTGGAGAAACGCTTCCTCGCCATGGGCTTCGACCGGGCGTTCCCCCCCGGCACGCGCACCGACGAGGTGATCGAGGCCCTCGCCCGGGATTTCGAGGCCCGGGAAAGGCAAAAGACAGAAGCGTGATTCACCAGGGGGGAAATTTTCGCTGATCGCATGAAGACGGCGCTCCTCATCGATTTCGGCAGCACCTACACCAAGCTGCGGGCGGTGGACGTGGACAATGCCCGCATCATCGGCGCCGGCCAGGGGCCGTCCACCGTTGCCACCGACATCACCGTGGGCATGGTCACGGCGCTCCAGGACCTGGAAGCCCATATCGGTCCGCTTCCCAGGTTTACCTACCGGCTCGCCTCTTCCAGCGCGGCTGGGGGCTTGCGCATGGTCACGGTGGGGCTGGTGCGGGAACTCACCGCGGAAGCGGCCCGCCGGGCAGCCCTCGGGGCCGGGGCGAAGCTAGTAGGCACCTTCGCCTATCGCCTGACCCGCGGCGATGTCAAAAAGATCGAGGCGCTTTCCCCCGACATCCTGCTGCTCGCAGGCGGCACCGACGGCGGAAACAGCGAGGTGATCCTGCACAACGCCGAAGCGCTAGGAACCTCCTCCCTCGCGTGTCCCATCGTCTACGCAGGTAATCGGGCGGCGGCCGAAGAGGCTCAACGGCTCCTCGGCGGCAAGACGGTCATCGTTGCCGAGAACGTGATGCCCGAGTTCAACGTGCTCAACATCGAGCCCGCCCGTGCCGCCATCCGCCGGGTGTTCATCGAGCGTATCGTGCACGCGAAGGGCATCGACCGGGCCCAGGCCCTGTTCGATCAGGTGTTGATGCCTACGCCCGAGGCGGTCATGGAGGCGGCACGGCTGCTGGCCGACGGCTGGGAAGGGCAGCCGGGGCTGGGGCCCCTGCTGGTGGTGGATCCGGGTGGGGCGACGACCGACGTGCATTCGGTGGCGGACGGGCAGCCGACCCAGCCGGGGATCATACCCCACGGCTTGCCGGAGCCGCGCGTCAAGCGCACCGTGGAAGGGGACCTGGGCATGCGCCACAACATTGGCGCCGTGGCCGAGATCGTCGGTCTGGAGGCCTTGGCCCGGGATGCGGGACTGCCCGCCGACCGGGTGAGGCAAATGGTGGATGAGCTCTCGCGCGAGGTGGAGCGGCTGCCAGAAAGCGACGAAGAGCGGGCCCTCGATCTGGCCCTCGGCCGCGCCGCCGTGCGTTTGGCGGTCCAGCGCCACGCCGGGACGCTGGAGACCGTCTACACGGTCCAGGGACCGGTCCAGGTGCAGCACGGCAAGGACCTGCGGGAAGTGGCCACGGTGATCGGCACCGGCGGCGTGCTGGTCCACGGCGCCGATCCTGGAGCGATCCTGGAGACGGCCCTGTTCGATCCTGCTGAGCCCTGGTCTCTGCGGCCGAGGGCTCCGCGGCTTATGCTCGACCGCGATTATTCCCTGTACGCCTGCGGCTTGCTCGCCCAGGTGGAGCCGGCAGCCGCGCTGCGCTTGGGCTGCAACTGCCTCGTTCCCGTGCACAAGGAGTCCCGTCATGAACGCACCGTCGGCGCCTGAGACTCGGCTACCCCTCTCCCAGGAACGGATCCCCGATGACGCCTTCGACGCCATGCGCCGGGAGAACCTGGCCCGCTGGCCCACGGGGAAGGAGGTGGTGCTCGAGCGGGCGGTGGAGCTGCACCAGCGGCTGCCGAAGCACAAGCGGCTCGCCTACGTCATGCGGCGGGCGGTGCAGGAGGGCCGCTGCCTTACCCAACCCCGGGGTGGCTTCGGCACTTTCCGGCTGCAACTGGAACTGATGCAAATCCTGGACAAGGAAGGACTAGCCGACATCGTGCCCACCACCACCGACAGCTACACCCGCAACGAGCAGTGGGTGCTGGCGCAGAAGGGGATCGAGGAGTCGGAGCGGGAAGGACGCTCCATGCTGAACGGCTACCCCATCGTGAACTACGGGGTTGAGGTGAGCAAGAAGCTGATCGAGGCCATCGACAAGCCGGCCATCATGCTGACCGGCACCGCCATGCCCAAGCTCACGGGGGAGATCGGTTTCGCCTCGGGCTATTCGGGCTACCTGGGTTCTGGCATCGCCTACACCACTTCCTACATCAAGGAACTCTCCATCGAGGAGGGTATCCGCAACTACCAGTACCTAGACCGGCTGGCGGCGCTGTACCAGGAGCACGGCGTCGAGCTGCACCGGCGCCAGCCGGGTTTCCTCACCGGCACCAACATCCCGCCTTGCATCGCCATCATGACCTGCGTCCTGGACGCGCTGCTGGCCGCCGCCCAGGGGGTCAAGAATTACGGCCTGGAGATGGGGCAGACGCTGCACCTCGTCCAGGACGCGGCGGCGGTGCGGGCTTGCCAGGATCTCGTTCAGGAATACCTGCGCAAGGCGGGCTACACGGATGTATTTACCCCAGTCACCCTTCTCCACTGGATGGGCGCCTGGCCCCACGACGAGGCCCAGTCGGCAGCCCTGGTGGTCTACGGCGGAACGCTGGCCGCCGTGGCCGGGGCGGTGTCGGTCACCACCAAGACCACCCACGAGGCGTTCGGCATCCCCACGCCCCAGGCGAACGCGGAAGGGTTGCGCATGACGCGCATGGGGATTTACCTGGCGCGCCGGATCCGTCTCGATCCCCTACCCGAGTTCCAGTTCGAAGTGGAGCTGATCAAGCGGGAAGTGCGGCCCATCATCGACAAGACCCTGGAGATGGGGGACGGGGACGCGGCGGTGGGGGCGGTGCGCGCATTCGAAGCCGGCGTCATGGATATCCCCTGGTCCCCCAACCGCTGGTGCAAGAGCCGGGTGATGCCGGCCCGGGACGCCGAGGGGTACTTGCGCATCCTGGATCCTGGCCTCATGCCCTTCCCGAAGGACGTGCTGGAGATCCACGAGGAGCGGCTCAAGCGGCGCGCGGAGAAGGATGGCGTGCCCTTCGGCCCGGAGCTGGCGGTGGCGAGCGTCTACGAAATCTCCGAGCCCCTGGCACGGCTTATGAGCGACGCTTGGGCGCGGGACTGAACCCATCGGGTTTCCATTGCTTCCTCCCTTGCGCCGGGCCTTGTGCCCGGCTTTTTTTATCGGCCGGGCTTATCTATCGGACGAGCGCTCGGCGAAACCCAAAGCGTGACCCCTTCCACCCGCTCGATGTGCGCTTTAGCGCCCGGGCGGGGCACGTGTTCCTGGGGGACCGCGGCGCGTGCCTTCCATCGTTCCCCCTTGAGCCGTACGTGCCCGGCGTAGAACCCGTGCTCATCCTGCTGGAAGTCGGAGAGCACCTCCACCTCTTGGCCGGGAAGCGACTCGGGGCCGACCTGGGGTCGAATTCGGGAGGCAAGACGCTGGAGCAGAAGCTCGATGGCGATGAAGATCAGGGCGGCGATGGGAAGCCCGTACCGGGCTGGCAGGTCGAGCCCCCAGTACACGCCCACGGCGAGCAGCGCCGAAAACGGAAAGGCCAGCAGAAGCAATACGACGCGTTGACCGACCGTCATGGGAGGGTAATGCCCGATATTTCCTTAGGCCGAGGACTGCGGCGGAATGTTCCGTGGGTCGTTATCTCTTGCGTTCGAGCAAGGCGTCCAGGCCGGCGAACGGCTTGTAGGTTGCCCGGGATTCAGGCTCGGTGCCGGGCGCGGGCCGGCCGCGAACCGACTCGTCCACGACCCGCGCGTGCTCGTTCTCGTGGCAGTAGAGGCACAGGAGCTCCCAGTTGCTGCCGTCGGGCGGATTGTTGTCGTGGTTGCCGTCCCGGTGATGCACGGTGAGCTGATAGAGCGTCGCGCGGGTGAATTCCCGCCCGCACCGGGCGCAGATCCAGGGAAAGAGCTTGAGGGCCCGCGCCCGATACCCTTTCTCCCGCTCCTCCCGGGCGCGCCGGGCCTCGGCCACGATACGGTCGAGGCGTGCCTTGTCCGGCGGTTTGCCGGGCGGCATGGCTGGCCTCCTGCAAGCTGGCGGTCCGCTGAAAACGGACGCACCGCGGTTACTTTCCGTAATTCACGATCACCGTCTTGGTGGCGGTGAAGTGCTCCAGCATGGATTCTAGGGAATACTCCCGCCCTAGCCCGCTCATCTTATAGCCGCCGTAGGACAGCCCCGCCCTCGGCCCCGCGTACTGGTTCACTTGCACGAAACCCGCCTGGAGCTTTTCCGCGAAGGCGAGGGCCTTGGCGAGATCGCGGGTCCACAGCGCCCCAGCGAGGCCGTACTGGGTATCGTTGGCGAGGGTGAGGGCTTCGTCGAAGTCGCTAAACCGGTACAGCAGCGCCACGGGACCGAAGATCTCGTCGGTGCACACCGGGGAGGTGTGGGGAACCCCCTCAATCAGAGTGGGCGTGTAGAAGTAACCCTTGTCTAGCCCGGGTGCGGGGCCGCCGCCGCACAGGATGCGAGCGCCCGGGGTGGCGCGGGCCATGTCCACGTAGGACTTGACCCGCTCGAACTGCTCCCGGGAGATGATGGCCCCCATCTGGGTCGCCTCGTCCAAGGGATCGCCGATCTTGAGCTTCTCCAGTTCCTTCACGGTGCGGGCGACGACCTGGTCGTAGACCTGGTCGTGCAGGTAGATGCGGGTGCCGGCGGAACAGGACTGGCCCTGGCGGGTGAAGCGCATGCCGGCGATGATTCCTGGCACTGCTTTGTCTAGGTCGGCGTCGTCCATCACGATGTTCGGGCTCTTTCCCCCGAGCTCTAGGGTAACCGGGCAAAGCTTTTCAGCGGCGTAGCGCAGGATCTGCCGACCCACCGAAACGGAGCCGGTGAAGCTTACCTTGCGCACCAGGGGATGCTCGGCTAGGGGTCGGCCCGCCTCTTCCCCGAACCCGGAGATGGCATTCACCACGCCAGCAGGCAAGACTTCGTTCAGGATCTCCACCGTGCGGGTCACGGTCAGGGGCGCTTGCTCGGCGCTCTTCACCACCAGGGTGTTGCCCGCCACCACGGCCGGACCCAGCTTCACGCACAGGAGGGCGAGGGGCGAGTTCCACGGGATGATGGCGCCGACCACTCCCAGCGGTTCGCGCGCTACGTAGGCCAGCGTATCCGGGTCCCAGGGGATCGTGCGTCCCTTGAGCTCCGACCACAGGCCGGCGAAGAACCGTAGCAGCTCGATGGCGCCGGCCACCTCGGGCCGAGACTGGGTGGCGAGGGCATTGCCGGTCTCCAACGCCAGGAGCCGGGCGAGGGGTTCCGCCTCCTGCTCCAGCCGGTCGGCGGCCCGGCGCAGCAGGTCGCCCCGCTCCCGGGCCGGGAGGTGCGACCAGGCGGGGTAGGCCCGATGGGCGACCTCCACCGCCCAGGCCACGTCCCGGGCATCGCACCGGGCGGCTTCCGCGATGACGGTTTCGTCGCCAGGATTTTCCACCGGAAAGGTGCGGCCGCTGGGCGGAGGCTGAAGCCGACCGTCCACCAGGACCTGGCCGGCGAGGCGGCGGGCTTCCGTCAGGGCGGCGGCCTTGGCGGGGCTCGCGGGGGTGCGCAGAGGTTCGACGCTGGACATGGAGGTTCCTCAAAGACGATGCACAGACGACACCCGCCCGCGCCAAGGCGCAACGGGCGCTCTTCGAATAAAAGGGAATTTTAGGCGCGCCCCAGCCGGGGCGAAACCTCTATCGCTCAGCCGGACGGAGGATCTCCGGCCGCTTGGCGCCGTTCAAAGATCGCCGAAAGGATTTTCGATGGCGCGGGGATCGCCCTGCAGCCGGCTCGGAAAGGTGCGCGGATGACGCTCTTCCCGCCAGCAGCCGCACGCCCGGTACTCCCCGGAGGCGTCGCCGAAGGACGCCTCCTCTTCGACCGGCCGGGGGAGCCGGTCTTCGATGCTCTTCAACACTGCGCTCATCTCGGGTCTCCTCGTCCGCGCTTGTGGCGCGGGCTTCCGCCGCTCTTTTCACGATATGAAAGAGCCACGCAACATATGATAGCGCAAGAAGTATAACGAGAGCTTACCGTTTCTATTATTCTTTCTTATGATTTGATTGGGCTCGACCAAGACGGGTTAATGGTCCTCGGGCCTGTGGGCAAGGGGGTGGTCAATAGGTTCTCGAACTTTGTCTTTTTCCATGAGGCCGGCCGCTGCGGCAAGCGGCGCGGATTCACCGACGCCGGAAGAGCCATTCGACTCCACGAGGCCGCGGTGAATTCCGACAAACGGCCGGATACCGGGAAAAGATCGAGCGTCAGGACTTTAAAGCTGATCCAAGGGGCTCACCACACCGCGGCCGCCGCGGTTGAGCACGTGCGTATAAATCATCGTCGTGCTCACGTCCTGGTGGCCGAGCAACTCCTGCACCGTACGGATGTCGTAGCCGCTCTGCAACAGGTGGGTGGCGAAGGAATGGCGCAGCACGTGCGGCGTGCACGGCTTGGTTATCCCGGCGCGCGAAGCCGCCAGCTTGACCGCCCTCTGCACCGTCTCCGGCAGGATGTGGTGGCGCCGTACCGCACCCGACCGCGGATCCGTCGAGCGCACCGTCGAAGGAAACACGTACTGCCAACCCCAAGCTTTGCCGGCCTTGGGATACTTGACCGCCAGCGCGTCCGGCAGCCACACCTCGCCGTAGCCGGCGGCCAGGTCCTCATCGTGCAGCTTCTTGGCCCGCGCCAGTTGGTCTTGCAGGGGCGCGATCAGATTCTCCGGCAGCATTGTCACCCGATCCTTGCCGCCCTTGGCCTCCCGCACCACGATCTCGCGCCGCTCGAACTCCACGTCCTTTACCCGCAGCCGCAGCCCCTCCAGCAGGCGCATGCCCGTGCCGTAGAGCAGGCTGACGATGAGCCACATCGTGCCGTTCAACTCGTTCAACAACGCGCGCACCTCGCGCGGCGTCAGCACCACCGGCAGGCGCTTTTTCACCTTGGCTTGCACCACCTCGTCCAGCCACGGCAGCTCGACGCCCAGCACCCGCTTGTAGAGGAACAGCAGCGCCGCCTTGGCCTGGTTCTGGGTGGAAGGCGAAACCTGTCGCACCGTCGCCAGATGCGTCAAAAACGCGCAGACCTCCGCCGCTCCCATCTCGCGGGGATGGCGCTTGCCGTGGAACAGTATGAAGCGGCGTGCCCAGTCCACGTAGGCCTCCTCGGTGCGCAAGCTGTAGCGCTGCACTCGCAGCGCTTCGCGCATCCGGTCCAGCAGCTTCGGGCGTTTCGTGACAATGGCATCCATTCGTCAAATCTTACGCAGCCTAATTCAGGAATGTAACGCTATGTCGTTGACTGTTTGGATTATGCAATTGACTTAGTCTGCTTGCCGGTCTATGCTAGCCTTCACCTAATTTTAGTTAGGGGTGTTAAACAATGTGCGCCAATAAGCCCTCCACACTGACCGGGTACAGAAAAAATGAAAATTCCAATCCTGTGCAAGTTGCTCGGTTGTCCGTCCGGTCTTTTACAACAAACCCATAAAAACACTTCTTTGAGGTATCCCATGCTTGAAGCTCTTTGGTCAGTTGAGTTCGTTTCAAATTCTCAAGGCGTTGGTGCTGGTGTAGCCGTCATCGAAAACGGAAAAGTTCTTGGTGGTGACGCACAATATTTCTACGTTGGCGAGTGCTACGTAGAAAACGGCATTGTTCAGGCTACCGTTAAAGTCACCCACTACTTTGGGCAACCACACTCCGTTTTTGGCCCAGCAAAGCAATTCACACTCTCCTTGTCTGGCAAACCCGCACAAACAACTTTCGATATGTCGGGGTATGTCATAGAAAACCCACAGCTAAAAATCCTCATCAGGTTTACCCGCCGTGCCGAGCTTCCATAACACCCCTAACAATTCCATCAACCCGGACTGGCTTACAGCGGGCTTCGCCCGCTTCCAGCCAGCCGGTTATGTCAAACGTTAGCCAGCCAAGCCAAGCGCACGATGAAAAACCAGTACTTCGGTGACATCAACGACTACCGCAAGTATGGTCTCCTGCGCGCACTACAGTCGGGAGGCAACAGTCGTCTGCTCGTCGCCTGGATGCTCACGCCGGACGACGACACCCGAGACGGGCGACTCCGGTCGTACCTCAAAGCTCCCGCCAAGTGGGAAAAGTACGACCCGGCTCTGTTCGCCGGTCTCGCTGACCTCCTTCGCGTGGCACGGCAGCCTACCGTGTCACTGATCGAAGGGACCAGCCTCCTGCCGGGAGCGTCCTACTACTCGGCGCTGGTCCCCGACGCGCGCCGGGAACGTGAGGCGTGGTTTGATGGCCTGCTGCGTGCAGCCTCTGGCGTCGATCTCGTATTCGTCGATCCGGACAATGGGATCGAGGTGCCCTCGAGGCCAGTCGGTCGCAGAGGCTCCTCGAAGTACGTCACCTGGGACGAAATCGGAGGGCTGTGGACGGCAGGGTGTTCGATTCTCATCTACCAGCACTTCCGTCGTGAGCCCCGTGAAGCCTTCGCGGAACGTATCGCGGCAGACCTACGTTCCCGCACCGGCGCAGGTTTCGTGGAGGCGTTTCGAACGCCTCGCGTCCTATTCCTGTTGGCAGCACAGGACCGGCATGCGAAGCGTCTCGGAGATACGATTCCCTTCCTCTCGCACCGCTGGAACGGTCAAATCAAGGCGATGGGGCTGGCTAACAAGCCGCTGCAGCCGACCGGCTTCGCCGGCGGCTGAGCGGGAAGACGTTATGCGGTCGGTAGCCCGTGAAATGAACGAATGCTCGAGAGTTCCGAGCTTGCGTTTCCGAGAAGTCACACCAGACCTATGGAAAGACTTTGAGGCGCTCTTCGAAGGCAAGGGCGGACCGAAGAATTGCTGGTGCATGGTGTGGCGGACGTTGCCCAGTAAAAGCCGCAGGAACAAAGCGGCCAAGAAGCAGGCGATCAAGAATCGCATCTTGGAGGGGCAGCCTGTTGGCTTGCTTGGATACCGAGGAAGCGAACCTGTCGCGTGGTGCTCGGTCGCACCGCGCGGCACTTTCCGCGACCTCGGCGGTCTCGACGATGATAGCACTGTTGTGTGGTCCCTTGTGTGCATGTTCGTCAAGCCTGAGCTTCGCGGTCTAGGCATCGGCCAGCAACTTATTCTCGCCGCGATGGAACTCGCACGTCGTCATGGTGCGGACGTTCTGGAAGCATATCCTGTCGATCCAGAGTCTCCGAGCTATCGGTTCATGGGCTTCGTACCCGTGTTCCAAGAACTCGGCTTCAGAGAGGTAGGGAGGGCCGGAAGCCGAAGGCATGTCATGCGCCTGGACCTGCGATGAGGGCTGGTATATATGAGCCGCACAACAACCGGCTGCAGCGGACGATCCCTCGCTGCGCGCGGGATCGCCGCTGAACCGGAGCGTTAGTCGGCCTTTGGAGGGTGCGCTGAAGCGCACCCTGCTGCTTGCAGCAGTCGGCCCCGCGTGACTCCAGGCCGGTCGCTAAGCGGCGAAATGGCCCTCGAAAGCGCGGAGCGGGATTGGTGTCGCTTCTATCCCCGCGCCGCTTCCCGTTCGGCGAAGGTGTCGTTGCGCACCCAGGGACGGCAGCGCAGGTACGGGTTGGGGTAGTGAACCGTCGCGCTCAGCTCGGCGGCGGCGTGCCAGGCCCAGCGCGGGTCGTAAAGCATTCCTCGCGCCAGCGCTACCATGTCCGCCTTGCCTTCGGCCACGATCGCCTCGGCGTGGCGGGGCTCGGTGATCATGCCGATGGCCACGGTGGTGAGACCTGTCGCGCGTCGGACCGCCTCGGCGAAGGGCACCTGGTAGCCGGGGTAGGTCTTGATGACCTGATTCTTGACTAACCCGCCGCTGGAGACATCGATCCAGTCACAACCCAGTGCTTTGAGGGCGCGGGCAAACTCCAGGGTATCCGGCAGGTCCCAACCGCCCTCGGCCCAGTCGGTGGCCGACACCCGCACGCCCAGGGGCCTGTCCTCGGGCCACGCCGCGCGCATGGCGGCGAAGACCTCCAGGGGAAAGCGCATGCGATTCTGCAGGGAGCCCCCGTAGCGGTCAGTGCGGCGATTGGAGAGGGGAGATAGGAACTGGTGCAGCAGATAGCCGTGGGCGCAATGCAGCTCCAGGGCGTCGAAGCCGATGCGGGCGGCCCGCCGGGCTGAGGCGACGAAGGCGTCGCGGATCGCCTCGATCTCCTCCATCGTGAGGGCGCGGGGCACAGCGGCGCCCTCGCCGGACGCCACGGCAGACGGGGCCACCGGCTCCCAACCCCCTTCCTCCGGCGTGAGCTGCCGACGTCCCTCCCAGGGCGGGAGGGTGGAGGCCTTGCGGCCGGCGTGGGCCAATTGGATTCCGATCCGGGCGTGTCCGTGGCGCTTGCAGAAATCCACCACCCGCTTCAAAGCCCGTTCGTTCTCGTCCGAGTATAGGCCCAGGCAGTAGGGCGTGATGCGACCGCGGGGTTCCACGTCCGTCATCTCCACCATGAGGAGCCCCACTCCCGAGACGGCGAATTGCCCCAGGTGCATGAGGTGCCAGTCGGTGGCGCAGCCCTCGACGGCCGAGTATTGGCACATGGGCGAGACCATGATGCGATTGTCCAGGACGGTCTGGCGCAGGCGTAGCGGCTGAAAAAGACGGCTGCTCATCGGGGGTCCCTTCGATAACGGACGCTTGGGGACAGGCAATCGCGCGACATAAGGATATCCCATAGGCGGATAATGATGTAAGCGGTTGCATAAAGCTCCCGCTTCGTATAAAGTGCCTCTCAGGCTCCGAAAAAGACCGCATGAAACGGGCCTGTGCACCTATCGAACCAGAGGAGACGATATGATGAACCGCACTCAGCTTATCCGCCCCTTTGTCGCGGCGGCGTTGGTCGTGACGGCGGGCGCCGCAGGGTGGCCCGTGGCCCACGCCGAGGAAAAGTATCCGTCGCGCCCGGTGGAAATCGTGGTACCTTGGGGTCCGGGCGGCGGAGCCGACCAGGTGGCGCGCCAGGCGGGCAAGATCCTGGAGGAAGTGCTCAAGGTTTCCTTTCCGGTGGTGAATGTTCCTGGGGCTACTGGGCAGACCGGTCTGACCAAGATGCTGACCGCCCCTGCCGACGGCTATACCATTTCCATCATGACGGGGGACACGTTCAGCTTGCTTGGCAGCGGGGCCAAGCTCAACTGGAGCCTCAATGATTTCGTGCCGGTGGCCATCATGATCCGCCAGCCGTCGGCGTTTTTCGTTGCCGAGAACGGTCCGATCAAGAACTGGAACGACCTGGTGAACGAGGCCAAGAAGCGGCCGCTCAAGGTGGCAGTAACCGGCTTCGGCAGCCCGGACGACATCCACGTCAATTACTTCAAGAGCAAGGGCATTAACCTGGTCTCGGTGCCCTTCGCTAAGCCTGGCGAGCGCTACAGCTCCATTCTCGGCGGCCACGCCGACGTGCTGTACGAGCAACTGGGAGACGTGAAGAGCTTTCTCGAAGGCAAGCAGATGCGGCCGGTCGTCGTTTTCGATTCCAAGCGCTTCCCTGCGTTTGCCGACGTGCCAAGCTCGGCCGAGCTTGGCTATCCCATCAGCATTTACCAGTTCCGCATGTTCATCGTCAAAGCGGGCACCGATCCCCAGAAAATCAAGGTGCTCTCGGATGCGCTCGCCAAGGTGGCGGCTGACCCGGGTTATAAGGCCTACCTGAAAGACCAGTATGCCCTCGAGGACAGCTATATTCCGTCCGCAGGCGCCCAGAAGTTCCTGGAAACCGAGCTCAATAACATGAAGAAATTCGCTGCTGAAGCCGGGATGAAGTAGAAAGCCGTTCCCCCGAGGGCCGGTGTCCGGAGATGCCGGCCTTCGTATTCCATAGCCCGCCGGAAGTGGGCAGGGGGAGCGAAGGAGGAGCGAAAATGATCGTCGAGCGGCTCAAGCGAGCGCTTCCCTACGGGGTAGTGCTGACGGCGGGTTTTTATCTATTCCACGTTGCCAACCGGATCGAGTATTTCGCGCCGCCCGGCCGGATTGGTCCGGACGCCTGGCCCAAGATCGTGATCTGGCTTCTAGTGGCAGCGAGCGTCTACGGGATCATCCGAGCGCTGACCCGCCCTAGTGCCGAACCCCTTCCCGAGAAGGAAATTGTGGAAGCGCCTGTAGGGGATCCTCATCCGACGCTCGACGCCGAGCCGTCGGAGAAAACCTATCCGGGGCTGCTCCTCATGGGGGTGCTCGCCACCCTCGCCTATGTGGCCTTGGTGCCCACGCTGGGCTTCTTTCTCGCCACGAGCAGCTATCTGATCGCCTTCATGGTCATCGGCCGCTACCGGAATTGGGCGGTCATCTTTTCCACTGGCATCATCGGATCGTTGTTGATGATGTTCTTTTTCATGCGAGTGGTCTACATCTCCCTGCCGATCGGAACAGAGCCGTTCTCGGCGATCACGCTTTTCCTGATGAAGCTGATGGGCATCAAGTGACGAGGTGACGACATGGACAACGTATTACATCACCTCGCTATCGGCTTCCTTCACGTGTTCGAGCCATGGAACCTGGTGGCGCTCGTGGTAGGACTCGTCATGGGCCTACTGGTGGCCGTGTTGCCGGGGCTCACGCTGGTGATGGGCGTGGTGCTCGCCCTGCCCTTCACCTACAGCATGGACGTCATCCCGGCTATCATCCTGCTTACCGCCATGTACGTTTCCGGCACCTACGCCGGAGCCTGGACCTCCATCCTGTTCCGCGTGCCGGGCGAGCCCATGGATGTTCCCCTCCTGTGGGACGGTTACACCATGGCACGCAAAGGCCAGGCAGCCCTTGCCCTGGGTTGGACCCTGACTGCCGCCCTAATCGGCGGGCTAATTGCCGCCACCTTCATGGTGGCAGCGGCTCAGCCCATCGCCAGGATCGCGCTCACTTTTTCCACGCCCGAGTACTTCGCCATCCTGTTCTTCGGCCTGGCGAGCGTGGTGTCCCTGGGCGGTGGCTCCCTCACCAACGCCTTCATCAGCCTGTTCATCGGGTTGCTGATCGCCAGCGTGGGGATAGACGAAACCTACGGGGCCGAGCGCTTCACCTTCGGTGTGGACATTCTGCGCGACGGCATCGACTACCTGGTGGTCATGGTGGGCGCCTACGGCCTCGGGGAAGTGTTCGCCCGGATGGAAACAGGCTTCAAGTCGGTGCCGCTGCAGGCGGTCGATAGCGTAAAGACCCGCCTGCCGGGTCTGCGCGATATGTGGCACGCCAAGATCACCTACCTGCGCGGTTCCCTGACGGGCATCATCGTAGGACTGGTGCCGGGTGCCGGCGCCACCATCGCCTCCTTCGTCTCCTACGGGGTCGAGATGCAGTACGGCAAGAAGAAGGAACAGCTCGGTACCGGCATCCCCGAAGGCATCGTCGCGCCGCAGACGGCGGCCACTTCTTCGGTGGGCGGCGCGCTGATTCCGCTGATCACCATGGGCATCCCGGGCAGCGGCGCCACCGCCATCATCCTCGGTGCCTTCCTGCTCCACGGGCTGCAGCCGGGTCCCCAGGTATTCGCTAACAGCCCCCATATCGTGTACGCGATGTTCGCGTCGCTTTTCGTCGGCATCGTCGGCATGTGCCTGATTGGCTATTTCGCTGCCAAGGTACTGGTGAAAGTACTGGACTTTCCCGAAGCAGTGGTGTCCGCCTACGTGGTGATGTGCTGTTTTCTTGGCGCCTTCGCCGCGCGCAACAACGTGACCGATTTGTGGCTACTGGCGAGTTTCGGGATCCTCGGCTACCTGTTCGAGCGCTTCCGCTTTCCCATTACGCCCCTGGTGCTGGGGGTCATCCTGGGCCCGCTCGCCGAGACCAACTTCATGACCACCATGGTCAGCTACAACAACGACTGGACAATTTTCTTCACCCGGCCGATCAGCGGCACCATCATGGTGCTCGCCATCATCGCGCTGGTCTTTCCGCTGGTACGGACGCAGTTGCGCAGGCGCAAGCTTGCCCGCGCGGCCGAAGCAGGGATGATGGCGCGCGAACCGGGACGCACTAGGGAGATTGGCTCATGAACACGCGGGCGGGAAAGATCGTTTCCATGGGCGTGGCCGAGATGGTGGCGGGGCTGGTGGCGCGGGCTCGCGCCGCCCAACGGATCTACGACCGGTACACCCAGTCCCAAGTGGACGAGGTGGTCACCGGGGCCGGATGGGCCATCGTGGAGCCCGAGCGCAACCGGCGGTTGGCGGAGCTGGCGGTCAAGGACACGGGCCTGGGGGTCGTAGAGGACAAGATCCTCAAGAACCGTCGCAAGACCATGGGGCTGCTGCGGGACCTCCGGGGTGCCAAGAGCGTCGGTGTAATCGCCGAGTACCCGGAGAAAGGAATCATCGAGATCGCCCGCCCGGTGGGTGTCGTCGGCGCGATCACCCCTTCCACAAATCCGGCGGCGACCGTGGCCAACAAGGTGATCAACGCCCTCAAAGGGCGTAATGCCATCATCGTGGCCCCCTCGCCCAAAGGCGCTTCCACCTGTGCCTTGCTGCTCGAGTTCATCCATGCGGAGCTCGCCCGGGTAGGCGCCCCCCAAGACCTGGTGCAGATGCTGCCGAGCCCTGTGTCCAAGGAGCTCACCCAAGAGCTCATGCGCCAGGTGGACCTGGTCGTGGTCACCGGATCCCAGAACAACGTGCGCGCAGCCATGACGAGCGGCACCCCCGCCATCGGAGTGGGGGCGGGCAACGTGGTGGTGATCGTCGACGAGACGGCGGACCTGCCTGACGCCGCGGCCAAGATCGCCGCCTCCAAGACCTTCGACAACGCCACAAGCTGCTCTTCGGAAAATCACTTGGCGGTGCTGGAAAAGGTCTACGAGCCCACCCTCGCCGAGCTCAAGAAACAGGGGGGCGCGCTGCTCACGCCCGAGGAGAAGGCGAAGCTGCAGAAGGCCATGTGGCCCGACGGCAAGTTGTCGCCTTCGGTCATCGCCCAGTCGGTGGCGCGCATCTGCGAAGTGGCGGGGCTTTCCCGGGAGGAGCTGAAGAGAGCGCGCTTCCTCATGGTGGAGGAGACCGGGGTGGGGAAAGACTACCCCTTCTCGGGGGAAAAGCTCTCCCCGGTGCTCACCGTCTACCGGGTCAAGGACTTCGACGCGGCCTTCGAGCTCACCTGCCGCATTTACGCCTACCAGGGGGCGGGGCACTCCATCGGCATCCACACCCGGGACGAGGCCCACGTGCTGCGCCTGGGACTGGAGGCGCCCACCTGCCGGGTAATCGTGAACCAGGCCCACTGCTTCGCCAACGGGGGAAATTTCGATAACGGGCTGCCCTTTTCCTTGTCCATGGGCTGCGGCACCTGGGGCAAGAACATCATCTCCGACAACCTGAACTACCGCCATTATCTCAACATCACCCGCATCGCCCGGGTCATCCCTCCGCGGGAGCCCAGCGAGGAGGAGCTCTTCGGCGAGTACCGGCAGAAGTATGGGATATGAGTAATTCACCACAGAGGCACAGAGGAAAGAAGAAAAACTAGTTTTTTCTCTGTGCCTCTGCGGTTAGAACTCCGGTTGAAGGAATACGATGCGCACCGTCCGACATTTCATCGACCTGCAGGCCCGGGAGCGGCCGGAACGGCCTTACCTGATCGCCCCGGAGACCGGCCGCACCATGACCTACGCCCGGCTGCAGGAGCACTCCGTCGCTCTTACCCGCTATCTCCTCGCCCGTGGGCTCAAACAAGGCGACAAGGTCTCCCTCATGTTGCATAACGGCTACCAGACGGCGCGGCTGTTCCTCGGGATCATGTACGGGGGCTTCGTGGTTTCCCCGGTGAACCTGCTGTCCCAGTCCGTCCAGCTCAAGCACGTGCTGGAGCACTCCGATACCCGGCTGGTTTTCGTGGGCCCAGACTTCGAAGAGCGAGTGCGGACCATACTCAAGGAAGTTCCCCGCGAGGTGGCCATGGAGGTGATCGACGTGGACGCCGAGGATATCTTCGATCCGACGGCGCTCCCCCAGGCAGCCTTGCCCCAAGTGGGCGAGGAGGACGACGCGCTGCTCATGTACACCTCGGGCACCACGGGGCTGCCCAAGGGCGTGGTGCTCACTCACAAGAACGTGATCTCGGGCGGGCTTTTCGTGACCCAGGCCCACCGGCTCGCCGCCGAGGACAGGGTGCTGTCGTCGCTGCCCCTGTACCACATCAACGGGCAGATCGTGACGGCGGTCGCGCCCCTGGTGCACGGGGGGTCCGTCGTCATGCCCCACCGCTTTAGCGTCTCCAGCTTCTGGGATCTGGCGTGCCGCCACAGTTGCACCTGGATCAACGTGGTGCCAACCATCATCTCTTACCTGCTCAACGCCTCCGATCCTCGGGAGAAAGGCTTGGACCTGTCGAAGATCCGCTTCTGCCGTTCGGCCTCCGCGCCCCTGCCGCCGGCCCAGCACAAGGCGTTCGAGGAGAAATTCGGCATCGGCATCATCGAGACCTTCGGCATGACCGAGACGGCGGCGCCCTGCTTCACCAATCCCCTGGAGCCGGAAAAGCGCAAGATCGGCAGTCCGGGCCGAGCCTTCGGCAACGAGGCCAAGATCATCGACCCCGAAACCGGGAAAACCCTGCCACCCGGCCAGGCGGGAGAGATGATGGTGCGCGGGGATAACGTGATGCGAGGCTACTACAAGGACGCTGCCGCCACTGCCAAGACCTTGGAACCCGACGGTTGGATGCATACTGGCGATCTCGGCTACATGGACGAGGACGGCTTCGTGTTCGTCACCGGCCGCATCAAGGAACTCATCATCAAGGGCGGGGAGAACATCGCGCCCCGGGAGATCGACGAGGCGCTGCTCAAGCACCCGGCGGTGCTGGAGGCCGCCGCGGTGGGCATTCCCGACGAGCACTACGGCCAGGAGATAGCCGCCTACGTGGTGCTCAAGGAGGGTTGCGAATGGTGCACTGAGGAGGAGCTCACCGAGTTTTGCCGCGAGCAGCTCGGCCGTTACAAGACGCCCAAGCAGATCCGCTTCGTCGCCGACTTGCCCAAGGGCCCCTCGGGCAAGGTGCAGCGGCTGAAGTTGCTGGAGCTGGACGCCGCCTCCTCGGGCGCGAAGGCGCAAGCCGGTCGCGCCCAGGCGGCGTGAGGCGACGTCGAGGCGCGAAGCCGGGACCGATCACAACCCCGGCGGGCGCGTCCGGAACACCTGGGTCACCGTTGCCCCAGGTCAGGCGCCGACCTCGGAGCCGCGGGGGGTCGAGGCTATTCCGAACGGCCCAAGGCTCGCAGCCATTGCCGGCCCGGAATGAAATTGGTACGCTCATGAAGTTGTCCTAGCCCAACGAGGCTACCGGTTGAAAAAGTCCGTCAAGCTCGCCGACGTGGCCCGCCATGCTCGTGTGTCCACGGCCACCGTTTCCCGGGCCCTTTCCCATCCTGAAAAGGTCAAGCCCGAGACGCTGGAGCGCATCCAGCGGGTGATCGACCGGCTCGGCTACGTGCCCCACGGCACGGCCCGGGCGCTTGCCACTCGGCGCACCTATGCCATCGGCGCCGTGATGCCCACCCTGGACAACGCCATCTTCGCCAACACCACCCATGCCCTGCAGAAGACCCTGGACGAAGCGGGCTACACCCTGCTCCTCGGCTGCCACGAATTCGACCCCAAAGTGGAGACGCGCATCGCCCGCAAGCTGATCGAGCGCAGTGTGGACGGCCTGATCCTGTTCGGCACCGACCACGAGCCTGAGCTGTGGGCGCTAGTGGAACGGGTGCAGATCCCCTACGTGCTCACCTGGGCCCTTGACCGTAGCGGGCAGTGGCCGTGCGTCGGGTTTGACAGCCACGAGGCGGGAGTGCAGGTGGCCCGGTACCTGATGGAGCTGGGACACCGGCGCTTCGCCATGATCGCCGGCATCACCGCCACCAACGAGCGCCATCGGGCGCGGGTGCAGGGGGTGCGGGAAGCGCTGGAGGCCCGCGGAATCCAACTGCCACCGACGCGGATCATCGAAAAGCCCTTCTCGCCCACCGCCGGCCGGGAGGCGATGCGGGAGATCCTACGCCAGCGCTGGCGGCCGACGGCGGTCATCTGCGGCAACGACGTGCTGGCGATCGGCGCCATCGCCGAGTGTCATGCCCAAGGGCTTCACGTGCCCAACGACATCTCCGTCACCGGCTTCGACGACATGGAGTTCGCCTCCATGGTCACGCCGGCCTTGACCACGGTGCATTTCCCTGCCGCCGAGCTGGGGCAGTATGCGGCGGAGCATCTCTTGAGGCGCCTGGCCGGGGAGAAAGTGCCTTCCGTGTTGCAGCTTCCCGTGGAACTAATCGTGCGCGCCTCCGCGGCACCGCCCAAGCCCGCCGTGGAGCGCAGCGCCCTAGCCGAGGTGAGCTAACAACCGCTCCATCATAGCCTGCGCTTGGGCGGCGTAGCCTGCGCCGAACAGGTTCGCGTGGTTCAGCAGGTGATAGAGGTTGTAGAAGTCCTTGCGCACCCGGTAGCCCGGGTCGAGGGGATACGCCTCCTGGTAGGCCCGATAGAAGGCCGGGCCGAAGCCGCCGAAGAGCTCGGTCATGGCGAGGTCCGCCTCCCGATCCCCGTAGTACACCGCCGGATCGAAAACCACTGGCGTCCCCTCCCGGGTCGCCCCGTGATTGCCGGCCCACAGGTCGCCGTGCAGCAGGGAGGGCACCGGCGTATAGCCTTGGAACAGGGCGGGAAGCCGTTCCAGGAGCCGCTCGCCGAGTCGCTGCAAGGCACCGCGGTGGCCCCGGCGCGCTGCCAGCTCCAACTGGAACCCGAGGCGCGCCTCGCGCCAGAAGCCGATCCAGTCGGCGCTCCACGGGTTGCGCTGGGGCGTGGAGCCGATGGCGTTGTCCCGGCGCCAGCCAAAGCGCTCAGCGGTGCGGCGATGCATCCGTGCAAGCGCCGTACCCAGGGCCGCAAGGCTCTCGGAATCGCCGCGCCCGAGCTCCAGGTATTCCAGCACCAGGTAAGCACACCGGCCCGCCACGCCGTGGGTGACAGGATGGGGTGCCTTGACCGCTCCGGTGGCGAGGATCTCCTCGAGGCCGTCCGCCTCGGCTTCGAACATGGCTGCATGTTCCGCCCGATTGAGCTTCACGAAGTAGCGGCGGCCGGCGCCTTCCAGGCGGTACGCCTCGTTGATGCAGCCGCCGCCCACCGGCTCTAGGCGCTCGACGAAAAAGCCGATGCCCTCGGCCGCCGCGATGCTCCCGGCGATGGCGTCCCAGGGCGCTTGCTGCGCTTTCATGACAAAGGCGTTTTTCCTCTGTGCCTCTGTGTCTCTGTGGCAGATCTTCAGCCGAGGGACCGCCGCGCCTCGTGCACCGCCCGCAGCACCTGCTCGGGCGCGGTGCCGCCCGGGTGGCGGCGGCTGGCCACCGACCCCTCCAGGGTGAGGACCTGGTAGACGTCCTCCGCGATGAGGGGGGAGAACCGGCGTAGCTCCTCCAGGGACAGTTCGGCCAGGTCAGCGCCCTTCTCCTCGGCGAAGCGCACCGCCCGCGCCACCGCCTCGTGGGCGTCCCGGAAGGGGAGCCCCTGGCGTACCAGGTAGTCGGCCAGGTCCGTGGCGGTGGCGTAGCCTTCCCGCGCCGCGGCGCGGGTCCGCTCGACGTCCACTTCCAGCCCCGCCAGCATCTCCCGGAACACCCGCAGCGTGTCGGTCACCGTGTCCACCGTATCGAACAGGGGTTCCTTGTCCTCCTGGTTGTCCTTGTTGTAGGCGAGGGGCTGGGCCTTCATGAGGGTGAGAAGCGCCACCAGGTGGCCGTTCACTCGCCCCGTCTTGCCCCGGGCGAGCTCCGGAACGTCGGGGTTTCTCTTCTGCGGCATGATGCTGGAGCCGGTACAAAAGCGGTCCGGGAGCTTCACGAAGCCGAAGCGGGGGCTCATCCACAGGACGAGCTCCTCCGAGCACCTGGACAGGTGGGTCATGAGGAGGGCCGCGCAGGCGACGAACTCCACCGCGAAGTCCCGGTCGGACACGGCGTCCAGGGAGTTCTCGCACAAGCCTTCGAAATCGAGTTCCTTCGCCACCCGCTCCCGGTCGATGGGGAAGCTGGTGCCCGCCAGGGCCGCGGCGCCCAGAGGCAGGCGGTTCAGGCGCCGGCGGCAGTCGGCGAACCGCTCCGCGTCCCGCTTGAGCATCTCGAAGTAGGCCATGAGGTGGTGCCCGAAGGTGACGGGCTGGGCCACCTGCAGGTGGGTGAAGCCAGGCATCACCGTACCGGCGTGGCGTTCGGCCTGGTCGAGCAGCGCCCGTTGCAGCGCCCGGATGTTCTCCTGGATGCCGTCGATCGCGTCCCGCAGCCACAGCCGTACGTCGGTGGCCACCTGATCGTTGCGCGAGCGCGCCGTGTGCAGCCGCTTGCCCGCGTCGCCTACCAAGTCGGTCAGCCGTTTCTCGATGTTGAGGTGCACGTCCTCCAGGTCCAGGGACCAGGGAAAAGTACCGGCCTCGATCTCGGCCAGGATCCGCTGCATCCCGCCCTCGATGGCGGCCAGGTCTTGCGCGGATAAAATGCCGGCAGCATGGAGCATGCGCGCATGGGCGAGGGAGCCGCGGATGTCGTGGCGGGCGAGGCGCCGGTCGAAAGGGACGGAGGCGGTATAGCGCTTGACCAGTTCGTCCACGGGTTCGGTGAAGCGCCCGGACCAGGGTTTATGCTCACTGTTCGATCGATCTTGCATGGGCCGCCAACCTGGCGAAAAATAAACGAATTCAGCAAATGCCCAGTATAAATCAAAACACCGGCGCGGCCGGCCTGCCCGACTTCCGCAACCTGGGGGTAATCGCCCGGGTGCTGGTGGCTGTGGAGCTCCTCGGCTTCGCCGCGGCCATCGCCCGGACCTCCGGTTGGGCCGAGGTGGGGGCCGAATTCGCGAACCTTTCGGCGGTGCTGCAGCCAGCCCTGATTCTCGCCGTTGTGCTCCTTTACCTGCTCCATCCCTGGCTCAAGGGCCTGCCCTATGGGTTCGGCGCGGCGTCGGTGGCGGCCGTCGCCTTGGTTGCCGTCGTCCTGGTGCACGCGGCGGCGGGGGAGGTACTGCAGTCGCTGGAGGCGAGCGCTCTCGAGCGCCACGCCTTGTTCGCCCTCGGGGCGAGCGCGCTGCTGCTCTTTTACTTCCACCTGCGCAGCCGGGCCCTATCCCCTGCCCTGGCGGAAGCCCGGCTCCAGGCTCTCCAGGCCCGCATCCGCCCCCACTTCTTCTTCAACAGCCTGAACGCGGTACTGGGGCTGATCCGCTCGGACCCGCGCCGGGCGGAAGCCGCTCTGGAGGACCTGGCGGAGCTGTTCCGGGCGCTCATGGCGGACAACCGCCAGCTCTGCACCCTGGAGCGGGAGGTGGCCCTGTGCCGCCAGTACCTGCAGATCGAGCAATTGCGGCTTGGGACGAGGCTCAAGGTGGAGTGGCGCATCGACGAGATGCCCGGGGAGGCCCTGGTGCCGCCCCTCACCCTGCAGCCCCTCATCGAGAACGCGGTCTATCACGGCATCGAGCCGATCCAACAGCCCGGAACCATCGAGATCCAGATCCAGCGGCGCAACGACCAAGTGCACGCCCTGCTGCGCAATCCCTACCGGCGCGGCGGCGCTCATACCACGGGCAACCGCATGGCGCTCAACAACATCCGCGAGCGCCTGGCGCTGCACTTTGACGCCGAGGCGCTCCTCTCTACCCGGGAGGCGGACGGCTTGTACGAGGTTCACATCGTGCTGCCATACCGCACGGGAGCTTGACGGGAACGGATCCATGAGCGCAGGCGAGCAAGCCTTGAGGGTTCTGATCGTGGACGACGAGGCCCCAGCCCGGGCGCGGCTGCGCGATCTGCTGGCGGACTGCGGGGAGAAGATGCCCCTGGAGGTGGTGGGTGAAGCGGCGAGCGGCCTGGAGGCGCTCAGATGCCTGGAGGAGGCGCCCGCCGACGTGGTGCTGCTCGACATCCGCATGCCGGAGATGGACGGCATCGAGCTCGCCCAGCACCTGATGAAGCTCCCCGACCCGCCGACGGTGATTTTCACTACCGCCTACGACGCCTACGCCCTGCAGGCCTTCGACGTGCACGCGCTCGACTACCTGCTTAAGCCGGTGCGCCTTGGGCGCCTGTTCGACGCCCTCACCCGAGCGCGCTCCATCACGCCGCTGCGCATCGAGATCCTGCAGCAGCTCGCCCGCCGGCCCCGCAGTCATTTCTCCATCCAGGAGCGGGGGCGAGTGCACCTGATCCCGGTCGATTCCATCCTCTATCTCAAGGCGGAACTCAAGTATGTGACGGTGCGCACCCGGGAGCGGGAATACCTACTCGAGGAATCCCTTTCTCGGCTGGAGGAGGAATTCGCCGACCGTTTCCTGCGCATCCACCGCAACTGCCTGGTGGCTAAGGACGCCATCAGCGGCTTCGAGAAACAGTCCCCGGACGGAGAGGGGCAGTGGGCGGTAGTGATCAAGGAGCTGAACGAGAAGCTTCCCGTCTCCCGCCGCCAGTGGTCGGCGGTGAAGGCCCTCATGGACCGCTGAGGCTGGGTTTTTCGCTACAGAGAGCCCCAGACGCTCAGCCGCTGTTGCGCAGGGCCGAAGCCACTCCGTTGATGGTGATGTGGATGGCCCGCTTGACCGTGGGGTCGGCGTCCCCTGCCCGGTGCCGCCGCAGCAGCTCCACCTGCAGGTGGTTCAGGGGATCGATGTAGGGGGCGCGGTTCTTGAGGCTGCGGGCGAGAGCAGGGTTGTCCTCTAACAGCCCCCGGTGGCCAGTCACGGCGAAGAAATGCTGGAGGGTCTTGTGCCATTCGCTGCGGATGCGACCGAACACGTGCTCGCGCAGCGCCTCGTCCCGCACCAGGCCGGCGTAGCGGGAGGCAATGGCCATGTCGGATTTGGCCAGCACCTGGTCCATGTTGGACAGCAACGTGCTGAAGAAGGCCCACTCCCGCACCATGGTCCGCAGCCGCGCGAGGCCCCGCTCCCCGTGGCGAGCGGCGTAAGCCTCCACGGCGCTGCCGAAGCCGTACCAGCCGGGCAGCATTATGCGGGCGAGGCTCCAACTAAACACCCAGGGAATGGCCCGCAGGTCCTCGATGCGCTGGGAAGGCTTGCGGGACGCCGGCCGGCTGCCGATGTTGAGCTCGGACAGCTCCCGGATCGGGGTGGCGGCGCGGAAGAATTCGTCGAACCCGGGCGTCTCGTACACCAGGCTGCGGTAGGCGCGATGGGCGGTCTCGGAGAGCTCCTCCATCGCCTCGTGGAATTCCGGGGCCCGGTCCCCGGCGTGACCGTCCGAGAGGAGGCTCGCCTCCAGGGTGGCGGCGATCAGGGTCTCCAGGTTGCGCCGTCCGATGTGGGGGTCAGAGTACTTGGAGCCGATCACCTCGCCCTGTTCGGTGATGCGGATCTGGCCAGTCACCGCCCCCGGCGGTTGGGCCTTGATGGCCTGGTAGCTGGGCCCGCCGCCCCGGCCCACGGTGCCGCCGCGCCCGTGGAACAACCTCAAGGCGACACCATGGCGCCTGAACACCTCCACCAGAGACACCTGGGCCTTGTATAGCTCCCAATTGGAAGTAAGGAAGCCGCCGTCCTTGTTGCTGTCCGAGTAGCCCAGCATCACTTCTTGTGCCTCCCCACGGCTCGCCAGCAGCCGCCGGTACCAGGGCAGCGAGAACAGGGTTTCCATGACGGTGGGGCAGCGTCGCAGGTCGGCGATGGTTTCGAACAGGGGAACTAGGTTCATCTCCGAATGCGGCGTTGGGCCGGGCCGCAGCAGCCCCACCTCCTTGAGGAGCAGGGCGACTTCCAACAGGTCGCTCACGTCGTCGGTTTTCGAGACGATGTAGGTGGGCACCGCCTCCGGGCCGAAGCGGCCCCGGATTTCGGCCGCGGTGCGCAGCACTGCCAGCTCCTCCCGGGTGGTTTCGCTGTATTCGATGAAGGGGGAGGTGAGGGGGCGGGGGCTTTCCAGCTCCGCGAGGAGCAGCGCTCGCCGCCCGGCCTCGGGCAGGCTCAGGTAGTCAGGCCCGCCCGCCCGCTGGAACAGCTCCGCTACCACCTGCTCGTGCATGCCGCTGTGCTGGCGCAGGTCGAGGGGCGCCAGGTGGAAACCGAACACCCGCGCCGCGCAGCGCAGGCAGCGCAGCCGCCCGCGGGCGATGAGCCCGGAGCCGCCGGCGCGCAGCGACTCGTCCAGCAGGTCCAAGTCGGCGAGGAGCTCGGCGGCCGTGCCGTAGGGGGGCGCGTCCCCCACCGGGTGATGCTCCAGGACTGCGTGGCCGAAGGCCTTGGCGGTGGCAGCGAGCCGCGCGTAGATACCGATCAGGGCCCGGCGGTAGAGCTCGTCCGAGCGTCCCGCGGCATGATCGGGAGAGGCGGCCGCCAGGCGCTCCAGTGCCGGCGCCGCCCGGGTCAGGCGGGTAGACATGGAAAGCTCGGCGCCGAGCCGGTGGGTCTCCGCCAGCAGAAAGTCCAGCGCCAGGGCGGTTTGGCTACGCATGGCGTGGTCCAGCATCCGGGCGGTGACGAAGGGGTTGCCGTCCCGGTCGCCGCCGATCCAGGTGCCGATGCGGAAGAAGGGCGGCAGGGGCGAGTCCGGTTCCCGTCCGTAGTGGCGGGCGAGCAGGTCCTCCAGCTCCCCGTAGAGCCGGGGCACTTGCTCCAGGAAGGTGTAGCGGTAGTAGGCGAGGCTGTTCTTGATCTCGTCTTCCACGTTGAGGCGCGTGTGGCGCAGCAGCCGCGTCTGCCACAGGGTGAGCACGGCCCGGCGCAGCGCCTCCTCGTTCTCCTCCAGCTCCTCGGGGGTGAGCGCCCCCCTCGAGCGCTCGGCCAGCAGCCGGGCGATGTCCAACTGGCGGTCCAGGATGCTTTGCCGCTGCACCTCGGTGGGATGGGCGGTGAGGACCGGCGAGATGAGGGCCCGCTGGAAGAAAGCGGCGATCCGCTCCCCGCTCACCCCTGCCTCTTTCAGCCGCTCCACCGCCCGGGCGATGCTCCCGTCCTGATGGAGGGAACCCGCCATGGCGTGGGCCCGGCGGCGCCGGTTGTGGTGTTGATCCTCGGCGATGTTGGCGAGCTGGCTGAAGAAACCGAAGGCCCTCACCACCACGATGGTTTGCCAATGGGACAGCCCGTTGAGGATCGCTTCCAGGTCCCGGCGGGCCTCCGGGTCGTCTTCCCGGCGGAAGCGGATGGCGGTCTTGCGGATGGATTCGATCAGCTCGAACGCCGCCTCCCCCTCCTGGGCCCGCAGGGTGTCCCCCAGGATGCGGCCGAGGAGCCGGATGTCTTCCCGCAGCGGCAGATCCTTGTCCGCCACGGCTTCGGCGATGGGTTGGTTCATCGGATGCGACGGGCGACGAAAAGCGAGCCGGCGAACGGCGGGGCGGGAACGCGAGGCCTCGCGCCCCGGGGACACGCGGGCCCCCATGCTAAAATGAAAACTTTGTTTTTCACCTTGCGCGCGTTCCTGGCGTTTCCGCTACAGGCTGTCGTCTCTTGAGCTCCGGCCGCGAACCCCGCTCCGATCAGCTCGATCCCGGCCGCATCGTCATCGCGACCCGGGAGAGTGCGCTCGCCCTATGGCAGGCCCGGCACATCGCCGAGCGGCTCGGGCAATTATACCCGCGGTTGGAAGTCGCCATTCGGGGCATGACCACCCAAGGGGACCGGATCCTGGACACGCCGCTGGCCCTCGTGGGCGGCAAGGGCCTGTTCGTGAAGGAGCTGGAAGCGGCCCTGGCGCGGGGCGAGGCCCATCTCGCCGTGCATTCCATGAAGGATGTGCCGATGACCCTGCCCGAGGGCTTCCAGATCGCGGCCATCACCGAGCGGGAAGACCCGCGGGACGCCTTCGTCTCCAACGCCTATGCCTCCCTGGCGGCCCTGCCCCCGGGGGCGGTGGTGGGCACCTCGAGCTTGAGGCGCCAAAGCCAGATCAAGGCTCGCCATCCCCATTTGCAGGTGAGGACGCTGCGGGGCAACGTCCCTACCCGGCTGCGCAAACTGGACGAGGGCCGGTACGATGCCCTGGTGCTGGCGGCGGCGGGGCTCAAGCGCCTGGGGCTCGCTTCCCGCATCACGGCGCTCCTTTCCCCCGAGGAGAGCCTGCCCGCCGTGGGCCAGGGGGCCCTCGGGATCGAGTGCCTGGCCGGGCAGCCGGCGCTGGAAGCGCTCCTCGCCCCCCTCAACCACTTCGAGACGGCGGCCTGCGTGCGGGCCGAGCGGGCCATGAGCCGGGCATTGACCGGCAGTTGCCACGTCCCCCTGGGAGGCTACGCGGAGCTGCGGGATAGCCGGCTCTGGCTGCGGGGCTTCGTGGCCAGCCCCGACGGCTCGGCCCTGGTGGAGGCCGAGGAGACGGGTGACGCGCAGGCGCCGGAGGCGCTGGGGGAGGCGGTGGCCCAACGCCTGCGGGAGCGGGGCGCCGGGCCCATCCTGGCGGCCCTCGCCGCCTGAAGGGGGATGGCGGTGACCCGCTCCCCGCAGGAGGCCGGGCGGCCCCTCGCCGGGCTGGGCATCGGGGTGACTCGTCCCGCCCATCAGGCGGAAGAGCTCATGGCGCTGATCCGCGCCGCCGGCGGCGTTCCGGTGGCGTGCCCGGTGCTGGAAATCCAGGACGTGGAGGATTTGGGCCCGCTGATGGCGTTGATCAATCGCCTGGAGACTTTCGATCTCGCCGTCTTTATCAGCCCCAATGCGGTGGCCAAGGCCATGAACCTGATCCAGGCGCACCGGACGCTGCCCGCGGGCCTGCGGCTGGCCGCCGTGGGCAAGGCCTCGGCGCGGGAACTGGCCAAGTTCGGCGTGACGGAAGTGATCGTGCCGGAGCAGCGCTTCGACAGCGAGGCGCTGCTGGCGCTTCCGGCCCTCCAGGACGTGGCCGGAAAGCGCGTGGTCATCTTTCGCGGCGATGGCGGGCGGGAGCTGCTGGGCGACACGCTGGTTGCTCGCGGCGCGCGCATCGAATACGCTGAGTGTTACCGGCGCACGCGCCCGCGGAGCGGCGCGGAGAATCTGCTGCGTGCCTGGGCGCGCGACGAGCTCGCCGCGATCACCGTCACCAGCAGCGAGGGACTGCACAACCTGTTCGACATGGTGGGTGCTCTCGGCCGGCAGTGGCTAAAGAAAACGCCTCTGTTCGTGCCCCACGAGCGCATCGCGGCGACCGCCCGGACGCTGGGCCTGCAGCAGGTGATCGTGACCGAGCCCGGCGACGAGGGCCTGCTGCGCGGGCTCGTCGAATGGTTCCGCAACAAAGGGGGCGCTGCCGTCCCCGAGAACAAACAGACATGAGCGATACCAGCGAAGCCAAACCCCCCGCCGAGGAAGGGTCTCAACCGTCCGCTCCTGCCTCCTTCCCCCCCGAAAGAGAGCTCGCGTCCCCGCCCGGGCCCGGCGAGGAGAGGCCTGGGCCGCGGCAGCCCCGGTGGTACCTGCATCCCGCCCTCTACGTGGCGCTCTTCGCTTTGGTCCTGGGAGGCTGGGACGCCTGGCAGACCCGGGTTCAGATGAATGAGATGCGCCGCGACCTGGCCGTGCGCCTGGCGGACACGGACGCAGCCCTAGGAGAGGCCCGGGTGAGCGCCCAGCGGGCGGAGGCCGCCGTGCGCGACCTCGCTGCCAAGCTGACGGCGGTGGAAGCCCGGCTTGCCGAGTCCCGCAGCCAGCAGGAAGCCCTGGAAGCCCTTTACCAAGAACTTTCCCGCGGCCGGGACGAAACGGCCTTGGCGGAGGTGGAGCAGCTTCTCCTCATCGCCAACCAGCAGCTCACCCTCGCTGGCAACGTGAAGACGGCTCTCATTGCCCTGCGTAACGCGGAAGCCAAACTCGCGCGCCTGGACCGGCCCCAGTTCGGGACCCTCAAGCGCTCCATCGCCTCCGCCATCGAGCGGCTGGAAGGTTTGCCGATCATGGACGTGGACACCCTGAGCCAGCGGCTGGAATCCCTGATCCGGCGGGTGGAAGAGTTGCCGCTCGCCGCCCACGCCCGCCCCGCCCCCCAGCCCACGGCTCAACCCGAACCTACCGGCAAAGCCTGGCTCGACTTCCTGCGCTTGGCGTGGCACGACCTAAAAAGTCTAGTGCGGGTGGAGAAGCTGGAAGAGCCGGCCGCGCCCTTGCTCACGCCCGAGCAGGCTTTTTTCTTGCGGGAGAACGTGAAGTTGCGGCTTCTCTCCGCCCGGCTCGCCCTGCTGGGCCGGGACGAGGTGAGCTATCGCGCCGATCTGGCCGCCGCCGGGGAATTGCTCCAGCGCCACTTTGACACCCGGGCCCGGAGCACGGCAGAGGCCTTGGCCGAAGCGGCCGACCTGGCCCAGGCGCCCTTGAGCGCTCCCCTGCCCGACGTCTCCGCCGCCCTGGAGGCGCTGCGCCACGCGCGCCTCGCGACCGACAGGGGCGCGCGATGAAAGGAGTCCTGTGGCTGATCCTGCTCACGGCTCTCGCCGTGGCGGTGACCCTGATCGTCCGCGAGAGCACCGGCTACGTCATCTTCGTCGCCGGCGGCTACCGGGTGGAGCTGTCCCTCAACCTGCTCATCGTCCTGCTGCTGGCGGGATTCGTCGGCCTATACCTAGCGGTGCGCCTGGTCGCCAACGCCTTCACCCTTCCCCGGCGGGTGCGGGAATATCGGTTGCGGCGCAGGCAGCGCAGGGGCCACCACCTGCTCCTGGCGGCCCTCTCGGCGTATTTCCAAGGAGAATACGCCCGGGCGGAGAAAGCTGCCCTCAAGGCCATGGACCTGGGGGAGGCCCCGGTGCTCTGCAGCGTGCTGGCGGCCCACAGCGCCCATCGGCTGCGCCAGCCCGAACGCCGGGACGCCCACTTGAAGGAATCGGAGGCCGCCTCCCCCGAGGAGGAGCTCCTGCGGGACCTCGCCCGGGCGGAGTTCTTGCTGGCCGAGGGGGACGCGGCCGGGTCCCTGGCGGTCGTGGAAGGGTTGCGGGGGGCGGCGCGCCGCCCTCCGGCGGGTTTGCTGGCGCTCGCGCTGGAAGCCCATCGGCGGGCGGGCCACTGGGACGAGTTGCTTGCCCTGCTCAAGGAAGCGGAGAAGCGCCAAGTGCTCGATTCCGCC
Organism: Pelomicrobium sp. G1; assembly: GCF_051905455.1. NCBI lineage: Bacteria > Pseudomonadati > Pseudomonadota > Hydrogenophilia > Pelomicrobium > Pelomicrobium sp. G1. The sequence goes on from NZ_JBQACR010000019.1 coordinate 30,595, forward strand.
CAGGCGGAGGAGCTGCGCCGCCTGGCCCACATCCAGAACCTCCAGACGCGCGGCCACGACCTGGAAGCCCTGCGGCGCTACTGGGAAAGCCTTCCCGCTCGCGACCAGGAGCATCCCCAGGTGGCGGCCGCGGCGGCCCGGGCCTTCCTCGAGCACAAGGAATGCCGTGCCGCCCACGCCGTCATCGAGCGGGCCTTGACCCGGCAGTGGGCGCCGGAGCTGCTGGAGTTCTACGCCGAGTGTCCCGAGGAAGATCCGGCCCGCCAGCTCCAGCAGGCCGAGCGCTGGCTTACGGAGCATTCCGACGACGCCGCCCTGCTGCTTGCCCTGGGGAAGCTCTGCGCCCAAGCCGGGTTGTGGGGCAAGGCCCAGTCCTACTTGGAGGCAAGCCTCTCCCTGCAGCCGTCCCACGCCGCCTACCTGGCCCTGGCGGGGATCCAGGAGCGGCTCGACCGGGCGGAAGAGGCGCGGGCCGCCTACCGCCGCAGCCTGGAGCTGGCGCTGGAGCGGCTCGGCGCGCCGGCGCAACGCAGCCTTTGAGCGCCCTCGTGGGGGTAGAGCGTTTCTCCCGCGGCCGAGCGGCGTCAGGGCGAAGCGCCAGGCCGCGGTGGCTCGCCGGGGGTGAAGGCATCGGAGAAGAATTCCTCCTCCGGCAGCCCCCGTTCCCGGGTGAAATCCCGGTGGGCCGCCTCCACCATCACCGGCGCTCCGCAGGCGTACACCTGGTGGCCCGAGAGATCCCCGAAGTCCTCCATCACCACCCGGTGCACCAGGCCGGTGCGGCCGCGCCAGTCGTCCTCGGGCAGGGGCTCCGAGAGCACCGGAACGTAGCGGAAATGGGGGTACGCCCGGGCCCAACCCTCGGGCAGGCCCGGCAGGTACAGGTCGGCGCGGGTGCGGTTGCCCCAGTAGAGGGTCATGGGCCGCTTGATCCCCACGTACAGGGCGTGCTCGATGATGGCCTTGATGGGGGCGAAGCCGGTGCCGCTCGCCAGAAAGACGATGGGCTTGTCCGAGTCCTCCCGCAGGAAGAAGGTGCCCAGCGGTCCCTGGAAGCGCAGGATGTCCTTCACCTTCATGGTGGTGAAGACGTGCTGGGTGAAGGCCCCGCCCGGGTAGTTGCGCACGTGCAGCTCCAGGAACTCGTCGTTGTGGGGCGGATTGGCCATGGAAAAGCTGCGCCGCTTGCCGTCTTTGAGCAGGATGTCGATGTACTGGCCGGCGAGGAACTGCAGTCGCTCGTACTGGGGCAGCTTGAGCTTGATCACCATGACCTCGGGCGCGACCCGCTCCAAGGCATGGACCCGACAGGGCAGGGTCTTGATGGGGATGTCGCGCACGGCGCCCACTTCCCGCGACTCGATCACCAGGTCGCTCTGGGGACGGGCGCAGCAGAACAGGGCCATCCCCACCTGCTTTTCCATGGGGGTGAGGGCGGCCTCCTGGTGCGGCCCGTAGTCCACCGTGCCCTCCAGCACCTTGCCCTTGCACGCGCCGCAGGCGCCGTTGCGGCAGCCGTAGGGCAGGGGAAAGCCCTCCCGCAGCGCCGCCTCCAGCACGGTTTCGCCGGGCTGGCAGCGGAAGGTGTGGCCGCTGGGTTTGATGATTACCTGATATGACATGGGCGTATCGATGCTCCGGGGGCGGTCGCGCGGTTCGCTGAGGCGGCTCATCATCGTCGGCTGCGGCGACGTGGGCCTGCGCCTCGCCGCGCGCTTGTCCGGCCGCTACCGGCTGCTCGCCTTGACCCACAGCCCGGCGCGCCACGCCCTGCTGCGGGCGCGGGGGGTAGCGCCCCTGCCCGGCGACCTGGACCGGGCCGCGTCCTTGGCGCGGCTCGGTGGCGTCGCCCACGCCCTGGTCCATCTCGCGCCGCCGCCGGGGCAAGGCGCGCGGGACACGCGCACGATGCATTTGCTCGCCGCGCTGGGAAAGCGGGGCATGTTACCACAGACCCTGGTGTACATCAGCACGAGCGGCGTCTACGGCGATTGCGGCGGGGCGCTGGTCCCGGAGACCCGGCCGGTCAATCCAGCGACGGCCCGTGCCCGCCGCCGCGTGGACGCCGAAGAGCGCTTGCGCGCCTTCGGCCGGCGTCACGGCGTGCGGGTGGTGATCCTGCGGGTGCCCGGCATCTATTCCGGGAAGCGCCTGCCCCTCGAACGGTTGAGAGCCCGCACCCCCGCCCTGGTCCCCGAGGAGGACAGCTACAGCAACCACATCCACGCCGACGACCTGGCGGCCGCAGTGGCGGCCGCCCTGGCGCGGGGGCGCCCCGGGCGGGTGTACAACGTGAGCGACGACTCCGAGCTACGAATGGGGGACTACTTCGACCGAGTCGCCGACCGTCGCGGGCTGGCGCGCCCCCCGCGCATCCGGCGCGGGGAGGCGCCGGGCCGCATCCCCGAGACGCTCTTGAGCTTCATGAACGAGTCCCGGCGGCTTGTGAATGCGCGCATGAAGCGGGAGTTGAGGCTCAAGCTGCGCTATCCGACGGTGGACCAGGGCTTGGAAGCGCCTTAGCCTCCGGGCCGGCCGCCCGGCGGGAATAATTCAATCCAGGCGGCGGTATTCGCCCTCGATCACCCCCTCGTCCCGGGGCGGCTCGGGGTTCAGGCTCTTCCACGGCAGCAACAGCAGGAGGAGCGCCAGCACGTCGCTTACGACGCCCGGAAACAGCAAGAGCGCCCCGGCGAGGAACTGGCGGCCGCTGTCCAGGAGGGCGGAGAAGAGCATGTCTCCCCGGGCGCGGGCCCGCTCCAGGCGCGAGGCGAAGAGCCGCCGCTCCCCCCGGATCAGGGCCCAGCCCGCTAGGGCCGAAAGGGCGAGGGGGGCAAGGGTCCACCAGCCCAGGGCCTGGCCGAGCTGGGCGAGCCCCCAGATCTCCAGGAGGGGAAAGGCGAGGAGGGCCAAAAGAAAGAGGATCACCCGCATCGGATCGAACGCTGGTCGTCGCGCGGCGGCGCGCCGCGAAAGTGGATAGAATTTAATATTTTAATCGGTTTAGCTTATGACTTCGTTACTCGTCATCACCAACCTCCCGGACCGGGACAGCGCCGAGAAGCTGGCCGAGGCCCTCATCGAGCAGCGGGCGGCGGCCTGCGTCAACGTGACGGGGGCCTGCCGCTCGGTGTACCGGTGGCGCGGGCAGGTGGAGCGGGCGGACGAATTCCCGGTGTTCATCAAGACGACGGCGGAAGCCTACCCGCGCCTGGAGCAACTCATCCGGGAGCGGCACCCCTACGAACTCCCGGAAATCATCGCGGTCCGTATTGAGCAGGGCCTGCCGGCCTATCTCGCCTGGGTGGCAGCGGAAACCGGCGGCCCAGGCGCCTCATAGAAAATAGTCCGCCCCCATGCGGTTGGTCCTTGTCCTGCTGTTCCTGGTTTCCCCCTTCGTCGGCCTGCCCGAGGCGGGGGCTCAGGATTTCCTCCGGGCCGCTCGCCAGGCGTTGGCCGCGCCTGCGGAAGAGGAGCTGCTGCCGCCAGACGCGGCCTTCCGGGCTGAGGTGCTCGCCCGGGATGGGCGGACCCTGGAAGCCCGCTTCAGCCCGGCCAAGGGCTATTACCTCTATCGGGACAAGTTCTCCTTCAGCCTGGTGGATGCCCCCGGGGTGCAGCTCGCCAGCGTGGAGATTCCCCCCGGGAAGCCTAAGGACGACCCCTTCTTCGGCAAGATAGACGTCTTCTACGAGCCGGTGGCGGTATTGATTCGGCTGCAGCGGGAGGCCGAGGTGGCGGGCCCGATTAAGCTGAAGGCCGGCTACCAAGGTTGCAACGAGCCGGTGGGGGTGTGCTATCCGCCTATCGAAAAGGTCTTCGAGGTGGCCCTGCCCGCTGCGGTGGCTGCGCCGCCGGGAGCCGCGACCGCCCAGGCGGAGGATGACCGGGTGGCCGGGCTCCTCAAGTCCGAGGGGTTCTGGCTGATCGTGGCGAGCTTCCTGGGCTTCGGGCTGCTCCTCGCCTTCACGCCCTGCGTGCTTCCCATGATTCCCATCCTGTCCGGGATCGTCGCCGGGCAGGGCCATCGGCTCACCAAGCTGCGCGGGTTCACCTTGGCCCTCGCCTACGTGCTGGGCATGGCCATCACCTACGCGGCCGCCGGCGTGGCGGCGGGGCTTTCGGGCACCATGCTGTCGGCGGCCCTGCAGAACCCGTGGGTGCTGGGAATGTTCGCGGCCCTCTTCGTGCTGCTTGCCCTGTCCATGTTCGGGTTCTACGAGCTGCAACTGCCTGCCTCCCTCCAGAGCCGGCTCGCCGGCACGGCCAACCGGCTGGGCAGCGGCCACTACGCCGGGGTCTTCGTCATGGGGGCGCTGTCGGCGGTGATCGTGGGTCCCTGCGTGGCGGCGCCCCTGGCGGGGGCGCTCCTGTACATCAGCCAGACCCGGGACGTGGTGCTGGGCGGCGCGGCCCTCTTCGCCATGGCCATCGGCATGGGCCTGCCCTTGCTCGCCGTGGGCGCTTCCGCCGGGGCGCTCCTGCCCAAAGCCGGCCCCTGGATGGAAAACGTCAAGCGCTTTTTCGGCGTCGTGCTGCTGGCGGTGGCGATCTACACCGTCTCCCCAGTGATCCCGGCGGTGGTGCACATGCTTCTATGGGCGGCGCTCCTCATCGTCTCCGCCATTTATCTCCACGCCATCGATCCCCTGCCACCGGAGGCTTCCGGCTACCGCAGGTTCTGGAAGGGCGTGGGCGTCATCGCCCTCCTCGTGGGGGTGTCCCTGCTGGTGGGGGCCCTTTCCGGCGGGCGCGACGTGCTCCAGCCCCTGGCGGGGCTGAGGTTCGCCGGGGGCGAGGTCGCCGCGGGCGCCGCCCAGGCGGGCCATTTGCCCTTCGAGCGGGTGCGCTCCCTGGCGGAGCTGGAGACCCGGTTACAGGCTGCGGGGGGCCGCTACGCCATGCTGGATTTCTATGCCGACTGGTGCATCACGTGCAAGGAGATGGAGCGCTTCACCTTCAGCGACCGCCGAGTGCAAGCCAAGCTCCGGGACGCGGTGCTGCTCCAGGCGGACGTGACCCGCAACACCCTTGAGGACGCAGCCCTGCTCAAGCGCTTCAACCTCTTCGGCCCGCCCGCCATCCTCTTTTTCGACCGGCAGGGTCGGGAAGTGGCCGGGGTGCGGGTCGTGGGTTTCCAGAACGCCGATGACTTTCTCGCCACCTTGGAGAGGGCAATGCCATGAGCCGTGCCCGCCGGATCCTGATCGCGGCCGCGGTGGCGGCCGTGGCCCTCACGGCGGGGGCCGGCCTGCGTTTCCACCTCGCGGCGCCAACTGAGGACGCAGCAGAGGCAGGTAAGGCGCTGCTCGAAGCGAGCTTCGAAGACCTGGCCGGGGAGCGGGTGGGCCTCACCCGGTTCCGGGGCCAGGTGCTGGTGGTCAACTTTTGGGCCACCTGGTGTACCCCCTGCCGGGAAGAGATCCCGGAGTTCGTCGAGGTGCAGGAGGAGTTCCGGGAGCGGGGAGTAACCTTCGTGGGCATCGCGGTGGACCGCAAGGAGCCGGTGGCGGCCTTCAGCCGGGAGCTGGGCATCAACTATCCCATCCTGATCGGCAGCCTGGAGGCCATGGAGTTGGCCCAGAGGGCAGGCAACCGGCTCCAGGCGCTGCCCTTCACGGTGATCCTGGACCGGAACGGCCAAGCCGCCAAAGTTCACCTGGGCAGGCTCTCCCGGGACGAGCTGGTCTCCTTGCTCCTCCAACTCCTCTAGCCCTCCAGCCGGCCCCTTCCAGGTCGTTCCTGGACATGTTGCCGCGAATTGCGGCAAAATTCGCCGATCTTTCGAGCCAGGAGCCCCCTTCGAGTGAAATCTTCCCAAGTCCTGGTCCTCCATGGGCCCAACCTGAATCTCCTCGGCGTGCGGGAGCCCGAGGTCTATGGGCTCGTCACGTTGGGCGAAATTAACGAGCGTTTGATGAAGTTGGGCGAGGCCCATGGGGTGCCGGTGGTGTGCTTCCAGAGCAACTCGGAATCCGACCTGGTGGAGCGGGTACACAAGGCCCGGGACGACCACACCGGTTTCATCCTCGTCAATCCGGCGGCCTTCACCCACACCAGCGTGGCCTTGCGGGACGCCCTTTCCGCCGTGGCAATCCCCTTCATCGAGGTGCACCTGTCCAACCTCCATGCCCGCGAACCCTTCCGGCGGGTCTCCTACTTTTCCGATCGCGCTGTGGGGGTCATCACCGGCCTGGGCGCCAAGGGCTACGAGCTGGCGCTCCTCTACGCCCTGGATTTCCTGGCTCACAAGGCCTGAGCCGTTTTCTCCGATACCACAAGGAGTCTTGCCATGGACCTGCGCAAGCTCAAGAAGCTGATCGACCTGGTGCAGGCCTCCGGCATCGCCGAGCTGGAAATCACCGAAGGGGAGGAGAAGGTACGGATCACCCGCAACGCGGTCTCGGCCGCCCCTTCGGTGGCCATGGTCCCGGCGGCCTCTCCCACCCCGCCTGCCCCGGCCCCCGCCCAGAACTCGACCGTCGAACCGGCCGCCGCCCCCAAGCTCCCCGAAGGCCACGTGATCAAGTCCCCCATGGTGGGCACGTTCTACCGCTCTTCCTCCCCCGGGTCCAAGCCTTTCGTCGAGCTGGGCCAGACGGTTAAGGCGGGCGATACGCTGTGCATCATCGAGGCCATGAAACTCATGAACGAGATCGAGTCGGACGTGGCCGGCGTGGTCAAGGCCATCCTGGTGGAGAACGGCCAGCCGGTAGAATACGGCGAGCCCCTGTTCGTGATCGAGGTCGAGTGAGGGAGTGGCCGCAAGAAGAGCCCCCGATCGAGCCGCGGTGAGCCATGTTTGAAAAAATTCTGATTGCGAACCGCGGCGACCACACGCCGCGCAGCGGCTTGTGGCTGTGGAGGCTAACGGGCGCTTTGCGCCCGTTAAGCGAGCGCA
>NZ_JBQACR010000019.1:37595-54499 GCF_051905455.1 Pelomicrobium sp. G1
GCGAGCGGCCGGAACTAGATCGCAGATCGAGCCGCGGTGAGCCATGTTTGAAAAAATTCTGATTGCGAACCGCGGCGAGATCGCCCTGCGCATCCAGCGCGCCTGCCGGGAGCTGGGCATCAGGACCGTGGTGGTGCACTCGGAAGCGGACGCGGAGGCGAAGTACGTGAAGCTCGCCGACGAATCCGTGTGCATCGGCCCGGCGCCCTCGGCCCAGAGCTACCTCAACGTCCCCGCCATCATCAGCGCCGCCGAGGTGACCGACGCCGAGGCGATCCATCCGGGCTACGGGTTTCTCTCGGAAAACGCCGACTTCGCCGAGATGGTGGAAAAGAGCGGCTTCGTCTTCGTCGGGCCGCGCCCCGAGACCATCCGCCTCATGGGCGACAAGGTGAGCGCCAAGAACGCCATGAAGAAGGCGGGGGTGCCCACGGTGCCCGGCTACGACTCGCCCCTGCCGGACAACCCGGCGGAGATCCGCCGGATCGCCAAATCCATCGGCTACCCGGTGATCCTCAAGGCCGCCGGAGGCGGAGGCGGGCGCGGCATGCGGGTGGTGCACACGGAAGCGGCGCTGCTCAACGCCGTGGCCACGGTCCAGGCGGAGGCCCAGGCGGCCTTCGGCAACCCGGCGGTGTACATGGAGAAGTTCCTGGAAAACCCCCGCCACATCGAAATCCAGGTGCTCGCCGACGAATACCGCAACGTGGTCCACTTGGGCGACCGGGACTGCTCCATGCAAAGGCGCCACCAGAAGATCATCGAAGAGGCCCCGGCCCCCGGGCTGACCCCGCGCCAGCGGGAGAAAATCGCCGAGCGCTGCGTGGAGGCCTGCCGGCGCATCGGCTACCGAAGCGCGGGCACCCTGGAGTTCCTCTACGAGAACGGGGAGTTCTACTTCATCGAGATGAACACCCGGGTCCAGGTGGAGCATCCGGTGACCGAGATGATCACCGGGGTGGACATCGTCAAGCAGCAGATCTTGATCGCGGCGGGCGAGCGCCTGAAGTTTCGCCAGCGGGACATCGTCTTCCGCGGTCACGCCCTCGAGTGCCGCATCAACGCCGAGGATCCCTTCACCTTCAGCCCCAGCCCGGGCCGCATCACCTCCTATCACCCGCCGGGAGGACCGGGCGTACGGGTGGACTCCCATGTCTACCAGGGCTATTTCGTCCCGCCCCACTACGATTCCCTGATCGGCAAGGTCATCGCCTTCGGCGATACCCGCGAGCAGGCCATCGCCCGCATGCGCTCGGCCCTTTCGGAAATGGTGGTGGAGGGCATCAAGACCAACATCCCCCTGCACCAGGAGCTTCTCATGGACACCGCTTTCCTGCAGGGCGGGGTGAGCATTCACTATCTCGAGCAGAAGCTGGCGGGCGCGGCCAAGAAAAAGACCGCATGAAGGGCTGGCTCGCCCTTTCCCTGGCAGTGGAGGCGGCCCAGGCCGAGGCCCTCTCCGACGCCCTCCAGGCCCTGGGGGCGATCTCGGTGGAGCTGGGCGACGCGGCGCCCGAAACCAGCGCCCTGGACGACACGCCGGAGGAGCCCTTTCCCCTCTGGCCGCGCTGCCGGGTGACCGCCCTCTTTCCCGAAGGGGTCGATGGGCGGGCGATCGCAGAGGAGGCGGCCCGGCTCGCCGCCTTGGGGGCGGTCCCCCCCGTGGAGATGGCTCCGGTTTCGGAGCGGGACTGGGTGCGGGAGACCCAGTCCCAGTTCGGCCCGTTCCAGGCGAGCCCCAGGCTTTGGGTGGTGCCGAGCTGGGCGGCGCCTCCTCCCGACGCCCTCATCCCGCTGCGCCTGGATCCCGGAGTCGCCTTCGGCTCCGGAAGCCACCCGACCACGCGCCTGTGCCTTCACTGGCTTGACGCCACGGTGCGCGGTGGCGAACATGTGCTGGATTACGGCTGCGGCTCCGGGATCCTGACCATCGCCGCGATAAAGCTGGGGGCCGCCCGGGCCGTGGGGGTGGACATCGATCCGCTGGCCCTGGCGGCGAGCCGGGAGAACGCTCGGCTGAACCGGGTGGCCGCCGAATTCCATGATCCCGCCCAGCTCCCCACCGACTTCCGCGCCGACCTTGTGGTGGCCAACATCCTGGCGAGACCCTTGATGCTGCTCGCCCCCGTGCTGGTCCAGGCCCTCAAGCCCGGCGGGCGTCTCGCCCTGGCAGGCATCCTGGGGGAGCAGGTCGAAGCGGTGGCAGGGGCTTACCGGCCGACCCTGGCCCTCACCGTGGCGGCGGTGGCGGAGGAGAACTGGGTGCTGCTCGCAGGGGAGAAAAGCGCCCCATGACCATGGCGACCCGCTGCCCGGGGTGCGGCACCCTTTTCAAGATCACGGCGGAGCAGCTCCAGGTGCGGGAGGGTCGGGCGCGCTGCGGCCGCTGCCGGCAGGTCTTCAACGCCCTCGATACCCTCACCAGCCTGCCCGATCCGCCGGTGCCTGCCGTCCCCATCGAAGCGGAGCCGCCCACGCCGGAGCCCACTGGGATACCACCGGCGGAAGAGGGACAATGGGAAACGCCGCCGCCTTCCGGAGCGCAAGCCCCGGCGGAGCAAGGGACGAACGCGGGGAACGAGGCAGTCGCGGGGGAGACCGGCTGGTGGCCGGAAGAGCCGCCGGGGGTGCTCCGTCGCCGGTCTCTCTCTTGGGCCGCCGGCGCCGGGGCGTTGTTCCTCCTCCTGGTGGGCCAGCTCGCATACCTTTTCCGCGTCGAGCTGGCGACCCTCTATCCCGGCGCTCGCCCGCCCCTGGAGCAAGCCTGCGCGTTTCTGGGCTGCCAGATTCCTCTCCCGCAAAAGGCCCAATTCATCCATATCGAGGCCTCCGACTTGCAGGCGGACTCGGCACGGCCCGAGCGCCTGACCCTGATGCTGGCGCTGCGCAATCGAGCGCCGTTCCGCCAGGCCTATCCCGCCATCGAGCTCACCCTCACCGACGGGGAGGGCCGGCCCCTGGCACGGCGGGTGCTGCTGCCCCGGGACTACCTGGGGGAACGGAGCGTCGAGGCCCAGGGAATAGGACCGAACGCGGTGACCGACATCAGACTCCCCCTGGAGACGGGCGACCTGCGCCCGAACGGCTACCGCCTGTACACGTTCTATCCTTGATGGCGCTCAAAACGACCCCCCTTACTCACCTCCATCGTCGGCAGGGCGCCCGGCTGGTGGATTTCAGCGGCTGGGAAATGCCGCTCCATTACGGCTCCCAGATCGAGGAACACCATCGGGTGCGCCGGGACGCCGGGGTCTTCGACGTGTCCCACATGCTGGCGATCGACCTGGAGGGTGCGGGCGCCGAAGCGCTGCTCCGCCGGCTGCTCTCGAAGGACGTGGGCCGGCTCGCCCGCCCCGGCGCGGCCCTCTACGCCTTGATGCTCAACGAAGACGGGGGCATCGTGGACGATGTGATCGCCTACCAGCGGGGCCCCGCCGCCTTCCGGGTAGTAGTGAACGCCGGCCCGGCGGAGAAGGATCTCGCCTGGATCCGGCGCCATGGCGCGGGACTTTCGGTGACGATGACGCCGCGCCGGGATCTGGCCATCCTGGCGGTGCAGGGGCCGAACGCTCGCCGTCGCGCGGCGGAGGCGCTCCCAGCGGCCGCCGCCCTCCTGCAGGGCCTCGCCCGGTTCCAGGCGGCGGAGGCGGACGGCGCCTTCGTCGCGCGCACGGGCTACACCGGCGAGGACGGCTGCGAGCTGATGCTCCCCGCCGAGCGGGCCGAAGGCGTGTGGCGGCGGCTCCTGGACGCGGGCGTCGCCCCCTGCGGGCTGGGCGCCCGGGACACCCTGCGGCTAGAAGCCGGGTTCAACCTGTACGGTCAGGACATGGACGAGGACGTGACCCCCTTCGAGTGCGGGCTGGGCTGGGCCGTGGACCTGAACGGAACGCGGGACTTCGTGGGGCGCGCGGCACTGGCGAGCGCGCGTCCCCGCTGGCAGCGGTTGGGGCTGGTACTGGAGGACAAAGGGGTCCTGCGCCACGGCCAGCGGGTGGAATCGGCCGCTGGCGAGGGTCTCGTCACCAGCGGCGGTTTCGCGCCGACCCTGGGCCGCTCCATCGCGCTGGCGCGCGTGCCCCTGGGCGTCGCGCCGGGCGCGTCCGTGAGCGTTGCGATTCGCGATAAAATGGCGCAAGCCAAGTGCGTGCAACCGCCGTTCGTGCGCGAAGGCAAGCCGTGCGTTCCCGCGTTATCGGGCGGCGATTCCGCGAAAAGCATAAGGAACAACCCATGACCGCACCCCACCATCTGCGCTATAGCAAGACCCACGAATGGGCACGCCTGGACGATGACGGCCTGGTGACCGTGGGCATCACCCATCACGCCCAGGAGCAGCTCGGCGACATGGTGTACGTGGAGCTGCCCGAGGTGGGGAGAGCGTACAAGGCGGGCACGGAATGCGCGGTGGTGGAATCGGTGAAGGCCGCCGCCGACGTCTATGCGCCCGTGGGCGGCACCGTGGTGGCGGTGAATGAGTTGCTTGAGGCGCACCCCGAGCAGTTGAACCAGGACCCCTACGGGGCCTGGATCTTCAAGCTCAAGCCCGAGAACGCCGAGGACTTGAAGCGCCTCTTGAGCGCCGCCCAGTATCAATCCATGGTGGATGCCGACGAGGGCTGACCCGGTGAAGGAGCGCAACCTGGGCGCGCCGCCGGCGCGGCCGTGAGGTCCCGGTTTTACCCCTTAGGTTCCACGATGCCTTTCATTCCTCACACCGAGCGGGACGTGGCCGAAATGCTCGAAGCCATCGGCATCGAGGCCCTCGACGACCTGTTCGACGAGATCCCCGCGGGCCTCAAGCTCGACGCCTTCGCAGAGCTGCCGCCGGCCCTTGGAGAGGCCCAGGTTACCCGGCTGATGCTGGAGCGCGCCGAAGCGGACGGTCGTTATCTCAACTTCTGCGGCGCCGGTGCCTACGAGCATTTCGTTCCCGCCGCCGTGTGGCAGATCGTCATCCGCGGAGAGCTCTATTCCGCCTATACCCCTTATCAGGCGGAGGCGAGCCAGGGAACGCTGCAGCTCATGTACGAGTACCAGTCCATGATCTGCGCCCTGACGGCCATGGAGGTGGCCAACGCCGGCCTCTACGACGGCGCTTCCGCCCTGGGCGAAGCGGTGCTGATGGCGGTGCGCTGCCACGGCGGTGGGGCAGAGACCAGGCGCCGGGTCCTGGTTCCCCGCGCGGTTCACCCCGCTTACCGGGCCGTCGCCCGCACTCTCACCCAGCCCCAGGGCATCGAGCTCATCGAGGTGCCGTTCGATCCGGGCAGCGGCCGTACCGACTTGCAGGCCTTGGAAGCCATCGACACGGCGGGCTGCGCCGCGCTGGTGATCCCCCAGCCCAACTACTTCGGGGTGCTGGAGGATGCCGACGCCCTGTGCCGCTTCGCCCGCTCCCGGGGACTGCTGGCCATCGGGCTCGTGAACCCGATGACGGCGGCGCTCCTGAAGCCGCCGGGGGAATGGGAAGGGGAAGGCGCCGACATCACCGTAGGGGACGGGCAGCCCCTGGGCCTACCGCTTTCCGGTGGCGGTCCCTATTTCGGCTTCATGACCTGCCGCCAGGCCCTGGTGCGCCAACTCCCCGGGCGACTCGCCGGCGCCACCGTGGATCGGGACGGGCGCCGCGGTTTCGCACTGACCCTCCAGGCGCGGGAGCAGCATATCCGCCGCGCCAAGGCTACCTCCAACATCTGCACCAACCAGGGCCTGGCGGTGGCGGCGGCCACCGTGTACATGGCCCTGCTGGGGCCCGAAGGGTTGCGCCGCGTGGCCGGTCGCTGCCACGCCAACGCGCGCCGGCTGGCACGGCTGCTGGAGGCGGTGCCGGGCGTGGAGCGGCTATTCGACGGGCCCGTGTTCCACGAGATGGCCTTTCGCGTGGCGGCCCCGACCACCGAGGTGCTGCGGGCGCTGGAGGCCCAGGGCATCCTGGGTGGTGTCGAGCTGGCCCCTGACTACCCCGAACTCGGGCACGGGCTACTCATCTGCACCACCGAGACCAAAGAGGAGGACGATTTGAAGCGCTTGGCCGAGCACCTGGAACGCATTCTCGGCAAGCGCATCAAGCTTCCGCCTTGTGCGATGAAAACGTAACCCCCAAGGAGAACATGATGGTCACTTTCGCAGGCAATCCCATCACCCTCAATGGCAACTTTCCCACCGTCGGCACCAAGGCGCCCGCCTTCACCCTCGTGGGCAAGGACCTGAAAGACGTGTCCCTCAAGGACTTCGCCGGCAAGCGCAAGGTGCTCTCCATCGTGCCGAGCCTGGACACGCCCACCTGCGCCAAGTCCACCCGCGTCTTCAACGAAAAGGCTTCCAGCCTGCCCAACACCGTGGTGCTGGTGATCTCGGCGGATCTGCCGTTCGCCCAGGCGCGCTTCTGCGGCGCTGAGGGCTTGAGCAACGTCATTACCCTCTCCACGCTGCGCGGGTCCGAGTTCAAGAAAAACTACGGCGTAGAAATCGCGAGCGGGCCTCTGGCGGGCTTATGCGCCCGGGCGGTGTTGGTGCTGGACGAGAACGACGTGGTGAAGCATGCCGAACTCGTGTCCGAGATCAAGAACGAGCCCAACTACGAGGCGGCGCTGGCGGCGCTGAAGTGAGCGTTTTTCCCGATGATCGCATGCTGATTTTCGAGCTGTCGCAGCCCGGTCGCCTGAACACGGCGTTGGCCCCCGAGTGGGTGGAGCCGGAAGACATCCCAGCCGCACTGCGTCGGTGCTCCGCCATCGCCCTGCCCGAGGTATCGGAGCTGGACGTGGTGCGCCATTACACGCGGCTATCGCAACGGAATTTCTCCATCGACACCCACTTCTATCCGCTGGGCTCCTGCACCATGAAATACAACCCGCGGGCGGCCGGGGCTCTTGCGATGTTGCCCCAATTCCTGGCGCGCCATCCGCGGGCACCTGAACGCACGGGTCAAGGCTTTCTCCGTTGTCTCTACGAGCTCCAGGAAATCCTGAAGGCGGTGACCGGCATGGCCGGCGTGAGCCTGGCGCCGATGGCAGGGGCCCAGGGCGAGTTTGCCGGTGTCGCGATGATCCGCGCCTACCACGAGGCCCGGGGCGATGGAGAGCGCACCGAAATCATCGTTCCCGACGCGGCCCACGGCACCAACCCGGCCACCGCCAGCATGTGCGGCTACACGGTGCGGGAAGTGCCCACCACGCGCGATGGAGACGTGGATCTGGATGCCCTTGCAGCCGCGGTGGGACCGAAGACGGCGGGACTCATGCTCACCAACCCCTCGACGCTCGGTGTGTTCGAGCGCCGCATCCTGAACATTCAGCGCCTGGTGCACGAGGCCGGGGGGCTGCTGTACTACGATGGCGCCAACCTGAACGCCATCCTGGGACGCGTGCGTCCTGGCGACATGGGCTTCGACGTGGTCCACGTGAACCTCCACAAGACTTTTGCGACACCCCATGGCGGAGGTGGCCCGGGCGCGGGGCCGGTGGGAGTGAGCGAGAAGCTCCTGCCGTTTCTGCCCGTGCCCATCGTAACGGAGGAAGGCGGAGGGCTTCGGCTTTTGACCGAGCGCGACCGGCCCCAGACCATCGGGCGCCTGTCCGCCCACCTGGGCAACGCGGGCGTGCTTCTTCGGGCTTACGTCTATGCCCGCATGTTGGGCGCGGAAGGCATGCGCCGGGTGTCCGCCTTCGCCGCCCTCAACGCCAATTACCTCATGGTGCGGCTCAGGCAGGCAGGGTTCGAGTTGGCGTATCCCAGCCGGCGCGCGGGCCACGAGTTCGTGGTCACGCTCAAGCGCTTGAAGCAGGAGACCGGGGTGAGCGCCATGGATTTCGCCAAGCGGCTGCTCGACTACGGCTTTCACGCGCCCACCACCTATTTCCCTCTACTTGTCCCCGAATGCCTGCTCATCGAGCCCAGTGAGACCGAGTCCAAGCAGACCCTGGATGCGTTCGTGGAGGCGATGGTCCAGGTGGCGCGGGAAGCGCGCGAAGACCCCGAGCGGGTCAAGACCGCGCCCCACACCCTTCCCGTGAAGCGGCTCGACGAGACGCGCGCCGCGCGCGTGCTGGACCTGCGGTGGAAATAACCCCGCCCGAGCATCCGCGCAAAGGGGAGGCGGGACTCAAGCACGTGTGGGACGCCCTGTTCCACTCCCTGGATGGGCTGAAGGCCGCCTACCGCTGGGAAGGGGCCTTCCGCCTGGAAGTATGGATCGCCGCGGTGCTCATCCCCCTGGCCCTGTTCCTGCCCGCTTCGGGCACTGGCAAGGCCCTCATGGTGGCGAGCGTCTTCCTGGTGCTGATCGTGGAGCTGCTCAACTCCTCGGTGGAAGCGGCGGTGGACCGGGTGTCGCAGCAAAATCGCTCCCTCGCCAAACGGGCCAAGGACATTGACGGCGCGGCGGTGTTGGTGAGTGCGGTGAACGTCTCCGTCGTTTAGGCCTGCGTCATCCTCGGTTGAGTCCTGGTCGCCGGTTTCACCCGTTTCCCTGAACGCCTCCCGCCGGGAAATCCGCACCCAGTGCAGGCTGTGGGGATGTGTTGACCCCACCTGTGACTGCGCCTCTTGAAGGACTACGCTTCAGGATGCTCTGAGTTGAGAACTCGGGCTTCTTTGCTGAAATTTCCCTTCGCCGGGAAGCAAACTTCTATCAAATCATCAAGGTGCAGCTAAACAGGCAAGGCTCGGCTGTGGCTGCCACCGTTCTGGTTTTTCTCGCTGTTGTTGCGCCATGAGGAGACAAGCCTTTGTATTTTTGTGGTCTTCCTCAGCGGCATGAATATTGCGGAAAAGGGCTGCGCTCGAGCCGCAAAGGTTTGATTGTTTAACTACCAGGAGGAGTCAATGGCGTTCACCTACTTGAAAGGTCAGTTGGAAGACTGGGTGGCTCAGCGGGAGCGGTGGGAAACTCGGCGTCAATTTGGTGCCGAAGGTCCAAATAACCGCCGGCTGTGGGTCTTGGCATGCATGGACGAACGCTTGCCGGTGGATGAAGCGCTTGGCATCCGGTGCGACACGCCGGTCGGCGGTGGCGATGCCCATTTGTTCCGCAACGCTGGGGGCATTGTCACCGACGATGCCATTCGTTCGGCAATGCTGACAATCAACTTTTTTGGCACGCGGGAAATCGTGGTGCTGCAGCACACCGGCTGCGGGATGCTTTCAGCAAATGCGGCTGATCTTGAAAAGGCATTGCGTGACAAAGGAATTGACGTGGACAACGTGCCGATCGATCCCTCTTTGCCCGAACTCAAGCTCGAGAAGGGCGCGTTCGCAAAGTGGATCGGAATGATGGATGACGTGGACTTGACCTGTATTAAGTGCGTCGAGCTTTTGCGCAACCATCCACTCATACCGAAAGATGTGGTGATCAGTGGCTGGATTTGGGAAACGGAGTTCCGCAGGCTGCGCAAGCCAGATCCGAACGCGGCGACCAGAGCGGTCACCCAGGCGACGGCTGCCTCCATGAAGGTGAAGGGTAAACAGCCTCCGCGCTGGTCATAGGCGACAAGGAGGGAGAGCGCGGGAGCGACCGACCAAGTTCGGGGCATGGACGCAAGCGCTCTCCCTCTTTCGGGAGTCTTCAACAGAGGAGGGAAGCGATTCCATGCCCACGTACGATTATCGCTGCCTCGCCTGCAATGCCGTCTTCGAAGTTCAACAGCGGATACGCGCTCCTGGTCCAGTTTGTCCCGCCTGCGGCGGTGCGACGCAAAAAGTGATTCTTTCCGCGCCGGCGATCCACGACTCCTCGGCCGTCGGAAGGGAATTGGCGATGAGGTCCCTACCCGAGTGCGGAAAGGGATGCCGCTGCTGCCCCTAGGACAGGGCGCCGGGACGCGGACTGTAATTGCGCAAAGCGCTGCCATGGCTTGTGAGGGAGGAGTATGAGAGGTTCCGCGGTCTTTTTGATAAGAGCGTCTCGTTGGGACTCCTTGGGTGTCACGGCCTCCTTGCTGTGCATTACCCATTGCTTAGCGCTGCCGGTGATCGCAGTGGTATTGCCCACTTTGGCCTTGGCGGAGATCGCAACTCACAGGGTACTGGTGTTGCTCGTTTTCCTGATGGGCATTCTTGCCTTCGTGTCCGGTTACAAAAGGCATCGGAAACGAGGCGTGTGGATCGGCTGCGTGCTGGGCGTGGGCATGCTCTTGACTGCTGTATTGCTGCCGGAGCAGCTAGTGAGTGAAGCGCTCGAGACAGTGCTCACGGTAGCAGGCGGAGCGGTAATGATCGTCTCGCATGTCGCTAACGCGCGATTCTGTCGCGTCTGTTTGAACTGCGGCGAAGGCGGCTGCGGCGCGGTGTGAGAGTGACAAGACCTTCAAGCGGGGAGAGTGCGCTGACCAGCATTTGCGAGCGTGCCTTTCGGGAGTGCGAGAAGAGAGAGGAAGGAGAAAGAGATGACGCGGCTATTGTGCACAACGGTCTTCCTCGGCGCCTTGTTTTTTTATTCTGTAGCCCAGGCCGAACCGCAGCCTAGGGAAACAAGCCGCGGCTTGGGTCTCGATGTGGCGGTCGGTCTGATGCATGTCTCGCCTCAGATCGACTCTCCAGTGATCGGCGCCGACGCCAGCACCGAGACTAATCCGGTAGTCGGCCTGACGTACCATTTGAACGAAAGCATCGCGCTGAACACGGCACTCGGCATTACGCGGCATGAGTTTTCAGCGCCGGGCCTGGGGAACCTCGGCAAGGTCAGCCTTGCCCCGTTTCACGTGGTGGTCCAGTACCGTTTTCTGCCCGGGAGCGCCTTCAGGCCCTACGTGGGCGTAGGTGTCAATCGCACCGTATTTTTCCGGCAAGGCGGTCCGGTGTTCTCCCTGCTGGAGGACTTCAAGTCCAGCACCGGGCCGGTCCTGCAAGCGGGCTTCGACTATGCCTTGGGCAAACAGTACTTCCTAAATTTGGATTTCAAGAAGTTCTACATCGACACCGACGTGGTCTTCAAAGGGGGCTCCAAGGTAGAGACTATTGGTTTGGATCCCACAGTGATCAGCGCCGCCATCGGCTACCGCTTTTAGATGTCCCGCAGCGAAGGAGCTAGCCTTGGTGAGGTGTTCATACTTGAGGCCCCAATGTTGTCGTCGCTTAGGTTGTCGGCGGCCAGAGAGGGGACGCCTGCCGTGCAAAAGGCTAAGCGGGCTGTCGACGTCAGAGTGCCGGTGCCGTACTTGTCTTCGCTTCGCCACGCTTCTCGCCTTGCTTTGCCTGGCGATGAGCGAGCCAAAGCCTGCGGCCGCAATGGAATTGGTCGAGAGACAGGGGGCGGGTCAGGGTAGCCGTATTGCCCAACTTGGAGGGGACGCCGTTACTCTTGCCGGGGCGACTAGCCACCGTGAGCCGCTTGGCAAAGCGCAACAGGAAAGCGGCGATCAGTTGCCTGGCGTACCAGGAGCCGAACTCAGTCTCACCTATGTCGGTATGATTGGCGTAAGCACCGCGGAGGACGCAACGCTCGCTATTTTGCAGGGGGGTGCGCACGAGGCGAACCGCAATGCCCGCCCGCTGCATTTGTTTACCCTGCATCCCAGGGTCGCCTTTATCCGAAACGCCGCAGTGGAGGCCAGCGCCATGCTGCGTGCGTCTCCCGGCGATGGGATCACGGCGGAGCTGGAAGAGGCGTATCTAATCCTGGGTGACGGGCGCGATCATCCGCAGCTCAAGCTCGGCCGCTTCTTTGCTGAAGTGGGGCGCTTCAATCCAGAGCATTTCGAGGATTCACATTTCGTCGACAAACCCGTCATCCATACCCGTCTCTTCGGCCCCGAGCAGCTTAGCAACGGGGGTATCAGGATTCTATGGCCCTTCTCTGGGACATACAGGCTTTTCTACGGCGTGCAGAGCGCTCGGGGCGAGACGGCGAGCAGTTTTTTGTTTGAACCGGGCGAAGAAGTGGGGGGGCACGGTCTGATCGCCCGCCGTTCCAGAGGACTGCGCGAGCGGCTGCATTGGGTGCGTGGAGAGACAGAAGGGACCCTCTCCGAAGGATCGAGGGTCGTATCGGGGCTCACCGCATTATGGGGCCCCAACGCGAGTGGAATGACGACGACCACTTCGATCATCGAGGCGGATGTTGAACTGCGACGAACCCCGGGCCCTGGCCCCTTGGGGGGCTTGACCAGCTTTAGGCTGGAAGCACTCGGGCGCCGCTATGAAGCTGGCGACCCAGGGAATGCTGATCGGGAGACGCTCAGGGACTGGGGGCTGGTTGTGCAAGGCGTTTGGCGCTTGGAGCGGACGCTGGCAGCCGGCATGCGCCTGGAGTACGCCGACGGTCGCAACGGCAAAACGCCTGACCCAGAACGGAGCCGGCGTATGCGGGCAACGGCAAGTCTGACCCGATTCTTGGGCCGGTACGTAGGCCTCCGAGTGCAGTACAACCGGGATTGGCCGACGGGACTCCAGGGGGCGGAAAATTCCTTCTGGCTTCAGCTCAAGCTGACAACCGAAAGGGTAGACGCGGCTTACGCCCACTAACGGGTGTTGTACTCGAGAAATTGTACTTCTTAGCGCGAAGCGCAAGTTCGTATGTACACCAAACTGATTCAATGCGTTTTTTCTGATACGCGTTTCCAGTCGGGAAGATATTTTTCTTAAACGCCTACTCCTTAGGCGCATCTAATTGATTTAACAATAAAATTACTGGCTTCGTCTTGGTACGATGATTGCACTATAGTTGAAAAAATAATCGCTTAGCGCTACGCGCAAGGAGGAGGCCATGACGAGCCAGTCACATTCGAAGTTGAGCGCGATCTCTTTCCTGCAAAGCTTCGTGGTCCAGAGCCTAAAGGTGGCCAATCAGCTCGGGTGCAGCCAGTGTGGAAGAAAATCGAGTTACATCGAGCACTTGGGTTTGGGGGCGAGTATTTGTTTTGAAAAAGCATGCCGTGAGCATAAAGGCATTGGAGATGGGCCGCTGACTGCAGATCAGTACGCCGACGTGATCGTGTCCATTAAAAACCAGATCGGTGGAAATTTTTCCCGCGCTTCTAGCCAAGCGGGTGTGGTGCGGGTCGTGAATACGCGCTGCCCATTCGGGGACGCGGTGAAGGAGGCTCCCGAACTATGCCGCATGACTTCCAGCGTTTTCGGCGGAATCGCCGCTCGCAACATGGGTTATGCAAAGGTGGAACTCAAAAAGCGCATCGCTACGGGTGCCGACATGTGCGAGGTCCTCATTTATCTTGATCCGGAGAAGGCTAAAGGAAAGGAGGGAGACGAATACCACCGGGCCGGCGATCTCATTGTCTCCACGTCCCTTTCGTCTGAAGTCACCATGCGGGTTCAGGAGAAATTCCGCCAGTTCTGGTGCGCTGTCCCTGACGGAAGCCCAGGGCGTGCAGGGCGACCCAGTATCGTTGCCGAGTCGGCGGCCATGCGCAGAGCGTTGGAGGCTGTGGAACGGGTTGCGCCCACGACAGCGACGGTTTTGATCCTGGGTGAAACCGGCGTCGGCAAGGAGGTCATCGCGCGCGCCATCCACGCGCTGAGCGGGCGCAGAAATCGTGAACTTGTGGCCGTCAACTGCGGTGCGATTCCGGAGAGCTTGATCGAGAGCCAACTCTTTGGTCACGAGAAAGGGGCTTTCACGGGCGCCTATCAAGTCCACCACGGCTTCTTCGAGCGCGCGGAAAGGGGCACGCTGTTTTTGGACGAAATCAATTCGCTGCCGCTGTCTGCCCAGACGCGCCTGCTGCGCGTTCTCCAGGATGGTACCTACGAGCGGGTCGGGGGGAAGCACACGCTGCGCGCGGACGTGCGAGTGGTCGCCGCCTCGAACCGCAGCATCGAAGAAATGGTCGCCGCTGGACAATTCCGGCGCGACCTCTTTTATCGGCTGAACGTGGTTCCCATCTACATTCCCCCGCTGCGCGAGAGGAAGGAAGACATTTCGGCGCTTACCCACCACATGCTCAGCCAGCTATCTGAGAAATATGGGACCGCGGCGAAAACGCTGAGCGAGCGAGCTTGGATCCAGATTATGACCTACGATTGGCCGGGGAATGTACGGGAGCTAGAGAACGTCCTGGAGCGCTCCTTCCTGTTCGCCGAGGGGGCGGTCATTGAGGAGATCCTATTTGATTCCCAGGCTTGCGCGCTTCGCACCGAGCCGGAACGCTTTGGGCTACGGATGATCAAGAGACAGGCCGCCATGCAGATTGAAGACAAGGTCATTCGTGAGGCGCTTGCGCGTTATGGAGGGAATGTGACGGCTGTGGCGCGGGAGATGGGCATCACGCCCAGGGCGGTGCATTTTAAGCTCAAGGCTTATGGCATTGATGCCAAGCTTTATCGCAACCGCAAGGGTGCGCTGGCAAAAGGCGGCTGCGAGCGCGAAGCGATGCTTCCCTTACGCTGAGGGCCTTTATGAATTCACGTTGAGGCTTCGTTTCATGGCCAAGATCGGTGTTGTGGTGGTTTCGGGGATGCGGGAGCGGTTGCAGATGGCGGCGATGGTGGCCTCGGTGGGGGCGGTGAGCGGCCACGAAGTGGCGGTGTTCTTATCGATGAATGCTTTGCCCTATTTTCGCCGAGGGGTTGAGCCCCTGGCGCTGGCCGAGGGCGAGGCGGGTGTGCGGCTGGAAGAGAGGCGGGCGCCGCCTTTCAAGCAGCTGTTTCAACAGGCGGTGGAGCTGGGGCAGGCCAAGCTCTATCCCTGTTCGATGGCGATGGACGTGCTGGGTTTGCAGCGCGAGGACTTGGAGCCTTATCTGGCCGAGCCCTTGGGGCTGACGAAGTTTTTAGAGGATTGTCAGGATGCCCAGGTCTGGTCGTTCTGAGGTGGGGGGTGATGGTCAAAAAGATCGTGGATGCCCGCGGCAGTTTCTGTCCAGGGCCCCTGATGGAGTTGATTGCGCAGCTCAAGCTCGTTGAAGTGGGCGACGAGCTGGAAGTGCTCTCCACCGACCGGGGTTCGGCCCACGACATCCCGCAGTGGGTGCGCAAGGTGGGGCACGAGTTGCTCGGCAGCCGAGAGGAGGACGGCGTCTGGCACATCACGGTGCGCAAGGCCAAATAGCGGATTCACAGCAACCCGAGGGGCAGCGATGAAGATCTTGATTGTCGGCGGCGGGATGGGCGGCACCATTCTCGGCAACAACTTAGCGCGGCGGCTGCGGCCGGAGCTCAAAGCGGGCGCGGTGCGCCTGATCATGCTCTCGGCCTCCGAGCGCCACATGTATCAGCCGGGGCTGCTCTATGTGGCGCTGGGGCGCATGACGCCGGAGGAGCTCTACCGCGAGCAAGCGAGCCTGCTCGAGCCGGGGATCGAGTTTCAAGTCGATCCGGTGACCGAGTTTTGGCTGGACAAGAACCAGGTCAAGACCCAGAGCGGGGCGGTCTACGACTACGACATCCTGGTAATTGCCACCGGCTCCCGTATGGCGCCGTAGCTGACGCCGGGGCTGGCCGAAAACGCCCACTGCTTCTATACCGAAGCCTCGGCGGTGAAGATGTTCAAGGCGCTGCAGGGCTTCAAGGGTGGCAAGGTGGTGATCGCCATGGGCGTGCCCCACAAGTGTCCTATGGCGCCGCTGGAGATCACCTTCATGCTGCACGACTACTTTCAGGAGCGGGGCATTCGGGACAAGGTCCAGATCCACTACACCTATCCCCTCGGGCGCATCCACACGCTCGAGAACGTGGCCCGGTGGGCGGCGCCCGAGTTCGACCGTCTGGGCATCACCTACGAGACCCTGTTCAACCTGAAGGCGGTCGATGGAGACAAGCGCCTTGTCTACAGCGAAGAAGGCGCCGAGGTGAGCTACGACCTGCTGATCACCATCCCGGCCCATCGGGGGATGGAAGTGATCGAGAAAAACGGCTTGGGGGCGGGGGGCTGGATTCCCACCGACCGGTATCGGCTCAACATGGAGGGGCGCGACAACGTCTTCGTCCTCGGCGACACCACCAATCTTCCCATCAGCAAAGCGGGCTCGACGGCCCACTTCGAGGCCGAGGTATTGGGCGAGAACCTGGCGGCGCTGGTGCGGTTCGGCGTGCCGGTGCGCGACTACGACGGCAAGGTGTTCTGCTTCATCGAAGCGGGCAAGGACCGCGCCACCTATGCCATGTTCAACTACACCCAGCCGCCCCAGCCGCAGCCGCCCACCCGCGCGGTGCACTGGTTCAAGGTGGCCTACAACAAGCTCTACTGGCTCTCGGCGCGGGGCCTGCTTTAAGCGGAGGCGAGGCATGGAAGCGCAAGGGCAAGGGGGTGCGCTCTGCGAGTGGGAGCACTTGACGGGGGCGGCCCGAGACGCGGTCACCGACGACATGGTGGCGCGGCTGGCGGAGGCGGCGGGCGCGGGCCTGGGGCTTGTGGATCGGTTGAGCCGTGGCGGGCTTGATCGCCTGGTGGCGATGCTCGAGCGGCTGGAAGCGCAAGGGGCGCTGGAGCGCATCGCCCAGGCGCTGCCCCGGGTGCTGGCGCGGCTGGAGACGGTGGAGGCGCTGCTGGCGAGCCTGGAGCAGGCGGTCCAGGCGGCGGAGAAAGCGCCGGCGGCGGGGGGCTTAAGCGGGCTGTGGCGGCTGCTCAAGGAGGCGCAAAGCCAGCAGGCGCTGGGCCTGTTTCTCGCCTGGGGCCGGGCGCTCAAGAAGCGGCTTCAGGGGGGCGAAGGCGCAGGGGCAGCCTCTGGGCGCTGAGCGCCCGAGCGGGGACCGGCATTTCCCGCGACGGACGAACAGATGGACAAACGGACAAGCGAGGAGCCCATGGGAAGCAAAAAGGCGATGGTTGCGGTGGTGGCGGCAAGCCTGGGGCTCGGGGGGGCCAGCAGCCTGGCCGCCGAAGACCTTCAGGCGCGCAGTTGGGCGGCGAGCTGCGCCGCCTGTCACGGTACCGAGGGGCGCGCGGTGGGCGGCATGCCGGCGCTGGCGGGGAAACCCAAGGAAGATCTTTACAAGGCGCTCAGAGC
>NZ_JBQACR010000001.1:0-160773 GCF_051905455.1 Pelomicrobium sp. G1
GCGGGGGCGGAGTTCGTGGTCATGATCTGCGGCGACATCATGACCATGCCGGGGCTGCCCAAGGTGCCCTCGGCCGAGAAGATCGACCTGGACGAAAACGGCAAGGTGGTGGGATTGTTCTAATCGCCTTCGTGCGCTTCGCTGCAACGACAAGACGCTGAAAACGCTGCGGGGCCGGCCATCGGGTATGGAGGAGGATTAATGGAGTTCGGAAGCCCGGAGTTCTGGATCGCCGTCCTGCAGATCATCGCCATCGATATCCTGCTGGGCGGTGATAACGCCGTGGTAATCGCCCTGGCGTGCCGCAAGCTTCCTCCCCGCCAGCGCAAGCTCGGCATTTTCTGGGGGGTTTTCGGCGCCATCGCCTTGCGCGTCATTCTGATTTTCTTCGCCCTCACCCTCCTCAAGATCCCGTTCCTCAAGCTGGTGGGCGCCGCGCTGCTGCTATGGATCGGCATCAAGCTGGTGCTTCCCGACCGGGAGGAGGGCGGCCATGAGATCGATGCCAGCACCAGTTTGATGGGCGCCATCAAGACCATCATCGTGGCCGACGCGGTCATGAGCCTGGACAACGTGGTCGCCATCGCGGCAGCTTCCAAGGACAGCATGGCCTTGGTAATTTTCGGCCTGGTGGTGAGCATCCCCATCATCGTTTTCGGCAGCCAACTGGTGTTGAAACTCATGGACCGCTTTCCTATCGTCATCCTGGGTGGGGGCGCGCTCCTGGGCTGGATCGCGGGTGACATGGCCGTTTCGGACGTGGCGATCAAGGATTGGGTCGAACAAAACATGGCGGGATACCAGTGGATGGTCGCGGTGGCGGGGGCGGCCCTCGTGATCGCGGTGGGCAAGCTCCTGGCGATGAAAACGGCGGCGGAGCCCGTCGTGGACCTCGCCAGCCGGCCCGCCGATCCCCCGGAGACGAGGTGAGCGGGAGAGCGGACATGGCGAAATTACTGGTGCCAGTGGATGGCTCGGAGAATTCGCTCCGGGCGGTGGATTTCGTGATCAAGAAGGCAGGCTGGTACCGGGAGCCCGTGGAGATTCATCTGATCAACGTGCAGCCGCCCATCGTGTCCGGCAACGTGACCATGTTCATCAGCCAGGATCAGCTCAACGACTATTACCAGGAAGAGGGACTCAAAGCCCTGGAGCCGGCGCGGGCGAAGCTCGACGGGGCCCAGGTGCCCTACAAACATCACATCCTCGTGGGAGACCCGGCCGAGATGATCGCCCGCTTCGCCCGGGAACGGGGATGCGACCAGATCCTGATGGGCACCCGGGGCCTGGGAGCCATCGGCAGCCTCTTGCTGGGCTCGGTCGCCACCAAGGTCATCCACCTGGCGGACGTACCGGTGTTGCTGGTGAAATGAGGATCGGGTTCGTTGCGCCGCAGCAAGAGAAAGTCCTTGACTGCGGTCAAGAAGGGGGTCAGCCACCGGTTGCAACCGGCAGGGTGGTCCTCTACTCTACGCAAGCTATGCCTAAAGCAGGCATAGAAAAAAACCGCTCCCGATGCCGTCTGCCGAGGCGTACGGGGTCGGGTTCGATCCTTTCCAGTGATTTGACGAGGAGGAAACGCATGAAACCAACAATGTCAAGGGTAGGGCGGGCCGCGAAGATCGGAGCGATCGGGGGTCTCTTCGGTTTCCTGGCGGCGTCCCCGCTCGCGGCGACGGCGGCTTGGGAGCCCACCAAGCCGGTGGAATTCATCATCCCCGCCGGCACCGGCGGCGGGGCGGACCAGATGGCGCGCTTCATCCAGGGGGTGGTGGCCAAGCACAAATTGATGAAGCAGCCCATGGTGGTCATCAACAAGGCGGGCGGCGCGGGCGCCGAGGGGTTCCTGGACGTGAAGGGCGACAAGGGCAACCCCCACAAGATCATCATCACCCTGTCCAACCTGTTTACCACGCCCCTGGCGACCGGAGTGCCGTTCAACTGGAAGGACCTCACCCCCGTGGCCATGCTGGCGCTGGACGAGTTCGTGCTGTGGGTGAACGCCGAGACACCGTTCAAATCCCCCAAGGAATACATCGAGCACTGCAAGAAAGAGGGCCCGGGCAAGTGCAAGATGGGGGGTACCGGCTCCAAGCAGGAAGACCAGATCATCACGGTGGGCATCGAGCAGGCGACCGGCGTGAAGTTCACCTACGTGCCCTTCAAGGGCGGCGGCGACGTGGCCGTACAGCTCGTGGGCAAGCACGTGGACTCCACCGTCAACAACCCGATCGAGGCCGTGGGTCACTGGCGCAGCGGCAAGCTGCGGCCCCTGTGCGTGTTCGACACCCAGCGCATGCCCTACAAGGACAAAGTGACCACCGACATGGCCTGGGCCGACATCCCCACCTGCAAGGAGCAGGGGCTGGACATCGACTACTTGATGCTGCGCGGCATCTTCATGCCGGCCGGGGTCACCCAGGAGCAGGTGAACTACTACGTCGAGCTGTTTAAGAAGGTGCGGGAGACGCCCGACTGGAAGGAGTTCATGGAAAAAGGCGCCTTCAACCAGAGCTTCATGACTGGGGAAGAGTACCGCAAGTGGGTGGAACAGGCGGAAGCCCGGCATAAGGACCTGATGCAGAAGGCCGGCTTCCTGGCGAAGTAAGGCGCAAGCTCGGGGTTGCAGCATGCCCCTCCTCTCTTGAATCGGCGGGCGTGGAGCGGAGCCGGAACGGCAGGTCTCCCTCCGCTCCTCCCTGCCACTATTCCCACAAAACGCTAGGCGACGATGCGGGAAATCGGCCGCCGCGGGGCGGCCGCGGGTGAGTTTCATGCCTGAATTCTGGAGCACGGACCATGGAACACGGTGAAGGGACGCAAGCGAAGGCGGAAAAGAGTTGCTCGGTCTGCGTGGTGGACGCCGTGACCGCGGCGATTCTCATGTTCATCGGGGCGCTCGTCATGTACGACGCCCACCGCGTGGGGAGCGCCTGGTCTCCCGAGGTGGGCCCGCAGGCGGGATACTTTCCTTTCTACATCGGGTTGCTGATTTTCGTCTGCAGCGCGGTGACTTTTTATCAATCCACTTTTTCCAAGAATCGCGACCGGTCGGTGTTCGTGGACTGGAGCCAGTTCAAGCGGGTGCTCCAGGTGCTGGTTCCGTCGATCGTCTACGCCGTCGGCGTCAGCACCCTCGGCATCTATGTGTCTTCCACCCTCTTCATCGGCGGCTTCATGCTCCTGCTCGGCAAGTACCGGATCCTGCCGACGCTGCTGGTGAGCGTAGGAGTGTCAGCGGTGATGTTCTGGATGTTCGAGGTGCAATTCCTCATTCCGCTGCCGAAGGGCCCGTTGGAGGCCTGGCTCGGCTATTGAACGAAAACGACGGCGGCGCAAAAGCGCGGGTCAAGGGGGGACTGAAGTGGAAGAGATCGCTGCACTGTTTCATGGGTTCGCGGTGGTGCTCAGCCCGGAGAACTTCATGCTTATGCTCCTGGGCGTGGTGCTGGGCGTCATCATCGGCGTGCTGCCAGGCCTGGGCGGGGCGAACGGTATCGCTATCCTGCTGCCGCTCACCTTCTCCATGGATCCCACTTCCGCCATCATCATGCTTTCCTGCATCTACTGGGGGGCTTTGTTCGGTGGTGCCATCACGTCGATTTTGTTCAACATCCCCGGCGAGCCGTGGTCGGTGGCGACCACCTTCGATGGTTACCCCCTGGCCCAGCAGGGCCGCGCCGGGGAAGCGCTGACGGCCGCCTTCACCTCCTCGTTCTTCGGCGCCTTCGTGGCGGTGATCATCATTACCTTCCTGGCGCCCCTGGTGGCGGATTTCGCCCTGGAATTCGGTCCGCCCGAATTCTTCTCCGTGTACCTGCTCACTTTCTGCAGCTTCGTCGCCATGGGCAAGGGCTCGCCGTTCAAGATCATCGCCTCTATGATGTTGGGCTTTGCCCTGGCCGCGGTGGGAATCGACACGGTGACCGGCCAGTTGCGCCTCACCTTCGGCATCACGGAGCTATTGAAGGGCTTCGACTTCCTGGTGGCGGTCATCGGGTTGTTCGGCATCGGCGAGATCCTGCTCACCATGGAGGAAGGCCTGGAGTTCCGGGCTGCCGCCCAGGGCAAGATCAATTTGAAGGTGGTGCTGGAGACCTGGGCCAAGCTGCCCAGGTACTGGATCACGGCGATCCGCGGCTCCCTAATCGGCTGCTGGCTGGGCATTACCCCGGGCGGGGCGACGCCGGCCTCCTTCATGAGCTACGGGGTCGCCAAGCGCATGTCCAAGGACGGGGATAAGTTCGGCACCGGCCAGATCGAGGGCATCGTCGCCCCGGAAACGGCAGCCCATGCAGCGGGTACCAGCGCCCTGCTGCCTATGATTTCCCTCGGCATCCCGGGGTCGCCCACGGCGGCGGTGCTGCTGGGAGGGCTCCTCATCTGGGGACTGCAGCCGGGCCCGCTTCTGTTCGTGGAAAAGGCGGATTTCGTCTGGGGTCTGATCGCCGCCATGTACCTGGGCAACATCGCGGGCCTCATTGTGGTGCTCACCTGCGTGCCCCTCTTTGCCGCGATCCTGCGCATTCCGTTCGCGGTGATCGCCCCGGTGATCATCGTCATCTGCGCGGTGGGCGCCTACACCGTGGCTAATGCCCAGGTGGACATCTGGTACATGATCGCTTTTGGCTTCATCGGGTACGTGTTCAAGAAGCTGGAGTACCCGCTGGCGCCCCTGGTCCTGGCCATCGTCTTGGGGGATCGCGCCGAGGACTCCTTCCGGCAGTCCATGCTGGTAGCTCAGGGGGATCTGACGGTGCTTTGGTCGAACTGGCTGGTGGGCAGCATTACCACCCTGGCCCTCGTCATGCTCTTCTGGCCGCTCATCTCCAAAGGGCTCAAGAGAATCCGCTCCGGCCGGATCGACACCCTCCAGGAACAGCGGCCGGTGGAATGAGCCGGGATGACAGTGGGCGGGGCAGCCGTTACCATAGAGGAAGCTAGCCGTTCTCGGGCGACCGGGTCCTGAACGCGGGTTGGAGGGTTGAAACGATGCCAGTCATCGCGATGAACCAGGAGATGGGCTCCAAGGGCAAGGATGTGGCCGCCTTGCTGGCACAGCAACTAGGCCTGGCGCTGGTCCGGCACGAGGTGGTGGACCACGTGGCCGAGAAGATGCGGGCTAGAAAGAGTCTTATCCGCCGCATCATGGAAGGCAAGGCCGGCCTCATCGAGGGCATGGCCACCGACAAGAAAAGCCTGGCCATATACACCGCCGAGGAGGTATTCGAGCTCGCCCTGAAGGGAAACGTGGTCATCCGCGGATGGGGCGCCACCTACCTGCTCAGGCAGGTGCCCCACATCCCCTGTGTCCGGGTGTGTGCTCCCATGGAAGTGCGGGTGAAGTGGATGATGGAGCGGCTCGAGACCGACGACGAGGAACTGGTGCGCCAGGAGCTGCGGCGCAGCGACGCTGCCCACATCGCCAACATGCAGCAGCGCTTCGGCGTCACTTGGGGCGATCCCTTGATCTACGACCTGGTGCTCAACACCGAACGGCTATCGGTGGAGACTTGCGTGGAGGAGATCAAGCTGCTCTTGCAGCGCCCGGAGTTTCAGGAAACTCCGGAATCGCGGACCAAGCTGCAGAACCTAGCGCTGGAGGCGCGGGTGCGGGCGGCGCTCAAGAGTGATCCCGACACCGACGACATCAACATCACCATCGAGGCCGACAACGGCCGTGTGAAGCTGCTCGGCATCGTGTTGCACGACAGCGAGCGCGGCGCGGCGGAGAAGACGGCGCGCGCCGTGCCGGGCGTGACGGCGGTCGAAAACCAGCTCAAGGTCATGAGCCGGGCGCGTATTTTCACGTCCGAGAAATACGATTGAGCCCGGGACCCGGGGTTTTAGATCACGATCTTGCCCTTGTGCTTGAGCCGGCTTAGGGTTTCCGGCGACAGATTGAGGTAGGACGCTAGCTCTTTCTTGGGAAGCCGCTCCGTCAGCTCGGGGTGCTTACGCATGAAGCGATGCACCCGGCCAGGGGCGTCCAGTAGGTGGAGCGTGATGGTATGGGCCATCACCTCGCTCATCAGCTTCATCACCTCGAATTCGAAGTCGGCCTTAACGCTCGGGTGACGATCCATGAAGCGAACCCACTGCTCCATGGAAAGCTTGGCGGCGCGCACCCGGGTGACGGCGCGGATCGAGTACGGGATAGGGGTCTTCAGGCGCCAGGCGGCGTAGCTCGTATCGATGTCGCTTTCCGCTGCGAAGCGCAGGATCATCTCCTTCCCTTCCTTGTTGGTCACCACCCGCTTGAGAATGCCTTCGATGATGAAGTACTGCTCCATGGAAAGGTCGCCCTGGTTTTCCAGGGACTTCCCCTTCGGGTAGTCGGCGATCTCCAGCAAAGGTTCAAGTTCCGCCCACGCTACCGGCGACATGTTCTTGAGGACCAGGTTCTGCCGGAGCTGCAGGCGCAAAATCTTGTATTCGGGGTGGGCGACCAGAGCGACCATCGGGGGACGGCGGGTTCGACGAACGTCAGCCGGTAGAAGGGGGCGGAGAAGCTGGATTATTGACCGCGGTCAATGCCGAATGCCCGACAACTGCTTAAATTTCTGTATAAATTTTAATTGTATTTCATCGAGCGCAGGGTTCGCAATTCCCAACGAACAGTCAGGAGGAAGTTATGGGAACCGTTGAAACACAAGTCGCCAGCGGGCAGGACGTTAAGCTCATCAGCGGCGGCCAGATCGTGGCCAAGTTCCTCAAGCAAGAGGGCATCAACCACATCTTCACCATTTCCGGCGGGCACATCATCGACATCTACAACGGCTGCCTGGACGAGGGCATCCGCATCGTGGACGTGCGCCACGAGCAGGTGGCCGCCCACGCGGCCGACGCCTACGCCAGGATCACCGGCAATCTCGGGTGCGCGGTGGTGACCGCCGGCCCGGGCACCACCGACGCGGTGACGGGCGTGGCCAACGCTTTCCGGGCGGAGTCGCCCATGCTGCTGATCGGCGGCGGCGGGCCGCTCAAGCAGTACAAGATGGGCGCGCTGCAGGACCTCGCCCACGTCCCCATGATGACGCCGATCACCAAGTTCGCTTCCACGGTGATGACCACCGAGCGTTGCGCGGAGATGATGAGCCAGGCGGTGCGCGAGATGTACAACGGCGCGCCGGGCCCGGGCTACCTGGAAATCCCGCACGACGTGCTGGACGCCAAGGTAGACGCGTCCAAGGTGCGCATCCCCAAGAACTACCGGGTGCGGGGCGAATTCATCGGCGATCCCAACGAGCTGGCCAAGGCGGCCGAGGCCATCGCCACCGCGGAGCGCCCGGTGGTCCTGTTCGGCACCCAGACCCGCACCTGCCGGGCTCACGAAGCGGTGGACCGCTTCGCCCGCCACTTCAACATCCCGGTGTACGTGAACGGCGCGGCGCGCGGCACTCTGCCCCGCAACCACCCATACAACTTCATGCCCTCCCGGCGCGTCGCCTTCGACAACGCGGACGTGATCTTCCTCGTGGGCACGCCTTTGGATTTTCGCATGGGCTACGGCCGGCGGCTCAACCCCAAGGCG
Source organism: Pelomicrobium sp. G1 (assembly GCF_051905455.1). Taxonomy (NCBI): domain Bacteria; kingdom Pseudomonadati; phylum Pseudomonadota; class Hydrogenophilia; genus Pelomicrobium; species Pelomicrobium sp. G1. The sequence goes on from NZ_JBQACR010000001.1 coordinate 7,535, forward strand.
AAGGTCATCATCCTCGACATGGACTACAAGAACGTCGGGTACAACCGGGACTTCGACATCGGCCTGGTCGGCAACATCCGGGCGATCCTCAACGCCATGTGCGAAGCATCCAAGGGCGACGTGGCGCGCAAGCACGATCCCTTCATCAAGATGCTGCGCGAAGAAGAGGAAAAGACCAAAAGCAAGAACGACAAGATCGTCAAGGACGACAGCCGCGTGCCGATTCACCCGCTGCGCCTGGTTCACGAGATCAACGAATTCCTGCTGGAGGACACCGTGTTCATCGGCGACGGGGGCGATATCGTGACCTTCTCGGGTTCGGTGGTGAAGCCTCACAAGCCTGGCGGCTGGATGGATCCGGGTCCCCTGGGGACCCTCGGCGTGGGCACCGGTTTCGCCCTCGCGTCGAAGCTCCTGCAGCCCGAGCGCGACGTGGTGGTGCTCTTCGGTGACGGCTCTTTCGGCCTGACCGGCTTCGATTTCGAGACCATGGTGCGCAACAAGCTGCCCTTCGTCGGGGTGATCGGCAACAACGCCTCGTGGAACCAGATCCGCTATGGCCAGGCGATGAAGTACGGCAAGGAACGGGGCGACGTGGGCAACGTGACCGCCGACGTCCGCTTCGATAAGTTCGCCGAGGCGATGGGCGGCTTCGGCATCCGGGTGACCGAGCCCAACCAGATCCGGCCGGCGCTGGAGAAGGCCCGGGATGCGGGCGTGCCGGCCCTGGTGGACGTGGTGATCGACCGGGAGGTGTACTCGAGCGGCACCATGAATCAGACCATGTACAAGTAAGGCGTCACGGTAGGGCCGCGGCGCCCGCGCGCCGCGGCCTGCCGCAGGCTCCCTTATTCTCGGCATATAATCCGACCCGTGCGACCGCCGGTCCTGCGGCGGCAAAGGTGGGCCTACCGAGCGTCCTAAAAAAATGCTTCACGGCGCTCGGCCCTCTCCCCCAGGGAGAGGGAGAGGGGAGAGCTGTAAATGGTTTGTCAACCATTTACCGGAGGCGTAGGAAAAGGCCGGCATCCGGTTCCCAAGTCATGAGGAGGTGAAATTTTCATGGACAAGGCACTCTCGGGATTTCGAATCCTGGACATGACCCACGTTCAGGCGGGGCCGACCGCCTCGCAATTGCTTGCTTGGCTCGGAGCTGACGTGATCAAGCTGGAGCCCCCCACGGGGGACGTGACCCGCGGGCAGTTGCGCGACGTCCCGAACGCGGACAGCCTGTATTTCACCATGCTCAACTGCAACAAGCGGTCGATCACGGTGAACCTCAAGAACCCCATGGGCAAGGAGGTGCTGACCGACCTGATCAAGAGGTGCGACGTGCTCATGGAAAACTTCGGCCCCGGGGTGCTGGACCGGCTGGGTTTCTCCTGGGAGAAGGTGCGGCAGATCAACCCGCGCATCGTCATGGCCTCCATCAAGGGATTCGGCAGCTCCGGCCCCTACGCCGATTTCAAGGCCTACGAGAACGTGGCCCAGGCCATGGGAGGCTCCATGAGCACCACCGGTTTCCCCGACGGGCCGCCCCTGGTGACCGGCGCCCAGATCGGCGACTCGGGTACGGGGCTCCATCTCGCTATCGGCATCCTGGCGGCACTGCACCATCGCAACCGCACCGGCCGCGGCCAGTACGTGGAAGTGGCGATGATGGACGGGGTCATGAACCTGTGCCGGGTCAAGTTCCGCGACCATCAGCGTCTGCAGCGCGGCCCTCTGCCCGAGTACTCCGTACCGACCCAGGGGCTGAAGGCCACGCCCCGGGCGGGCAACGACTCGGGCGGCGGCCAGCTCGGGAACGCCATCAAATGCAAGCCAGGCGGCCCCAACGACTATTTGTACGTCGTGGTGCAGGAGGCGGTGTGGGAGGCGCTGGCCAATCGCGTGGGCGGCGAGGCCCTGGCCAAGGATCCCCGCTTTGCCACCATCGGGGAGCGTCGCAAGAACCAGGTGGAGATGTGGCGCATCCTGAACGAGTTCGCCTCCAAGTACACCAAGTGGGAGTTGATGAAGATCTTGAACGAGCTCGACGTGCCGTGCGGTCCTATCATGAGCACCGAGGACCTCATGAACGACGAGCACGTGAAGCTCCGGGAAATGGTGGTCGAGCTGGATCACCCGCAGCGGGGCAAGTGGTACAACGTGGGCATGCCGATCAAGCTCTCGGATTCGCCCGCGGAAATCAAGCGCTCCCCGCTGCTGGGAGAGCATACCGACGAGATCCTGGCGGAAGTGCTCGGCTACACCCAGGACCATATCGACTCGCTGCGCGAGGCGGGGGCTTTTTCCAAACAGCCCGCCAAGGTGCCGGAATACCACGAGCCGCGCACGGACTAGAACCCTGCTGAAAGGAGCGTCGAAATGAGAGTTGCCATTATTGGTCAGCAAGATTTTAGTTCCGGCTCACGTTGGCCTTCGGCAAACGTGAGCCTTCTCTGAAATCTTGCTGAAGGGGGTCGAAATGAGAGTTGCCATTATTGGCCAGCAAGATTTTGGCAAGGCGGTGATGGAGGCCTTTCTCTCCCGCGGCGACGCCGTCGCGGGCGTGTTCGTGGCCCCGGAGAAGGAGGGCGCCAGGCCCGATCCGCTGAAAGTGGCGGCCCAGGAGAAGGGGCTGCCTCTGTTCCAGTTCCCGTCCTACAGGAAAGCGGAAGCCCAGGACGCCTTGCGCCAGCTCAAGGTAGACCTGGGCATCATGGCTTACGTGCTGCTGTTCGCGCCCCAGGAGTTCGTGAACATCCCGAAGCACGGCACCATCCAGTATCACCCGTCCCTGCTGCCAAAGTACCGCGGTCCCAGCTCCATCAACTGGCCCATCATTCGCGGCGACACCCGCACCGGCCTCACCATCTTCCGTCCGACCGACGGGCTGGATGAAGGACCGATCGTCCTCCAGAAGGAAGTGGACATCGGCCCCGACGAGACCTTGGGGGACGTGTACTTCAACAAGCTCTTCCCGTTGGGCGTGCAGGCTATGCTGGAGGCGGCGGACCTAGTGGTCGCGGGCAAGCACAAGGAGGTAGTGCAGGACGAGTCCCGGGCGAGCTACGAGGGCTGGTGCCGGGAGGGCGAGGCGCGCATCAACTGGCATAACCACGTGGACTTCATCTACAACCTGATTCGTGGCTGCAACCCAGCGCCGGGCGCCTGGACCACCTTGAACGGGAAGAAGCTGCAGATTTTCGACGCCCGCAAGTTGATCTATCGCCGTTTCGGCGATGTGAGCGGCAAGATTGGCGAGGTCACCCAGATCACCGATACCGGCTTCAAGGTGAGCGCCCAGGGCGGCCAGATCGAGGTGATGCGGGTGAAGCCAGAGGAGGGCAAGAAGGTCTCCGCCGCTGAATTCGTGCAGGCTGTAGGTATTACGGTGGGCACCATGCTCGGGACCTGAGAAACGGCCCTTTCACCGTGCGACGAAGGCCAGCGGAGACGCTGGCCTCTTTTTTTTCCGCCGTGCTTCCGGCAATCATTTATTTTTTTCTCGAAATCGTATATTTTATAAGCAACTAGGCGAACAACTTTAAGAGGTTTCTTTGCTTTTGTGTCTAATGGACGGGGCGGCCCCATGAAGCCGGGGGATGCGCTGGAAATGGTAAGCGTAACCGATCCTGGCATGGTCCGTGCTCATAACGAGGACAGCGTCGGGATCCTACCTGAGGAAGGGGTCGCGATTCTGGCGGATGGGATGGGGGGCTACAACGCCGGAGAGGTGGCGAGCGGAATCGTCGTGTCCCTGATGACGGCCGAGCTCAAGGAGGCGTTGGCCCGGCAAGATCCGGCGGATGTCGATCTCCTGAGCGGCAAGCTGATGGCGGAAGCCATACTGAGAGAGGAAATCCGGCGGGCGAACGCGTCGGTCTATCAGGCGGCGCAAAGCCTGCCCCAATACGCCGGGATGGGAACGACCCTGGTGGCAGCGCTTTTTTTCGACAACCGGGTGGCCATCGGCCACATCGGGGACTCGCGCAGCTACCGGTTCAGGGGTGACCAGTTGACGCAGATGACCCGGGATCATTCCTTGCTCCAGGAGCAGATCGACAGCGGCATGATCAGCCGGGAGGAGGCGCGGCAGTCGATGCACAAAAACTTGGTTACCCGGGCGCTGGGAATCGATCCCGAGGTGGATGCGGAAATCCACGTCCACGACGTGCGCCCCGAGGACATCTACCTGCTGTGCTCGGACGGGCTGAACGACATGGTGGATGACGAGGAGATCCGGCTCACCTTGGCGAGCCTGCGCTCCAACCTGCCGCTAGCGGCGCGCCAGTTGGTGCAGATGGCGAACGACAACGGCGGGCGGGACAACGTTTCGGTCATTCTCGTGCGGGCCAAGCACGAGTTCCCGGTGCGGCGGCGCGGGCTCTCGCACCTGCTTTCGAAGCTCAAGAAATAAAGTCGGAAGGACTTTCCTATGACGGCGAAACTGATACTCAGCATGGATGGGTTAGTGCTCAAGGAGTTCCCGCTGAACAAGGAGCGCATCACCATCGGCCGCAAATCGACCAACGACATCCACATCGACAATCTCGCCGTCAGTGGAAACCACGCGGTGATCGTGACCATTTTGAACGACTCATTCCTGGAGGACTTAAACAGCACCAACGGGACGATGGTCAACGGCAAGCAGATCCAGAAACACTTTCTGCAGAACGGGGATGTGATCGAAATCGGCAAGTACAAGCTCAAGTACCTGAATGACCAGGCGACCCAGCGGCTGCAAGGAGACTTCGAGAAGACCATGGTGCTCAAACGCCCGCCCGCCGGCACCCAGTCGGCGGAGGTCGAGCTCGCGACCCGGTCGGCGTCCATGTCCATGCCGTCGTCGTTCCAGTCCCCTTCCGCCGGGGCGGTGACGGCGCTGCCGCCGGCCGCGATTCAGGTATTGAGCGGGCCGAGCGCGGGCCGTGAACTGGTGATCTCCAAGACGCTCACCACCTTGGGCAAGCCTGGGCTCCAGGTGGCGGTAATCGCCAAGCGGCCCCACGGCTACTTCCTGACCCATGTGGAAGGGGACCAGCACCCGGTGGTCAACGGCAAGGCCATCGGGACCCATCCTCGGCAGCTTCACGATCACGACATCATCGAGCTCGCCGGCGTTAAGCTGGAGTTTTTCTACAAGTCCTGAATGGACGAGCGCCGGGAATTGCGGGCGCCGCAACCTTCATCGTCACCAGGATAAGTCGGGTGGAATGAGGCTGAGGATTCTGGGCTGCAGCGGCGGAATCGGAGGAAGGCTCCGGACGACTTCCATGCTGCTCGACGAGAACATCCTGATCGACGCGGGAACGGGGGTCGGAGACCTGAGTCTCGAGGAGCTCAAAAAAATCGACCATGTGTTCGTCACCCACTCCCATCTGGATCACGTGGCCTACATCCCCTTCCTGGTGGACACCGTCGGCTGGATGAGAAGCGATCCTGTGACCGTGCACGCGACGCCCGCGACGCTGGAGATCCTCAAAGAGCATTTGTTCAACTGGAAGATCTGGCCCGATTTCTCCTGCATTCCCGACCCCGATATCCCGTACATGCGTTACGGCCACCTCGAGGTGGGGGAAACCGTCGACCTGAACGGCAGAAAGATCACCCCGCTGCCGGCCCACCACGTGGTGCCGGCGGTCGGGTTTCGGCTGGAGAGCCGATCGGCGAGCCTGATTTTTTCCGGCGATACCACGACCAACGACGCGCTGTGGGAATGGGTCAACCGGACCCGCAACCTGCGCTATCTCATCATCGAGACCGCCTTCGGCGACGGAGAAAGAGACCTGGCGATCGCCTCCAAACACCTGTGCCCGAGCCTGCTGCGCGAAGAGCTGAAAAAGATCGAGCTCGAGGTGAAACCGGAAATCTACATCACTCACCTCAAGCCGGGCGAGTCGGATTCGATCTTGGAGGAAATCGAGGCGGCGGTGGAGGGCTTTTGCGTAAAGAGGTTGGAAAACAACCAGGTATTCGAGTTTTAGGCCTTCCGGCGGAACAATCCGCCGGACACAAACGTGCTGCCCTGAAGGGCAGTGGGGGTAGATGCGATGAGCACGGCTCTGCAATCCCAGAATTCCCAGGAGCAACTGGGCGAGATCACCGCCAAGCTCAGCTTTACGCGCAATTTGCAAGCGGTCACGAACAAGATCCATGCCACCTACAACATCGACGAAATCATGTTCGAGGTGAGCAAGGACATCTGCGATCTGTTCGAGGCCGACCGCCTGACGATCTACCTCCTGAGCGAAGACAAGCAGTCTATCGTCTCCAAAGTCAAGACGGGCCTCAATTCTTTCAAGGACCTCAAGCTCCCCATCTCCGAGCAAAGCGTCGCGGGCTACGTCGCCTTGAGCAAAAGGCTGGTCAACATCCGGGACGTGTACGACGAGCAGGAGCTGCGGCGCTTGAGCCCCCAGCTTCACTTCCTGCAGGAGGTCGACCGGCGCACCGGCTATCGCACCCGGCAGATGCTGGTCGCCCCCATCCTGGACGCCAACGACAACGAGCTGATCGGGGTCGTGCAGCTCATCAACACCCGCTCCGGCCTGCCCTTCTCGCAAATGGCCGCCGAGGGTCTCACGGAGCTTGCCAAGACGCTGGCGATCGCCTTTCGCCAGCGGCAAAGCGCGCCCCAAGTCATCAAGACCAAGTACGATCAACTGATCGCGGACGGGGTCATCTCCGCTCCCGAATACGACCTAGCCATGCGCTCGGCCCGGAGGAAGGGGCTCGACATCGAGGACGTGTTGATCGATGAGTTCCAGGTGAAACTCCCCGCGCTGGGCAAGTCCCTGTCGGCGTTTTTCGGGGTTCCCTACGAGCCGTACAGTCCCGACCGGGTGAAGCCCTTCGACTTGCTCCGGAACCTGCGAAGGGAATACGTCGAGGAAAACGGATGGCTGCCCATCGAGGAGACCAGGGAGGGCCTGGTGATCCTGACCACCGACCCCGAGCGGATTAGCGCCTCCCGCGTCGTCAACAACGTCTTTCCCAAGCATCGCCTGGTTTACCGGGTCTGCACGCGGCGGGAATTTCGCAAGACGGTGGATCTGTTCTACGGCGAAGGCGACCTCGGATCCATCGGCGACCTGCTTTCCAACCTGGACGAGGATTCGGCGGAGGATTACGGACTGTCGGCGGACGACATTTCCGCCGCGGCGGACAACGAGCTGGTAAAGCTGGTCAACAAAATCATCATCGACGCCTATAACATGGGGGCGTCGGACATCCACATCGAGCCTTATCCCGGGAAGGGGAAGACGGAGATACGCTTCCGGCGCGACGGCTCCCTCATGCCTTACATCGAGGTTCCGGCGAGCTATCGCAGCGCCATCGTGACCCGCATCAAGATCATGTGCGACCTCGATATTTCCGAGAAGCGCAGGCCCCAGGACGGAAAGATCAAGTTCAAGAAGTTCGGGCCTCTGGACATCGAGCTGCGCGTGGCCACCATCCCCACGGCGGGCGGCATGGAGGACGTGGTGATGCGCATCCTGGCCGCCGGGGAACCGATTCCCCTGGACAAGCTGGGGCTTTCCGAGCACAACCGGAAGCGGCTCATGGAGTGCATCGAAAAGCCGTACGGCCTATTCTTCGTCTGCGGACCTACGGGCTCGGGCAAGACCACCACGCTGCATTCGATCCTAAAGCATTTGAACACCCCGGAGAACAAGATCTGGACCGCCGAGGACCCGGTGGAAATCACCCAGAAGGGCCTGCGTCAGGTGCAGATCAATCCCAAGGCCGGGCTCACCTTCGCCACCGCCATGCGCTCCTTTCTGCGGGCCGACCCGGACATCATCATGGTGGGGGAAATGCGCGACAAGGAGACCACCAGTATCGGCATCGAGGCGTCCCTCACGGGCCACCTGGTCTTCGCCACGTTGCACACCAACAGCGCGCCGGAGTCCATCGTGCGCCTCCTCGACATGGGGATGGACCCGTTCAACTTCGCCGATGCGCTACTCGGCATCCTGGCCCAGCGCCTGGCCAAGCGCCTTTGCACCCAATGCAAGCGGCCCCGGGCCGCCGGCCAAGAAGACGTCAAACGGTTGCTGAACGAGTACACGGAGGAACTCAAAAACCTGGAGTGGTTCAAGAAAGATCCGGCAGCGGCGATGAAGAACATCTACGCCGAGTGGACGCGCAAGTACGGCGACCAGAAGGGGCAGATCACCCTGTACGATCCCGTCGGTTGCGAGAGCTGCGGCGGAACCGGCTACCGCGGGCGCGTGGGGCTGCACGAGCTGCTCGTGGGCACGGACGCGATCAAGCGCCACATCCAGAGCCATTCCCGCGTGGCCGAGATGCTCGTCACCGCCCTGGACGAAGGCATGCGCACCCTGAAACAGGACGGAATCGAGAAAGTCCTGCAGGGCATCACCGACATGCACTCGGTGCGGGCGGTGTGCATCAAGTAGACGGCCGTGCACGCGCTTTCCACCAAGGACCTTCTCGCCAGGCTCGAAGAGCTGAACGCGGTCGGCTCGGCCCTCAGCAAGGAAAAGGACCTGAGCAGCCTGCTGGAGGCGATCCTGAAGGCGGCAAAGCGCATCACCCATGCCGAGGCCGGCACCCTGTACCTGATGGAGGGCGGCGAGCGCTTGCGCTTCGAGCTGGTCCATAACGACGCCCTGGGGATCGCCATGGGCGGCACGAGCGGGGTTCCTATCCCCTTCTATCCGGTGCGACTATACGACGACGCCGGGCGGCCCAACAATTCCATGGTGGTGGCGTTCGCCGCGCTGCGTGGGGAAACCGTGAATATCCCGGACGCCTACGCCGCGGAAGGTTTCGATTTTTCCGGCACCCGGAACTTCGACGCGAAAACCGGCTACCGCTCGAAGTCCTTCCTCGCGGTGCCGATGAAAAACCACGAGAAGGAGACCATCGGCGTTCTCCAGCTCATCAACGCCAAAGACCGCCTGACCGGCGAGATCGTCCCGTTTTCCGACGCGGACCGGCGCCTGGCCGAATCCCTGGCCTCCCAGGCCGCCATCGCCCTCACCAACCGGCAGCTCATCGGTCAACTGGAAAGGTTGTTCGAATCGTTTATCGGCCTAATCAACGCGGCCATCGACGAGAAGTCCCCGTATACGGCAGGCCATTGCCAGCGCGTGCCGGTGCTCACCATGATGTTCGCCGACGCGGTCTGCGCCGTCGCTGCGGGCCCGTTCAAAGATTTCACGATGACCGACGCGGACCGGTACGAGCTCAAGATCGCCGGGCTCCTGCACGACTGCGGCAAGGTCACGACCCCCGTGCACATCGTCGACAAGGCCACCAAGCTGCAGACGATCTTCGACCGCATCCATCTGATCGACACCCGGTTCGAAGTGCTCAAGCGGGACGCGGAGATCGCCATGCTGCGCCAGCTCATGGCGCTTGACACGGCCTCGTGTAATCTACTTCCCTCCTTGGAACGAGAGGGCTCCTCAGCCCGCGCAGGCCCGCGCCCCGGTGCCTCCCCAAGACCGATCCCCTCGGCTCTCACCCCTGTCCCCTCCCTTCGGGGCGAGAGGAGCTTGCCGGTAAGCTTCTCAAGCTCGCTCCTCACTCACCAGGGAGATAGGAACCCCGCTCAGAGCGCATCGAGCCATCTCTCCTCCCCCCTGGGAGGGGCATCCCCCTCCTCTTCCTCCTCCCCCCAGCGGGGGGAGGAGAACGGTCCAGTCCCTCTCTCCCTCTGGGAGAAAGTGTCGGGAGAGGACTCCCCGGGCACGGTAGGGTGCGCTTCAGCGCACCGCAGCGGCGGGAACTCGGATGAACCGGTGCGTTTCGCTTCGCTCAACACACCTGACAGAAAAGCGGGGTACGCTTCAGCGCCCCGCCCAGGTATTTCCAGCTTGTGGCTAGAAAATGCCCCTCGGGCCGAACGCCGGGCGGCCATCGAGCGGGAATGCCGGGAACGGCTGGCCCAGATCGAGGCGGATCGGGATTTCCTGAGGAAGTGCAACCTCGGGGTCGAAGCCATGCGCCCCGAGGACCAGGTACGGGTGCGGCAGATCGCATCCCGGTATACCTGGACCGACGCGACCGGAAAAGAAGTCCCGTTCCTCACGGATGACGAGGTCGAGAACCTCACCATCAAGAAAGGAACCCTTACCGCCAAGGAGCGGGAGATCATCAACCATCACATCGTGGTCACCCTCCGCATGCTGGAATCCCTGCCCTGGCCCGCCCACCTGAAGAACGTGCCCGAATATGCGGGCGGCCACCACGAGCGGGTGGACGGCAAGGGTTACCCGCGGGGGCTCACCAAGGATCGGATGTCGGTCCAGGCCCGGATGATGGCCATCGCCGACATCTTCGAGGCCCTGACGGCGGCGGACCGGCCCTACAAGCGGGGCAAGACCCTGAGCGAAGCCCTCTCCATCCTGGGGCAGTTCGCCTTGAACGGCCACATCGACCCGGACCTGTTCCAGGTCTTCGTGCGGGAGAAGGTGTATCTACGCTACGCCAAGCAATTCCTGGAGCCCGAGCAGATCGACGAGGTGGACGAGGCTCAAATCCCCGGCTACGACCCGCGGGCTTTTGAGCCTAGCGACCGAAAGTGACGAAGAGCGTCAGTTTTTGCCTGCGCCCGGGGTGTCCCCAAAGCCCAAAGGCGCCTTTCGGTGCGCTTAACCGAGGCCTTATCGGGCGTTGCATAACCGGTCGAGGCAGATTCTCGCGCTCAGACCGGCCCTCCCCAGCCCCTCTCCCGGGGAGCGCAACAGCGCGGGAGAGGGGGGGGTTCGCGGGTCTTCCATCAACCAATGTAAAAAAAGATGAACACGGAGAGGCCCCCGGACGGCTTGGCATGCGCCTTGCTCCACCGAGGCTGGGAGTGTGTCCCTTGGGTCTTATCGGTGAAAAGGAGCGTTTTATGAAACAGTTGCAAAAAGGTTTCACGTTGATCGAACTGATGATCGTGGTGGCGATTATCGGCATTCTGGCCGCCATCGCGATCCCGGCGTATCAGGACTATACCGCCCGGGCGCAAATGTCCGAGGCGGTGGAGCTCATGGCGGGCGGCAAGACGCCGCTGGCCGAGTGGTACGCCGATAAGGGGGTGTGGCCGAGCGCTGCCGCGTCGGTCATGAATACCCTTAGTGGCAAGTACGTAAGTACTGTTGCGATTACGACTGGTGCTGCCGGCACTGGTCAGCTTGTCCTGACGGCCACGATGAAGAACACGGGGGTCAACACGGCAATTCAGGGCAAGACCGCAACGCTCGAGACGACAAATGGTGGCAGAACCTGGATCTGCGCCCCTGGAACGGTTGACGCCAAGTACTTGCCCGCCTCGTGCCGGTAATTGAATCTAACTGGAACAGCCTGCTTGACATACCGAGCAGGCTGTTTTCTTCTGTACAGTCACTTCTTGAAAAATGGATGGCCGGTTGTCGTTCTTGAGAGCGATGACGATGGCGGTGAATTTCCTGATCGATGATGACCAGCTTGCTTAGTTTGGCTCGTTCTGTGGTTGGATCCTCATTACGGTCAGCAGCGGTTAGGGGCGAGCTATTCGCGGGGACGGCTTTTATAGTCGTTCTTCTTTTCGCCGCGTTCCTCCATTGGCCAGGGCTAAAGGGAGATTTTCTTCTCGACGATTATCAGAACCTACGCTTCTTGGAGCGGGTGTCTTCCCTGTCGCCCCAGGAGTGGCTCATGCCCGTCTTGTCGGGCATCACCGGCGGCCCAGGGCGCCCCGTGTCCCTTGCCAGCTTTGCGCTTCAGTACGCCGACTGGCCCCGGAATGTGGTTGCCTTTAAGTATGTCAACGTCTTGCTTCATCTGCTAAACGGATGCCTCCTGTTCTGGCTTTGGCTGAAGCTGGGCCGGTTGGCCGGTATCTCTGAGCGGCGCAATCTCCTGATCGGCCTCATCGCGGCAAGCATCTGGCTGTTGCATCCGCTCCTGGTGTCCACGACCTTATACGTCGTCCAGCGCATGACACAGTTGTCGGCCTTGTTCACGCTGGCAGGGCTTCTCCTATACCTCTACGGACGGGAATGTCATCGCGCTGGAGCTTGGCGTTCAGGATACTTGTGGACTTCCCTAGGAATCGGTCTGTTCGGCTTGTTGGCCACGCTGAGCAAGGAAAACGGAATCTTGATCTGCGCTTTGGCGCTGGCACTGGAAGGGACCCTGCTGCGGAACCTTCCGTCGCCTCCCGGCTGGCGAGCCTGGAAGTTTATTTTCCTGTACGGACCCCTCGTCCTCCTTGCGCTGGTGGTGGCTTGGCGGTTCGATACGATGGTGCTCGGACCTTATGCCATCCGGGACTTCACGCTCGTCGAGCGCCTGATGACCCAGGCCAGGGTGCTCGTGGAGTACCTAGGCCTGGTCGTCGCGCCCGTCCCGAGCGCACTCGGGCTATACCATGATGACTACGCCGCCTCCAGGGGGTTGTTTGCACCGGCCACCACCTTCTGGTCCGGCCTCTTGATCGTGAGTCTCCTTGTTCTTGCCTTCGCCGCGAGGGGTCGTGCCCCCGTGTTGGCGTTTGGCCTGCTCTGGTTCTTCATCGGTCACTTGCTGGAATCCACGATATTCCCCCTGGAACTTTACTTCGAGCACCGGAACTACTTGCCCATGGCAGGGCTTGTCTTCGCCCTGAGTTTTTATGGAGTTGCCCTGACGGAGAAGATCAAGTCTGCTTCGGTAAAGCGAGTACTCCGCCTGTTTCCTGTTTTGTATCTCTCGATACTCGCGGCTGTCTCGTTTAACGAGATCCGACTCTGGGGCGATCCGATCAGGCAAGCGTATACCTGGGCACGGGAAAAACCTGATTCTCGTCGGGCTCAGGAGCGCTTGGCGAGCGTTTGGCAAGCTCTTAGTGAATACGAGCGGGCGGCAGCCGTGTACCGCGGGATTGCAGAGATCCACCCACTGGATGTCGGGGCGTATCTGGGCTGGTTAAGTCTTGGGTGCTTTAACGATATGGTCTCCTTGCCAGACCGCGATACCCTTTTCGCGCGGCTGGAGAAGGCCTCGTTTTCAAATGCGCCTATCGCTTCGTTAGATGTCATCGTTACAGAAAAAGAGAAAAGAGGGTGCGCGCGGGTCAATGACGAGTATGTATTCGAAATCATCAATGGGCTGGAAGCCAATCCTGCGTACAAACCTCATCTAACGAACCTGGGTTTTCTGGCGGGAAGGTTGCACGCGACTAATGGCAATCTTGATAAAGCAATCAAATCGCTCGACGCAGCATATGCAGCCCAACCCCGGGTCGACATCGCTTATATCCAGGCAGGGTGGCTGGCGAGCGCAGGCCTTAGGGACGAAGCACTGCACTACCTGAAACAGGCTCGGCAAGCGACGAGCCCGTTGCCCCTCAAACGGAGTCTACAACTGGCAAACATCGCTGCCTTGGAGCGAGCTATTCTTCGAGACAAAGGGGCGCCCTAGGCGGCATAATCCAGGTGTGGCGGCCACAGCAAAAAGCACACCTATGGATCCGAAGACCGTCAGCATCATTATCCCTGCGCGCAACGAAGCGGCGAGCCTGGAAACTCTTCTTCCGGCGCTTCGCCAACGCTACCCAGAATCCGAGATCCTGCTGGTGGACGACGCGTCGGAAGACGAGACGCCGGACCTTTGTCGGCGCTACGGGGTCAATCGGGTCGCTCACCCTTACCGTCTAGGCAACGGCGCTGCGGTCAAAACGGGCGCTCGGGCGGCGCGGGGAGAAATCCTGGTCTTCATGGACGCCGACGGACAGCACCGCCCGGAAGACATTCCCAGGCTGCTGGAGAAGCTGGAGGAGGGTTACGACATGGTGGTCGGGGCCCGGGACGGAAGCTCCCAGGCTGGAGCCCATCGTGCGGTCGCCAACGGGTTTTACAATCGCCTGGCGAGTTGGATGGTGGGCCAGCGGGTGGCGGACTTGACCTCAGGCTTCCGCGCCGTAAGGGCCAATAAGTTTCGCAGATTTCTGTACCTACTGCCGAACGGTTTTTCCTATCCTACCACCATCACCATGAGCTTCTTCCGGGCGGGTTATCCTGTGGCCTACGTGCCCATCGTGGCACCGCCACGTATCGGGAAAAGCCATCTGCGCTTATTCCGGGACGGGATCCGGTTTTTGCTCATCATTTTCAAAATCGGCACGCTTTATTCACCATTGAAACTCTTTGTCCCGGTGAGCGCTTTCTTCTTTCTAACCGGGTTAGGGTACTACCTCTACACCTATTTGAGTTTCCATCGCTTCACCAACATGTCAGCGCTATTGTTCATTACGTCGATTTTGGTTTTTCTCATGGGACTCGTCTCGGAACAGATCACGAACTTGAACTACAAAGACAGTGACCGCTGAGACCGCTCGCCGACGCGTCCTGGTGCTCACCTCGACGTTCCCGCGCTGGGAAGGGGATCACGAGCCGCCGTTTGTCTATGAGCTTTGCCGCCGACTCGTAACCCGTTTCGACGTCTTGGTGTTGGCTCCTCACGCTCCAGGAGCGAAGCGACGAGAAACCATGGGTGGCGTCGAGGTGGTGCGTTTTCGCTATTTTTTTCCCCGCTGGCAGAATCTGGCGTATGAGGGAGGTATCCTGGCGAAACTGCGCCAGAACAGATGGCGTTATCTACAAGTGCCTTTCTTTTTTCTCTTTCAATTGCTTGCCTTGATTCGCATTCTGGGCAAGAGGAAATTCAACGTTATCCATGCCCATTGGTTGATACCCCAGGGGTTGGTAGCAATATGGGCGCTGCTCCTGCGCAAAGGGCCCAGGTTGCTCTGTACGTCCCACGGAGCAGATCTCTACGGTTTGCGAGGAGTATGGCTCGACCGCCCGAAACGGGCGATTATCAAGCGGACGGCTGCGTTGACGGTGGTAAGCCGGGTAATGGCAGAACTGGCAGTGAGGCTCGGAGCCAAGGCCGAGTCCCTGCACGTCATTTCCATGGGTGTCGACGCTCAAACGCTATTTACACCGGCAAGGCGCGGTGAGAGAAGGGATCACGAGCTTTTGTTCGTGGGGCGATTGGTCGAAAAGAAAGGTTTGACCTACCTGCTCGGCGCTCTGCCTGCCATCCTGGCCAGACACCCCCGTGCAAGCTTGTCCATCGCGGGCAGCGGCCCGGAGGAAGAACGCCTTCGGTTCCTAGCCGACAAGTTGGGAATTTCCGATCGTGTGACTTTTCTCGGGCCGATTCCAAACCCGGAGCTTCCTCACCTGTATCGCCGTGCGGCCGTGTTTATCGCGCCGTCGATCGTTGCGGAGAGCGGGGATCAAGAAGGGCTTGGACTAGTCCTCGCGGAGGCCCTGGCGTGCGAATGTCCCGTCGTGGCCTCCGACCTTCCGGCCATTCGCGATGTGGTCATCGATGGGGTTACCGGTCTGACGGCACGCGAGCGAAACAGCGCCGATCTTGCCTCAAAGGTGATCGCATTATTGGACAATCCCGATCTTCGCAAGCGCCTTGCTGAAGAAGGGAGGCGGCACGTTCTGGCGCGATTTGACTGGGAAGTAGTGGCCGACCGCTATGCTCGACTGATCGAGGCGCTTGCTCAGTGATCTCGACTGGAAATGTGAGTTCAAGCCGAAGCAGCCAGGGGAAGGTTTGCGCCATCGTCCTGGATTACCGCGGTGCGCAGAAGACCGCCAAATGTTTACGCTCGCTGGTCGGCCATGGAATAGATCAGATCATCGTCGTCGATAATTCAGCCGATGCTAAAGCATCGCGGGAATTGTCGGATGTGCTTGAGACGATATGTCGTGAAGACCCAGAATTTACCATTCGCCTGCTTACGCCAGAAGAAAATCTGGGATTCGCAAAAGGGATGAACTTTGCTTTGCAGCACGCTGCGCACAGTGACACGCTATATGACTACTATCTTCTGATCAATAACGATGCGGAGGCAACTCCCAACCTGATTTCCCAGCTCAAGCGAGCACTCGACAGTGATCCACAACTTTGCCTGGTCGCCCCCTCCATTTTCTCGGTATCGGGTAAGCAACAAGCCCTGGTGTGGTATCACCGTTACTTTGGCCTTCTCACAGAGCGCAGGACACCGCTTGCCTTTCCTTACCTTACTGGCTGCTGTCTGATGTTCAGGAGAAATCTTGCTGGCTCTGGAAAGCTTTTTGATGAGGATTTTTTCATGTACGGCGAGGATGCGGCGCTTGGATGGCAATTGTCGAGAGCAGGGAAAGAAATGAGGTGTCTCCGAGACGCCCTTGTCCAGCATGAAGGTGGAGCTTCCTCCTCCAAAGCGGGATTGTTTTACGAATATCATCTGGTCCGAGCGCACTTGTTGCTAGCGCTAAAGACGTGGCGATCGCCCGTCGAAATCCCATTCATGGTGCTGTGCAAGCTCCTAGCTCTGGCTGCCCGAGCCTTCATACGATGTGTCCGGTACCGGAGCGCTATACCCCTCTACGCCTACGTGTTGTCCTGGCTACCGCTCAAGGTTCGAACTCCGTAATGAAATCGAGCGGAAAGACGGTTGAATGAAAACATGGTTTCCGGCGATCCGGGCGGGTTCGGGGGCCGACGTGTATACAATCCGGCTTGCCGAAGCGCTCAGGAAACGCGATGTCCGAGCGGAAATCCGATGGTATTGGAGATGGCTCGAGCTTGCTCCATTTCTCCTGCGTCCAACACGTGTCCCGCCGGATGTTGATGTGGTGGTGGCCAATTCTTGGAATGGCCACGCATTTAAACGACGCGGAATTCCTCTCGTCATCGTCGAGCATCACTGCGTTTTGGACCCCCTTTATCGACCTTACGTGTCGCTCCCGCAATACCTGTATCATCGGGCGCTGATCAAACCCTACGAGCGCGCGTCCCTGGCAAGGGCGGATGCCGTTGTAGCCGTCAGCGAGTTTACCGCTAACGGCTTGAGAGCGTTCCTGGGATTCGAGCGGGTGCGCGTCATCCATAACTGGATCGACGTAGGGAAATTCAAGCCGAGAACCCCATCTGAAGCAGAAGGGAGAAGACGCCCTTTCCGTCTGCTATATGTGGGAAACCTCTCGCGGCGAAAAGGCGCGGACCTGCTGGCGCCTATCATGCAAGCGCTGGGGAGGGATTTCGAGCTTTTTTACACTACCGGGCTGAGATCTGGCATCAGGGCAAATTCGCCATCCAACATGACTTTCCTGGGGAGGTTGGAGGAGGAAAGGCTGATCGAGATCTACCAGGATTGCGACGCGTTGCTATTTCCTTCCCGTTTCGAGGGATTTGGATATGCAGCTCTGGAAGCCATGGCGTGCGGGAAACCGGTGATCGCCTCTAATTCCAGCTCTCTGCCGGAGGTGGTGGAGGACGGAGCATGCGGGATTTTATGCGAGCCAGACAATGTGAATGCGTTCGCCCAGGCCTGCAGAAGGCTGGCGGAGGACCCGGCGCTGCGCAGGCGCATGGGCGAGGCAGCGCGCGAACGGGCTGTCAGGCTGTTTTCGGAAGAAGCGATCATGCCAAAGTATATTCAACTGTTCGAGGAACTTTCCGGGAAGGGGCCTGTAAGGCACTGATCCGCTTGGCTGCACTTTGTGCTGCCTTTGGGACGCAATCCAGGGTGGTCGCCCCACTTTGTTAAGCTTTCTTAACTGGCACGGGCCTTGCCTTAAGATTGGTAAGTCTGTGTTTTGACAGGGTTTGGAACTCGGAAGCTGACGCGGAGGGGCAAAACATGTCTCGGGGGGTAAAAGGTTTCACCTTGATCGAGTTGATGATCGTGGTGGCGATCATCGGGATTCTGGCCGCAGTGGCAATCCCCGCGTATCGGGATTATCACGCGAGGGCGCAAGTGTCTGAAGCCATTGTGCTTACTGGCGCCGTGCGCGGGCCGCTTGCGGAATTTTATTCAGACATGGGGCGGTGGCCCATCGCCGCGAGCTCGGTGATCGAGACCGCGGCAGGGAAATACGTGGAAAAGGTGGAGCTCGTGGGGGCGACGGGTGCCACGGGGACCATCGAGGTGGTGGCGACAATGCGCACGACTGATGTGGCGCCGGAAATTTCCGGACGGACGCTGGTCATGACGAGCGACGATGGGAGAACCTGGGCTTGTTACAGCGGGAGCATCCCGCAACTGTATCGCCCCCAGGCGTGCAAGTAATTATTTCCAAGCGATCATAACGATCTCTTCACCCACGTCCGGCTGCACAAGACCAGCGCCTAGTTCGGTAAGTTGGAAGGCAATCGCCATTGCACGGTCATGCGCATTTGGTTTGGACGATGCAAGTTTTCGGCGAATGGCTTGGCTGGCGACATAGATTTCCTGAGCACCCCGGCTGGTAATGAACAGTTTCGTGCGGCTAAAGCCGACCTTCTCAATTAGTGAATGCAGGGCGGGTGCTGTAAATACTTGTAGGTGGCGAGGAGGCTCCAGGCCCCTCCAATCCGATTTGAACACTCTATGACCAAGGCTTTGGGCATTGGGTGTCGCGACCGTGATCTGTCCCCGGTCTCGTACAATCCGGTGGCACTCGCGAAGCAACCCTTCCGGATTATGAATATGCTCGATAACATGGCTCATGACAACGGCGTCAAAGAAGTTGTCCGGATAGCGCTGGTCCTGCAACGTTCCCCATCGAACTTCCAACCCTTTTTCGCGGGCGCGATCGATGGCGCGAGAGTCGAAGTCCACGCCCTGAACGATCCAACCAAGGGATTTCAGGAATTCAAGAAGCTTGCCGCTGCCGCAACCTATTTCCAACAGCCTGCCGCCCGGTTTATGGGGAAGATACATCACATCGAAGTCCAGGCTTGCACGGCGGGTGGGATGCAATCGGATCAATAGCCCGAGAAGACCTTCGACCATTTTGTTCCCATTAAAGGGATATCCATATCGCTGGGCCAAATATCCGGATCTGGCCGAGTCGAAGACCTTTTGCAGGCGCGGATTTCTGTGCCGCTTCTTTTCGGCATGGGTGTAATACGCCTGGTACGCACGACCGATGTCCTCCGGAAAAGGCATTGGATCCAGCCACAACACCCCGCAAGCTGGATCGGCGCAGCGCCTCACGCCCCATTTACCGGGGGTGCCGAACAATCGATCTTCCAGACCGCGGTACAGGACGGCGCCTTCCGTACCACATAGAAAACAGCGTGGAGCGGGATAAGCTCTGATCTGCACATCCGGAGCCGTCATGGCTTGGTGTTGGAATGCAAGAACAAGCCGAGCACCACCGCTCGTTCGTCGGCCGAGAAACACCGTAACCAGCACCAGGCGAGCAGCACGGGCAAACCTACGCCTAAAAATCCAAGCTTTGCGAGGGCGTTTTCCAGGGCTGCCCCCATGGCGATCACGATGCCTGCCAGAAAGGGCAGCAGCCATGCCTGGTTTACGCGAGGTAGCGTTTCGACGGAAATGAGATTCGCGGATGCATAAAAAAGCAATGCCGCATCCACTATCACCCTCCCGGTCCATGCGAGCGCGGCACCCGTGACCCCATAGGCGGGGACCAGCCATCCCAGGGCGGCCAGGTAGAAGGGCAGTTCGGCGAGATGAAACTTGGCCGTAAGATCGGGTCTTCCCGCGCCCTGCACCAAGGCGTAGGCGATCTGCGCCAGGCTGTTAATCAGGACGCCCACCGCGAGGATTTGAAAGACGCGGTAGCTGTTCCGCGCGAACTCGGCGCCGATCCACAGCGCCAGGGCTTCATGGGAGAAGGTCACGAGCACTAGGGTGATGGGGAAAAGGGCGATGAAGGCGTACTTGGTCCCTTGACCGAAAAGTCTTGCCGTCCGTTCGCGGTCCCGATTGAAGGAAGCGGAGAACGCCGGATAAAGCACCGCGGCCAGCGCACCCGGGATAAGCCATAGTTTGGTGACGACCTCGTAAGGCGTGACGTAATACGCCACCGCGGTCAAGGAGATGACGCTGCCGATGACGAAGCGGTCCATGTAGACCATGATAGGGCCGATCACGCTCGAAACCGCCATCCAGCCGCCGATCCTGAGAAGCGCCGCGGCGGCGCGACCTTGCAGCGCCAAGCCCCGCGATGCTGCCGGAAATAGGCGTGCGGACGAGATGAAGTACGCAATCCACGCCACGATGCGGCCAGCCGCGAGCGCCGTCGCGATTGCGGTGAGGCTCACGGACACCGCTAGGACGGCAAGCGGCCCGATGAACGTGACCGCGCCCATTCCGACCTGGATGGCGTTGCTGGTCCCGAAGCGCTGCTGGCCTTCCAACACGCCTTTGAAAGTGGCGGAAGTGGTGACGAGGGGAAGGCTTGCGGCGAGGATGTACAAGGCGGAGCGGGTTTCCTGCGCCAGTTCGGGAGGCATGCTCAACGTGCTGGTGACCAGCCACGGCGTTACGGCGGCGAGCAGCAGCGCTGCCGCGACGCCGAGCGAGCCCGTCAGTATCAGGGCCGTGTCGATGAAGGCGGGCACCTGATCGGTCTCGCCCGCTGCGCTTTTCTCCGCCACGACCTTGATGAGTGCCCGGCTGATGCCCAGGTCGAACAGGCTGAAATAGCCGATGACCGCCCAAAGAAGCGTCAGTGCGCCAAACCGATCGGTTCCGAGCTGCTGGATCAGCAGGGGGAAGGCGAGGAGCGCCAGGAACAGAGGCACCCCTTGTCCGATCAAGTTGTAGAGCGTGTTCCGGGCTAGGCGATGGGCGTTCACGGAAACGAATGGTGGCCGTTCAGTGACCCGGTAGGCAGACCAAGAGAAGCGCAGCGGCTCACTCGTGCCGCAACGCTTCCACCGGCTGGAGGCTCGCCGCCTTTTGCGCCGGGTAAAAACCGAAAAAGACACCGATACCGGCGGCGAAGCCGAACGAGAGGGCAATGGCGCTCAGGCTGACCACCACGGTCATACCGGCGGTCTCGCTCAGCATCCATGCGATGGCTATCCCCAAAGCTACCCCTGCGAGACCCCCAACGGTACAGATCAAGACCGCTTCTAGCAAGAACTGGGCCAGAATGTCCCGGCGCCGGGCCCCGACCGCCATGCGAATGCCGATCTCCCGCGTGCGCTCGGTCACGGACACCAGCATGATGTTCATGATGCCGATGCCGCCGACGACCAGCGAAATGGAGGCGATCGCTCCCAAGGTGAGGGACAAGATGCGCGCCGACAAGGCCGCGGTCTCGGCCACGGCCGAAAGATTGCGCACGGTGAAGTCGTCCTCCTGGCCTGGCGCGACGCGGCGGCGCTGGCGCAGGAGGCTGCGGATTTCTTCCTGCGCTTGCTCCATGACCTCGGCCGAGCGGGCCTGGACCACCAGGAAACGGACGGCTCCGGGCACTGACATGCCGAAGAGCTGGCGCTGGGCGGTGGTGAGCGGCACATGAACGGTATCGTCCTGGTCGCGCCCGTCCAGATTCTGGCCTTTCGGGGAGAGCACCCCCACCACGACGAAGGGGAGGTCGCGGATACGGATGGTTTTGCCCACCGGGTTCTCAGCGCCGAAAAGGTTTTCAGCCACCACCTTTCCGAGAACGGCAACCCGTGCCGCTGAGCGCACCTCGGCTTCGGTGAATCCATCCCCTAGCTCGATGCCCCAGCCGCGGATGCGCCAGAAAGTCGGAAGGACGCCGTAGACGTTGGTGCCCCAGTTGTTGGGGCCGTACACGATCTGCAGCGCGCCGCTGTGCATGGGGGCGACCTCCGCGATGTCCGGCAGGGCGGCGATCGCCTCGGCGTCGGCGACGGTGAGGGGGCCGGCGGTCCCGGCGCCCAGGCGCACGCCCCCCTGGGTGGTGGCCCCGGGCACCACCACGATCAGGTTGCTTCCCATGCTGGCGATGGCCTGGTTGACCGTGGTCTGGGTGCCCTGGCCGATGGCCAGCATGAGCACCACGGAGGCGACCCCGATCACCATGCCCAGCATGGTGAGCGCCGCCCGCAGGCGGTTCTGGCCGAGGGCGCGCCAGCTCTCAGCGGCGAGGGCTAGGAAATGCATAATCTTGTGGTTAAATCCCCATGCAATAACCCGTTTTCGTCGTTCATATTTCGTCGTTCATAGGGATGAATTCATGATCAATCCGTGTTCATCCTGCGTTTCCATTCGTGGCTTGCTTACGTCCTGTACGATCCGCCCGTCCAGGAAGCGCACCAGGCGCCGGGCGCAGGCCGCGATGTCGGATTCATGGGTCACCAGCACGACGGTGATGCCGCGGGTTTGATTGAGCTCCGTGAGCAATGCCATGATGGCGGCGCTGGTGTGGGTGTCCAGGTTCCCGGTCGGCTCGTCGGCCAAGAGCAGTTGAGGATCGTTGATCAGGGCGCGGGCGATGGCGATGCGCTGCTGCTGGCCGCCCGACATCTGGTTGGGCAGAGACTCGGCGAAGCGGCCGAGGTCCATGCGTTCCAGCAGTTCGCGGGCGCGGCGGCGGCGCTCGGCGAGGCGCAGGCCGGCGTAGAGCAGGGGCAGCGCCACGTTGTCCACGGCATTCACGCGCGGGAGGAGGTTAAAGCCTTGGAACACGAAGCCGATGGTGCGGTTGCGCAGCCGCGCCAGGGCGTCCGGGCTCAACCTGGACGTATCGCGGCCGTCGAGGAAGTACCGGCCCGCGGTGGGGACGTCGAGACAGCCCAGGATGTTCATGAGGGTCGATTTGCCCGAGCCCGACGGGCCCATGATGGCGACGAACTCGCCGTGCCGGATCGTCAGGTCCACGCCCTGGAGGGCCGGGCGCTCGTCCGCCGCCGCGGGGTAGCGCTTGACGATGCCCTCCAGGCGCACGAGGAGCTCGCTTGCGCTCATAGGCGGAAGCGGAACAGGGGACCGCTCGTCTCCGGGCGGCGCTCGGTGCGCGCCTGGCGGACGACGATGGTGTCCCCCGCCTTGAGCTCGCCGCTCACCACTTCGGTATAGTTGCCGTCGCTGAGCCCGGTGCGGATCCGCACGGGCACGAGGTGCTTGCCTTGCTCCAGGCGGTAGACCGTCTTGGTGCCGGGAGGCTCGGGACGCTGGGGGCGCGCCGGCTGGGCTTCCCGCTCGCCCTGGGGGACGAAGCGCAACGCCGCGTTGGGAACGCGCAGGGCGTTTTCCCGCGTGCGCAGCGTGATGTACACGTGGGCGGTCATGCCGGGCAGGAGGATGCCGTCCGGGTTGTCCGCCGTGACCACCACGTTGTAGGTCACCACGTTCTGCTGCACCGTGGGGTTGAGGCGTATCTGGTTGACCGTGCCGACGAAGGTGCGCTCGGGAAACGCATCCACGGTGAAGCGCACCCGCTGGCCGATCTGGATGGCGCCCACGTCGGCTTCCGCCACCGCCGCGTAGATCTGCATCTGCTTCAGGTCCTTGGCGATCTGGAACAGGGTGGGGGTTTGGAAGCTGGCGGCTACGGTCTGGCCCACGTCCACGTTGCGGGCGACCACGATCCCCGAGATGGGGGAGCGGATCACGGAATAGCGCAGGTTGACCTGCTCCCGCTCGAGCTGGGCCCGGGCCGCCGCCACCTGGGCTTCGGCGGCTTCGGTTTCCTTGACCGCGTCGTCCAACTGAGCCTGGTGCACGAAACCCTTGGCCACCAGTTCCCGGGTGCGGCGCTCCTTGACCTGGGCGAGCCGGAGGTTCGCCTCGGCGCTAGCCAGGTCGGCCCGGCGCTGGGCGATGGCGGCCTGGATGAGGGCCGGGTCCAGCTCGGCCAGGACTTGGCCGGCCTTCACCTGATCGTTGAAGTCGACGTGAATCTTGTGGACCGTGCCCGAGATCTGGGTGCCCACGTTGACCAGGATCACCGGGTTCAAGGTACCGTTGGCGGCGATGGTCTGGACGATGTCGCCCCGGTCCACGGTGGCGGTCACATAGGGCGGACGATCGTTGACGCGGTTGAGGTACTCCCAGCCGCCGGCGGCCGCGGCCAACGCCAGGGCCGCGACGAAAAGAACCGCTTTGATCCGCATCGAACTCCGGCGCCGGGATGAATGGCCCGCACGCGCCGAGTGATTATAACCGCCCGCCGACCGGGGGAGGCCGCTCGCCGCCTTGGTGAGCCGCCGGGAGGGGATGCGCTCGGGGGATCTTTACGCGATGCCCGGATTGCCTTTCATACCGACCAGCTTGGGCAGGTTGAGTTTCGGCGCAGGGATCGTTTTCCGGTCCCGCAGGTAGCGGGCCACCACTTCCCAGACCGGCTCCCCCGAGGCGCCCTCGGCCACCGGCGCCCATCCCGCCACTTTGTACTTCTTCGCCGGATCGAGGGGCTTGCCTTTCAAGGTCATGTTGCTGATGCGGCGGCCGATGGTCTCGTTGGGGGCGCAGGTGTACTGGAGCCCGCCCACCCGCACCATGTCCCCGCCTTGCTGCAGGTAAGGGTCGGGATTGAACAGGTTATCGCACACGTCCTCCAGGATCGTTTTGATCTGCTCCCCGGTCAGCTCGTTGAGAGTGGTGTAGGGGTAAGTGATGGCGGTCTGGTCCATGAGCCGCTCCATGGTGATGGGCTCCCCCGGCAGGATGGTGGTGCCCCAGCGGAAGCCCGGGGAGAAGGCGATCTCCGCCCCCTTGACCGCCATGAGGGCGTCCAAGATCACCTGGTCGAAGGAGCCGTTGAAGTTGCCGCGCCGGTAGAGGAGCCCTTCGCTCACAGCCAGCTTCTCCTGGAGCCGGTTTTCGTAGGGGGCGCGGAGCTTGCGGATCAATTGTTCCATGTCCGGGTCCGGCGGCAGGAGATTGGCGAAGACCGGAAGCAGCCGGTAGCGGTAATCGGTCACCTTCCCCCCTTTTACCTCCAGGTCCAGCACCCCCAGGAACTTGCCATTGGAGCCCCCGTTGGTGACCAGGGTCCGGCCGGCGGCGTTTTTGACCACCGAAGGCTGGGGCACCCCGTCATGGGTGTGCCCGCCCAGGATGACGTCGATGCCGGTCACTCGGGTGGCCAGCTTCAGGTCGACATCCATGCCGTTGTGGGAGAGGAGCGCCACCACCTGGGCGCCTTTTTCCCGTACCTCGTGCACCAGCTTCTGCAGCCGATCGTCCTGGATACCGAAGGTCCACTCGGGGACCATGTAACGGGGGTTGGCGATAGGGGTGTAGGGGAAGGCCTGGCCGATGATGGCCACCGGCACCCCGTTGATCTCCCGGATCACGTAGGGCTCGAACACCGGGTCGCCGAAGTCAGTGGTCTTCACGTTCTGGGCGACGAAGGCCACTTTGCCCTTGAAGTCTCTCTCCACTACCTCCTTCACCCGCTCGGCGCCCAGGGTGAACTCCCAGTGGGCGGTCATGATGTCTACGCCCAGTTGCAGGCAGGCGTCCACCATGTCCTGGCCCTGAGTCCACAGGGAGGTGGCCGAGCCCTGCCAGGTGTCGCCGCCGTCCAGGAGGAGGGCGCCGGGACGCTCAGCCCGGAGCTGTTTCACCAGGGTGGCGAGGTGGGCGAAGCCCCCCACCTTGCCGTAAGTGCGGGCCGCCTGGACGAAGTCCAGGTGGGTGAAGGCATGGGCTTCCGGCGTGCCGGGCCGGATGCCGTAGTGCTTGAGCAGGGCTTCCCCTACCAGGTGGGGCGGCTGTCCAGCGGCGGTGGCGACCCCGATGTTGACGCTCGGCTCTCGGAAGTAGATGGGCAGGAGCTGGGCGTGGCAGTCGGTCATGTGCAGCAGGCTCACCTGCCCGAAACGGGGGATCCGGTAGAACTCTTCCGGCTGGGCTCCGGCCAAGGCCGAGCGGCTGCCCAGGGGCAGCCCCGCCGCAGCGGCGGCGGCCAGGACCTGGAGAAACTCGCGCCGAGTCATGGACATAAACATCCTCCTGGATTTTTCTACTTTAAAAGCGAAAAGCCCGAGAGCGCGCTCCCGGGCTTTTCGGCTTACGCCAGAATGGCCATTAGCTGGCGGATGGCTCTCCGGGGGAAAGCCCGGCCCGCCCCGCTAGCCGACGGTGGTCTCGATACTGTCGGATTCGCCCTTGTTGTCGACCCAGCTCACCTTCACCTTGTCGCCCGCCTTGGCGCCCTTCACTCGGAAGCCCAGGAACGGGTTCCTGGAAACCGCCTGGCTCCACTGGGCGTCCAGAACCGGCTTGCCGTTGAGTGTGGCGGTCACGTTGGTGATGAAATGGGCGGGGATGGGCTGGCCGGTCTTCGGGTCCTTGCGCTGGCCCGTCTCCATGGGATGGTTGATAAGCAATTTCACGTCGGCCACCTCGCCCTGCATGGTGGCCCTGATTTTCATGCTCGCCATGAGTCGTCCTCCTGGGGATCGCTTTCGTGCAGATACCGGTCAGCCGCCGCACCCGCCGATGGTGACCTTGACCTCTT
Source organism: Pelomicrobium sp. G1 (assembly GCF_051905455.1). NCBI lineage: Bacteria > Pseudomonadati > Pseudomonadota > Hydrogenophilia > Pelomicrobium > Pelomicrobium sp. G1. The sequence continues at coordinate 33,691 of NZ_JBQACR010000001.1, forward strand.
TCGAGGCCACATAGTGTTTTCCGCCCGCGGTCACCAGCGCCATCACGTTGGAGGTCTGGCCCATCTTGATGCGAAAGCTCACGTAGCCTTCCGCTCCGTTGCCCAGGTTGAAGCTCCCGGTCAGCGGGAACGGGTTTTTCTCAGCGATCACGGCGATGCGCTCGGTCCCGGCGATCTTGCTGGTCACCTCCACGGGCACCACGGCGCCGTTTTCGGCGATGTCGGGGGCCTTGACCACGATGTCGCCCGACTCGATCGGGGAGCCGACGCCGATGGTCTTCAGCACCTCCTCCACCTTTTTCGCCTCGAAAGCGGCCTTGTTCCACTCGGCCGCCAACACCGCGCTGGGCCGAATCAAACCTGCCGCGGCGGCCACCGCCAGTGTCCCCGCCGCCCCCGTCCCTCTGAGTATCGTTCTACGCAATGGATTCATGGGTATCGCCTCCTTTGGCCGGACTGGGGGTCCGGCGCTCTTCCTCGGACAAAAATTAGCATAACGTAATTTTCTGCGACGTCAAACCCCCGGCAGCCCAAAAAAATCGTTTTCGTTTCTAATTAGTTAACTCTGATGCGACGATAAACGGAGTTTATATCTCTCTGGCCTTTTCAACGGGCCGCTTCCCGCTGTTGGGCCGCCAGCTCCCGGCGCAGCTCCCGCAACCGGGCCTCCACGATGGAGAGCTGGTAAAAATCCCCCCCGCTGCGGGCGGCCAGCTCCAACTGCTGCACGGCGCCGCTCAAGTCTCCCTCCCGGACGTAGGCTTCCGCCTGGGCGCGATGGGCGGCGAGGCGGTCCCCCCTTGCCCCGTGGGCCTCGGCCTGCAGGCGGTAGAGGCGGGGATCGTCGGGGAAATACTCGAGCTGGTTCGAGACGAACCGGATCGCCGCTTCGGTTTGCCCGTCGGCGAAGAGCCCCCGGGCGTAGTCGTACATCAAGGCCCGGTGCCGGGGAAAGGTGGCCAAAGCTTTCCGGTAGTGCTCGAGCGCTTCTGGACGCTTCCCCTGGGCGAAGAGCAACTCGCCCGCCAGGGTTTCCACCATCGGGTGGGGGGGGAAGCGGCCGCGCAGCGTCGTGAGCTCCGCCTCGGCCCGGGAAAGCTGTTGGGCCCGGATCAGCGCCCGCGCCAGCCCGTAGCGGGTGGCCATTTCGTGGGCGTACTTCTTCTCTTTGAGCCGGGTCTCGAAGTCCCGCACCGCGTCCAGGGCCGGGCCCTGCATGGCTTGCAGCTTAGCCCGGACCAGGTGGAAGTCCGCGCTGTCCGGCACCTGCCGGTAGGGTAGGGACTGGACCCGGTTCTGGATGTCGGCGATGCGCTCGTAGGTGAGGGGATGGGTGCGCAGGTAGGCGGGGGCCGCCGACTCCTGGAATCGGCCCGCCCGCTGCAGCTTCTCGAAGAAGGCGGGCATGGCGCGGGGATCGTAGCCCGCCTGCTCCAGGATCTGGAGCCCCACCCGGTCGGCCTCCCGTTCCGCGTCCCGGGAGAAATTGAGCTGGGCCTGGATCGCTGCCGCTTGGGAGGTGACGATGGCCGCTTCGGCCACCTCCGGGTTGGAGCGGGCGGCGAGGATGGCCAGTGCCAGTGCCGCCAGGGTAGGCAGGGTGGCCTGCTCCTGCTTGGCGATCATGCGGGCGATGTGGTGCTGGGTGACGTGGGCGATTTCGTGGGCCAGCACCGCGGCCACCTCCGACTCGGACTGGGCGGCGAGCAACAGCCCCGTGTGCACGATGATCACTCCGCCCACGAACGCGGCGGCGTTGATGGAGGGGTCCTTGATCAGGAAGAAGCGGAAATTCTGGCGCCCGCCCGGACTGTTGGCGACCAGGCGGTAGCCCAGGGCGTTCAAGTAGTCGGTGAGCTCCGCGTCGTCCACCAGGGCGGGGCTGCGCCGGATTTCCCGGACGATTTCGTCGGCGATGCGGCTCTCGAGCTGGGGGCTCAATTGGGCGGCCGCGGTGTCGCCCAACTCCGGCAGTTGCTGAGCGTTGGCGAGGGCCGCCGCCCCCAGGCACGCCCCGGCGATCAGGTGACGCAGTTTCATGCTGCTGGGTATGATTGGGACAGACGGGCGGAGTTCAATCGATGGAGGCGCTATCATGACACAGGGACTGACCCATTTCGACGCGAGCGGCCAGGCCCACATGGTGGATGTGGGGGAGAAGGCGGAAACCCGCCGGGTGGCGCGGGCGGCGGGGTCGATCTGCATGCGCCCGGATACGCTGAAGCTCATCCTCGAGGGCGGGGCCAAAAAGGGCGACGTGCTGGGAGTGGCCCGCATCGCCGGGATCCAGGCGTCCAAGCGCACGGCGGAGCTGATCCCCCTGTGCCATCCCGTGGCCCTCACCCGTATCCAGGTGGAGTTCGTCGCCGACGAGAAGCGCAGCGCCATCGACTGCCAGGTGACCGCCGAGACCGTGGGGCGCACGGGCGTGGAAATGGAGGCGCTCACCGCGGTGAGCGTCGCCCTGCTCACGGTCTACGACATGTGCAAGGCGGTGGACCGGGGCATGCGGCTGGAGGCGATCCGGCTGCTGGAGAAGCAGGGCGGCAAGTCGGGCCATTGGGTCGGGGGCTGAAGCCCCTCTTTTCGACTTTCTCGCGCGGGGGGCCGGCGATGGACAGGATCGGCAAATACCAGGTGGTGCGCAAGATCGGCAGCGGCGCCACCAGCGCCGTCTACCTGGGCCTCGACCCCTTCACCCAGCGGCAGGTGGCGATCAAGCTGATCTATCCCGAGGCGCTCAAGGACAAGGCCAAGGGCAAGCTTTACCGCAAGCTGTTCCTGATCGAGGCCTCCCTCGCGGGCAAGCTCAAGCACCCCCACATCGTCGAGATCATCGACGCGGTGGTGGAGGAGGAGCAGAGCTACATCGTCATGGAGTACGTGCCGGGATCCACCCTGGAGCGGTTCTGCGAGGTGGACAATCTGCTGCCCCTCTCCGACGTGATCGAGATCATCTACAAGTGTTGCAAGGCCCTGGACTACGCCCAGCGCCACGGCGTGATCCACCGGGACATCAAGCCGGCCAACATCCTGCTTCCCGGCGGCACGGACATCAAGATCTCGGACTTCGGAGCGGCCATCACGGCAGACACCCTGCATACCACCCAGATCAGCGCCGTGGGCTCGCCCGCCTACATGTCGCCCCAGCAGATCAAGGAACACCCCCTCACCCACCAGACCGACATCTACTCCCTGGGCGTGGTGATGTACAAGGCGCTCACGGGACGGCTCCCCTTCAACGCCAGCACCAACGTGAGCATGATCTACCAGATCCTGAACGCCGAGCCGCCCAAGCCGAGCACGATGCGGCCGGAGATCCCTCCGGCCCTGGACGCCGTCGTGCTCAAGGCCATGGCCAAGGACCTGGAGGCGCGCTACCAGACCTGGGAGCAGTTCGCCCGGGACCTGGTGAACGTCCACGAGCTGGTGAAGGGCTCGGTGCAGGAAATCTCGGACACCGAAAAGTTCAACGCCCTGCGCTCCCTCGAGTTCTTCCGGGAGTTCACGGACGTGGAGCTGTGGGAGGTGGTGCGCATTACCTCCTGGCATCGCTATCCCCAGGGCACCGCCCTGATCCGCGAGGGTGACACCGGCAGCTCGTTCTACGTCCTCACCTCGGGCGAAGTGAGCGTCACCGTGGATGGAAAGCTGCTCAACGTGTTGAAGGCGGGGGACTGCTTCGGGGAGATGGCCTATCTCGCCCGGCGGGCGTTCACCCGCTCGGCCACGGTGACCACGCTCACCGAGGTGACGGTGGTGGAAATCGGCGCCGAAATGTTGAACAACGCCTCGGAGGCCTGCCGCCAGAAGTTCAACTGCGCCTTCCTGGGCATCCTGGTGGACCGGCTGGCCATGGCCAACGTGCGGCTCTCCCAACTCCTCGCCGAGCGCCAAATTCCGCTCCTTTGACATGCCCATGTCATCCTCCCACTTAAAAGGGGAGGCCGGGAGGGGGATGGGTTACAAGTGCGGCGCAGCGCTTCTCCAAAACTTCCGTTCCCGTCCCCACGAAGGGCAGGAAGCTGGGTCTTCAGCGGACCAAAAAAAGACTCAGGATGCTCGGAAAGGGGGATGCGTCGCTCACTTCCCCAGCGCCGGGGAGCTGAAATAGTGTTCTATTAGGGTCCGGTCCCGCCACAGCTTCTCGTCCAGGAGCGCGGCCGGGACTTTATACCGGTGCGCCGAGTCCACGGGCACCTCCTGGACGATCCGCTCGATGTCCTCGTAGGGAAGCTTGCGCAGCAGCCCCCCACCCGAGGTCTCGCGGACGATCATGAACTGCTCGTAGGTGCGCAAGACGTGAAAGTTCGCCGGCCGAACCTTGCCGGTGGCGGGGTCGCGCCAAGTCACCGTATAGCGGGTATCCTCCTTGAAGTGGCTCTTATCCACGGCGGCCTCCGTACATTAGGAAATTCTAATTTATCACGGCAGGCCCGCCACCTCAATCGATTTTCCCCATAAAGGAGGAGGGGAAGGCCCATAAAAACAATTCTTTTGCTGAGAACGATTTTGTTTTGCACAATAGCGCCCTTTCTGCCAAGGCCTCGAGCCACCTCGATTGCTCCATGAGCGCAGTTCTCTCCGAACATTCCAACGAGCCGGTCCGGGAGGTGAAGACCACCACCTGCTACATGTGCGCTTGCCGCTGCGGCATCCGCGTGCACGTGGTGAACGGGGAAGTGCGCTACATCGAGGGCAACCCGGCCCATCCCCTGAATAAGGGCGTGATCTGCGCCAAGGGGTCCTCCGGCATCATGAAGCAGTACTCCCCGGCCCGGCTCACCCGCCCCCTCCTGCGCAAAAGCGGCGCTGAGCGGGGCAGCGGCCAGTTCGAGCCCATCACCTGGGAGGAGGCCTTCTCCATCCTGGAGGAGCGGCTGCGGAAAATCCGGGAGACGGACCCCAAGAAGTTCGCCCTGTTCACCGGCCGCGACCAGATGCAGGCGCTGACGGGCCTCTTCGCCAAGCAGTTCGGCACCCCCAACTACGCCGCCCACGGCGGTTTCTGCTCGGTGAACATGGCGGCGGGCTTGATCTACACCATCGGCGGCTCGTTCTGGGAGTTCGGCGGGCCGGACCTGGAGCGGGCCAGGCTCTTCGTCATGATCGGCACGGCGGAGGACCATCACTCCAATCCCCTGAAGATCGCCATCTCCAAGTTCAAGCGTTCCGGCGGCCGCTTCATCTCCATCAATCCCGTGCGCACCGGCTATTCCGCCATCGCCGACGAGTGGGTACCCGTGAGGCCCGGCACCGACGGGGCGCTGCTGCTGGCCATCATCCACGAGATCGTCGCCCAGGGGCTCTACGACCGGGAGTTTCTCACCCGCTACACCAACGCGGCGCAACTGGTGAACGTGGATGAGGCCTCCGACAAGCACGGGCTGTTCGTCCGCGTGGACGAGGACGACGTGGACTACGCGGGGTGCATCGATCCCCAGAACAAGCTGTGGTGGGACCGCTTCACCAACAAGGCCGTGCTGACGCACACCGAGGGCGCGGACCCGTACCTGCTCGGCAGCTTCCGGCTTTCCGACGGCACGCCGGTCAAGCCCGCGTTCCAGCTCCTGGAGGAGCGGATGCGGCCGTATACGCCGGAGTGGGCGGAAGGCATCACCGGCGTGCCCGCCGCCACCATCCGGCGCCTTGCTTACGAGATGGGAATCACCGCCCGGGACGAGAAGATCGAGCTGCCCATCCCCTGGACCGATAGCTGGAACCGGGAACACGAGTCGGTGACCGGCAACCCGGTGGCGTTCCACGCCATGCGGGGGCTGGCCGCCCATTCCAACGGCTTCCACACCATCCGGGCCCTGGGCATCCTGATGACCCTGCTCGGCACCATCGACCGCCCCGGCGGATTCCGCCACAAGGCGCCGTTTCCGCGGCCCATTCCCCCCTGTGCAAAGACCCCCACCGGGCCGGAGGCGGTGCAGCCCGGGAAACCCCTGGACGGCATGGCCCTCGGCTGGCCCGCCGACCCCGACGATCTGTTCGTCAACCCCGACGGCTCGCCGGTGCGCATCGACAAGGGCTTCTCCTGGGAGTACCCCTTGTCGGTGCATGGGCTCATGCACAACGTCATTACCAACGCCTGGCGCGGCGATCCTTACCCCATCGACACGCTGCTCATCTTCATGGCCAACATGGCCTGGAACTCCACCATGAACACGGTGGAGGTGCGTAAGATGCTCAACGACCGCGACGAGAACGGCGAGTACAAGATCCCGTTCCTGGTGGTGTGCGATGCGTTCCAGTCCGAAATGGTGGCCTACGCCGACCTGGTGCTGCCCGACACCACCTATCTGGAGCGCCACGACGTGATGTCCATGCTGGACCGGCCCATCTCCGAGTTCGATGGGCCGGTGGACGCGGTGCGCATCCCGGTGGTGCCGCCCAAGGGGGAATGCAAGCCGTTCCAGGAGGTGCTGATCGAGCTGGCGAGCCGGTTGAAGCTGCCCGCCTTCGTGAACGCTGACGGCTCGCGCAAGTTCCGCGACTATCCCGACTTCATCGTCAACTACGAAACGGAGCCCGGCTCGGGGATCGGGTTCCTCGCCGGCTGGCGGGGCAAGGGAGGCGAGAAGTTCATGCGCGGCGAGCCCAACCCCCGGCAGTGGGAGATGTACGCCAAGAACAACTGCGTCTTCCACTACAAGCTGCCGCCGAGCTATCAGTACATGCGCAACTGGAACAAGGGCTACCTGGAATGGGCCCAGCGGGCGCGCATCATCCGCTACTCGGAGCCGGTCCTGATCCACGTGTACTCCGAGGTGCTGCAGAAGTTCCGCCTGGCGGCCCAGGGCAAGTGGCCGGGACGCAAGCCGCCGGCGCACCTGAAAAAGCGCATCGAAACCTACTTCGATCCCCTGCCCTTCTACTACGAGCCGCTGGAAGCCCGGGTCACGGATACCCAGCGATATCCGCTCAACGCCGTCACCCAGCGGCCCATGGCCATGTACCACTCCTGGGATTCCCAGAACGCCTGGCTGCGGCAGATCCATACCCACAACTATCTTTTCGTCAACCCGCGCACCGCCCGCGCCCAGGGCATTGAGGACGGGGATTGGATCTGGGTGGAGAGCCCATGGGGTCGGGTGCGCTGCATGTGCCGCTTCAGCGAGGCGGTGGAGCCCGGTACCGTGTGGACCTGGAACGCCATCGGCAAGGCGGCCGCGGCCTGGCATCTGGCCCCCGACGCCAACGAATTCCGCAAGGGATTCCTGCTCAACCCCCTGATCACCGAGGAGCTGCCCGATGCGGAAGGCGGGCGAGTGTCCAATTCCGACCCGGTGACCGGCCAGGCCGGCTGGTACGACGTGCGGGTGCGCATCTACAAGGCCGCCGCGGACGAGCCCAAAGAGGTCTGGCCCCAGTTCGACCCGGTGCCGCCGGCGCCTGGGACCGCCCCGGCGCGGCCCCGCTGGCTGGCGTTCGTGGCGGGGAGGGGAGAGTGGAAGTGAAGGAGCATTTTTCATGACGCAGCTTGCCCTGGTCATCGATCTCAACGTGTGCGTGGGCTGTCACGCCTGCGTCACCAGCTGCAAAGAGTGGAATACCTCGGGTCAGGCCGGCTACCTGTCGGATGACCGGCCCTACGAGGCCGACCCGACCGGCTGCTTCTTCAACCGGGTGCAGACCTTCGAGGTGGGGGAGTACCCCCACACCGAGACCGTGCATTTCCCCAAGTCCTGCCTGCATTGCGAGGATCCACCCTGCGTACCGGTGTGTCCCACCGGGGCCAGCTACAAGCGGGCGGAAGACGGCATCGTGCTGGTGGACTACGACAAGTGCATCGGCTGCAAGTACTGCTCCTGGGCCTGCCCCTACGGCGTGCGGGAGCTGGACGAGCACCAGAAGGTGATGAAGAAGTGCACCCTGTGCGTGGACCGCATCTACGACGAGCGGCTTCCGCCCTCGGAGCGCAAGCCCGCCTGCGTGCTGGCCTGCCCCACCAACGCGCGGCTGTTCGGCGACGTTCATGACCCCGAATCGGAGGTGTCCAGGGCGATCCGGGAAAACGCTGGCTACACGTTGATGCCGGAGTGGGGCACCCACCCGGCGAACCACTATCTCCCGCGGCGCAAGACCCGGCTGGAGATCCGGGCCGAGGACCTGCAGCGGGCCGACAACCCTCTCAAGATCGACGGCAAGCTGCCCAAGCCCGCCCTGAAGGAACCCTCCCTGGACGATGTGACGAGCTGGTAAGACCCGAGCCCTGCGCCTTCGTCCGATTCCGCCGGCGCCATGAGCTGGCGGGCCGGGGCGCCTCCGATAGGTAAGAAATCGAATCCATGCATCCCGCTTTTTCCGTCATTTTCCTGACGACCTTGATCGGCGCTGGCCAGGGGTTGTACATGGCCCTCTATCTGGTGGATCTGGGGGCTCGGCTCGGAAGGCTCCCGCCCATGGACGACGCGTCTTTCCACGCCCTGGGCGGGCTCATCGCCCTCGTGCTTCTTGCCGCGGGGCTCCTCGCTTCCTTTTTCCACCTGGGGCATCCCGAGCGGGCGTGGCGCTCGGCCGCCATGTGGCGCACCTCCTGGCTATCCCGAGAGGTCATCGTGCTGCCCTTGTTCATGACCCTCGTCTGCCTGTGGAGCCTGGGCAAGTGGCTCGGCTGGCCCGGCATGGCGGTTCTCGGGGCCGCGGCGGTGATCGTCTCCGTGGCGCTTTTCGTGTGCACGGGGATGATCTACGCGTGCATCAAGTTCCTCCAGGAATGGCACTCGCCCCTCACGGTGGTGAACTACCTGCTCCTCGGCTCCGCCTCCGGGTTCACCTTGGCCACGGCCTGGGCTGCTTGGCATGGGGAGACCAACGTCCCCTTTCTCGGCGCCTGGGCCATCGCCCTCACCTTCGCCGCCTTCCTCACCCGGAGCGCCACCCTGGTGCGCAACGCCCGCTTGAGGCCCAAATCGTCCCTGCAAACCGCCATCGGCGTCCGCCACAGCCGCATCGTGCAGAAGTCCCAGGGGTTCATGGGGGGCTCCTTCAACACCCGGGAGTTTTTCCACGGGAAGCCCCCGGCGGTCCTCAGACATGTCAAGTGGGCGTTCCTGGTGCTCGCTTTCCCCGTTCCGCTGATCCTCCTGGCCGCAGGCCTCTACGCGCTGGCCGCGGGCAAGCAGGCGTTCTCTTTTTCCCTGCTGGCGGCCGCCTTCGCCCTTCAATACCTGGGCCTGGTGGCTGAGCGCTGGTTTTTCTTCGCCCAGGCCAATCACCCGCAAAATCTTTATTATCAAGTAGTTTCTTAGGGGATGGCGGCATAGGCTCCACCTTGCTGCCGAACGGAAGACGTATTAGAATTTCCTAATATCTTGGATTATGGAACCGATGCATAGGATCCGGCAGATCGACAGCCAAGGGCTGGCCGCGTTGGCGGCTCAAGGCCCAATCCAGGTCCTGGACGTGCGCACAGAGGAGGAAGTGGCGCGGGGCATGATCGAGGGGGCGATACACATCCCGTTGCACCTGCTGCCCCGCCGGGTTGGGGAACTGGACCCGGGCGCAGTTACGGTCGTCTATTGCCGGTCGGGGGTCCGCTCGGCCCAGGCGTGCGCTTACCTCGCCGCCCAGGGGTTCGCGAGTCCGTATAATCTGAAAGGTGGGATACTCGAATGGTTGCGCTCGGGCCAAGCCGTGGCACGGTCGATCTGAGCCCGGTGGATCCGGCGCGCGTTCGAGGAGATTGCACCTGTTGTTCGATCATCCGGAAGGAGACACCATGAATTTCGACAAGGAACTGGATGCCCGCGGCCTCAACTGCCCACTGCCCATCCTGCGCACCAAAAAATCCCTGGCTGACATGCAGTCCGGGCAGGTCCTCAAGATTGTGGCCACCGATCCGGGCTCGGTGAAGGACTTCCAGGCGTTTTCCAAGCAAACCGGGAACGAGCTGTTGAACTCCGCCGAAGTCAACGGCGAATTCCATTTCTGGCTCAAGAAGAAATAGCCGATTGCCGGCGCACACCACCGGACTCGACGGGCCGGGCGGGAGGAGGATTCGATGGACGAAGCGAAGAAGCTGGCGTTGATCGCCACCAAGGGCACCCTCGACTGGGCTTATCCGCCCTTCATTCTCGCGTCCACCGGCGCTGCTCTGGGCTACGAGGTGAAGATGTTCTTCACCTTCTACGGCCTGCAGTTGCTGCGTAAAGATCTGTCGGACCTCAAGGTGAGCCCCCTGGGCAACCCGGCGATGCCCATGAAGATGCCTTTCGGCCCCAAGTGGTTTCGCAGCATCAACTGGAAGATCCCCAACGCCGTGCAGGCCCTGGTTCCCGGCTTCGAATCCCTGGCGAGCGTCCTCATGAAACAGACCATCCGGCAGAAAGGGGTGGCTCCGATTCCGGAGCTGCGGGAGCTGTGCCTGGAAGCGGGGGTGACCTTCATCGGCTGCGAAATGACGGTGGATCTCTTCGGCTTCAGCCACGACGACTTCATTGACGGCATCGAGTACGGGGGAGCCGCCACCTTTTTCGAATTCGCGGGGGAGTCGGATGTGTGCCTGTTCATCTGAGGATCGGGACGGGGCGCCACGAGCGGTTCGGGATGCGGGAGCGTCTTCGGCTTAGCCCGGGCACTCCCTGATTCGATCATAAGGAAATTCGATCGATTCGAGGGGTTGTAACCGGCTGCGGGCTGGCTTAATATTGGAACATTAGCAGCTTCTAATAATCCATCTCATTCAGGACGGTCATCCGTCCTTCTGGTGAGGAGGCATCGATGGCGACCTACGCCGAGATGCAGGAGATTTTCGACGACATCCGTAGCGATTTCCGCTACGACCACGAGCTCAACGGCTGCCTCAACTGCGGCATCTGCACCGCCACCTGTCCCTCGGCCCAGTTCTACGATTACAGCCCCCGGGAGATCGTCCAGCTCCTGTGGACCGAGAACGTGGAGCAGATCTACGACGCGATGCAGGAGAAGATCTGGGCCTGCGCCCAGTGCATGACCTGCGCCGCGCGTTGCCCGTTCAAGAATTCCCCCGGGGGCCTCGTGGCCATCATGCGGGAGGTGGCCATCAAGCACGGGATGCAGTCGGCGAAAGACGTGCTGCGCCCCTTCGGGCGGGTGATGCTCAAGCTCATCACCACCGGCAACCAGCTCTCGCCGGACATGATCCAGCCGGACCACTTTCCCGACTGGGGCCCCAACATCCAGAAGGTGGAAGGGGACCTGAAGACCCTGCGCAAGGCGATCCCCATGAAGACCCTCCAGACCACCGAAACGGCCTGGGAGGTCTCCCTCAAGACCTCGATCGAGATGTACACCATCTGGGAGATGACCGGCGTCCTCAAGTCCCTGGAAACGATGGACGAGAACCTGTACGACGTGATCGAGGACTTCATCGACGAGAAGAAAGAGGAATACGAAGAGTGGCTCGAGGAACAGGAGCAGGACTGAGCCGCCGCACACCTTAAAGGAGATGCGACCATGAGCAACCCGTTTTCCCTTCCCTCCGACGGCAGCGGCATCGCCGGCCACGGCTCGTTTTTCCAGCCGACCAACCTGTCCAAGGAGGAGGCCGAAAAGGCCACCGAGTGGGTGCGCAAGCACGTGGACCGGCGCACCATCGACCTGGGCGAGCGCATGGAAGACGTGCGCGAGCACCTGTGGGAGCTGGAGAAGGACGGCGAGATCATCGTTCACCGCGTGACCGACGCCCACCGGCCGGTGGAGGTGCAGACGCTCTTCGGCTGGACCAAGAAGATCCCCACGGTGCAGCTCTGGCACCACAAGTCCTGCGGCCAGTGCGGCAACATCCCGGGCTACCCAACGTCCTTGCTCTGGACCATGAACCGGCTCGGCTTCGTCCCCGGCCGGGACTACCTGGACGAGACCGACCAGACCTCCTGCACCGCCTGGAACTACCACGGCTCGGGCATCGGCAACGTGGAGTCGCTCGCCGCCGTGTTCCTGCGAAACTTTCACCAGGCCTACGTCTCCGGCAAGCAGCACGGCTACGGCGCCGGCCACTTTTATCCGCTTGTCCACTGCGGGACCTCCTTCGGCAACTACAAGGAGATCCGCAAGTACCTGCTCGAATCCGCCGAGCTGCGGGAGCGGGTGAAAAAGATCCTCGCCAAGCTCGGGCGGCTGGTGGACGGCAAGCTCGTGATCCCGGAGGAGATCGTCCACTACTCGGAATGGGTGCACGTGATGCGCAACCGCATCGCCTCCGAGCTGCAGAAGATCGACGTCTCGCATATCCGCGTGGTCATGCACGCCGCCTGTCACTACTACAAGATGGTGCACGAGGACGCGATCTACGACCCGACGGTGCTCGGCGGCAACCGCACCGCGGTGGGCACCTCCATCGCCCAGGCCCTCGGCGCCCAGGTGATCGATTACTCCACCTGGTACGACTGCTGCGGCTTCGGCTTCCGCCATATCATTTCCGAGCGGGAGTTCACCCGCTCCTTCACCATGGACCGTAAGATCCGGGTGGCGGTGGAGGAGGCCAAAGCGGACGTGATGATCGGCAACGACACGGGCTGCATCACCACCATGGACAAGAACCAGTGGATCGGGCGCGCCCACGGCCAGAACTTCCAGATCCCGGTGATGGCCGACATCCAGTTCGCGGCGCTCGCCTGCGGGGCGGACCCCTTCAAGATCGTGCAGCTCCAGTGGCACGCGAGCCCGTGCGAGGAGCTGGTGGAGAAAATGGGCATCTCCTGGACCGAGGCGAAGAAGAATTTCGAGGCCTATCTCCAGGAGGTCAAGGCCGGCCGGATCGAGCACCTCTACGACCCGAAACTCGCTGGGAGCATGGCGGCATGACGGAAAAAACTGTGCTGGTGGTGGGGGCGGGCCCCACCGGGTTGTCGGCGGCGGCGGCGGTGGCTTCGGCGGGCCAGCGGGTCGTGCTGGTGGAGAAGGAGAACATTCTGGGAGGCGCGCCGATCCTCTCCGGCTACGCCAAGCTGGTCCCTTCCGGGGAATGGGCCAAGGACGCCATCGGCCGCATGGTTAAGCGGGTGGTGGAGAACCCGCTGATTACCGTGCACAAAAGCGCCAGGGTGACGAAGGTGGAGGGCAGCCACGGCGACTTCACGGCGACGCTGTCCAACGGCCAGACGGTCAAGTGCGGTGCCATCCTCCTCGGCACCGGCTTCACCCATTTCGACTCCATCAACAAGCCCGAGTGGGGCTTCGGCACCTTCGAGGACGTGGTGACCACCACCCAGGTGGAACAGATGGTGGCCGCCGGCAAGATCTATTGTCCGTCCGACGGGCGGGTGCCGGAGCGGGTGGCGATCCTGCTGTGCGTGGGTTCCCGCGACCGACAGATCGGGCGGGAGTGGTGCTCCAAGATCTGTTGCACCGTCTCCGCCAACCTGGCGATAGAGATCAAGGAGATCTCTCCCAAGACGGATGTCTTTATCTACTACATGGACATCCGCACCTTCGGGCTGTACGAGGACAAGTACTACTGGAAATCCCAGGAGGAGTTTAAGACCAAGTTCGTGAAGGCCCGCATTGCCGAGGTCACCCAGGGGCCCGACGGGCGGCTCCTGGTGAAAGGGGAGGACACCCTGGTCAAGCGCCCCATCGTGATTCCCATGGATCTGGTGGTCCACGCCATCGGCATGGACCCGAACCTGGACAACCCGGAGATCGCCCGGGTGTTCGGGGTGGGACTGGAGAAGCACGGCTTCCTGGAGCGCGGCGAGCACTACACCAGCTCCTTCAGCAGCACCCGCCGTGGCGTCTACGTGGGGGGCGCCGCCCTCGGGCCCGAAGACATCGATACCTGCGTCTCCCACGGCCTAGCGATGGCCATGAGGGCGGTCGGAGACCTGAATGCTCTGGTTCACAAAGCAGCGGCATGAGCCGCCGGCGCCCGAGCGTGATTTGATCGTTCCCGCCGAGCTGCCGGTCGCTCTGGACGAACGGCTGTTTCTCCACCACCTGGCCGCCCTGCAGGTGAGCCTGGAGGCGAGCGGCGGGATCGAGGTCTGCCTAGAGCGCCTCGACGCCAAGCGGCGGCTCTTCGCCGAGCTCTTGGGCGAGGGGCGTCATGCGGCCGTTGCGTTCCCCGACGCCGAGCGGCTCCTGGGCGCGGTGTTCACCGCCCGCAGGCGGATCCATCCCCTGCTCGCCGCGGCCGGGGAGGCGTGGCTGCGCGGGGCGCTGCAGGCGTTGCTGGAGGGCCCAGGAGGGGTGCGGGAGCGGATGGAGCGTTTCGCTGCGGAACTCGTGGCGGCGGCCCAGGGCGTTACCGGAGACGCCCGGCTCGCCGCCAAAGCCCGGCGCGCGGCCTTCGACTTCGCCGCCGAGCTGCTCCACTTCCTCGACCCGGTGCGCTATCCCCTCATGAGCCGCTGGGTCTGGGACCCGGCCACCCGCAGTGGCGCGCTGCGGGAGTTCGTCCGGGAGCGCGACGCCTCGGGGGGCTTAGCCCTCGACGCCAGCCCCGAGACGTTCGAAGGCGCCCGCATCTGGCTCAAGGCCCGGATTGCCGAACAGGGCGTGTTCCGGGACGTGCATTTCTGGATCGACCTGGTGCTGGCCCAGGCCTACGTGACCTACCTACGCTCGGTGGCGGAGGGCAACCTGGGGGGCGATTTCGGCCGTGGCGCCCAGCCGGGGGAGCAGTTGAAGAAGCTGCTGGGCATCGACTGCCTCGACGGCCGGACGCGGGTGAAAAAGGCCGCAACCGGCCAGCGGAGCTGAAGCGAGGAGCAGGCAAACCCATGCCGATACACGAGAAGACGTTGCTCGCGCCGGAGCAGGTGCTCCAGGCGGATAAGCTGGTGGTGGACGGGGTGGACGTTTCCGGGCACTGGAACACCATGATCCTGCCGCGCACCCTCACCGACTACGACGAGGACTTCGAGAAGACCATCCAGGCGTACGGGGGCGGCGAAAACGTGCATCGCTGCTGGCAGTGCGGGTCCTGCACCAATTCCTGCACCATGTACGCCATCAACATCGACTTTAACCCCCGCTACTGGATCTACCTGGTCCGCCTGGGCCTCAAGGACGAGCTGCTCAAGGACAAGGACATCATCTGGCAGTGCGTGTCGTGCAACAAGTGCACCAACATCTGCCCGAAGGACGTGCGGCCGGAAGGGGTGATGAAGGCCATCCAGCACTGGATGGAAGACCAGGGCTACGTGCCCAAGGCCCCCTCCACCCTGTTCGACGAGGAGTTCACCCGCCAGTGCCTGGAGCGGGGGCGGATCGAGGATTCCGAGGTGCTGCTCAACTTTTTCAAGCAGACCCGCCAGAACCTCTGGCAGCTCGCCACCCGGGGCTGGCTGGGGATCTTCGTCGCCCGCATGAACAAGTGGACCGAGCTCAAGAAGGGGCGTATCGGCCGCTTCCTCGCCCGCGTGCCCATCCTCATGCCTATGCACATGGCGTGGAACCTGGTGTTCAAGCCGCGCACCCGGTCGTGGGGTCGCACCGGGGAGATCCTGCGCCGGTACGTGGAGGAGCAGAAGCGCATCGCCCATGGTTGACGTGAGGAGTCAATGATGTCCAAAGTGGCGTATTACCCCGGCTGCGCGCTAGAAGGCTCCGGCGGTCCCTACGACCGCTCCACCCGGGCGCTGGTGAAGGCGCTGGAGCTGGAGATGCACGATCTGGAGGACTGGAACTGCTGCGGGGCCATGGAGGTGAAGAACGTCCATCCCATGCTCCAGACCTACATGTCGGCGCGCAACCTGGCCATCGCCGGCGTGAAGATGGGGTTCGATACCGTGATGGCGCCCTGCAACGGCTGCTATCACAACCTGAAGAAAGCCGAATACGAGCTGGCCACCTCCGAGGAAGCCCTCAAGACCGTGCAGGATCTGGCGCGGCAGGCCGACGATCCGGTGTACAAGGGGGACGTGCGCACCCTTCACTTGCTGGAATGGCTCATGGAGGAGCTGGGCCCGGAGGGCATCAAGGCGCGCCTCAAGAAGAGCCTGAACGGCATCAGGGTGGCCAACTACTACGGCTGCATGTACACGCGCCCGCGGCAGATCTTTCCGGAGAAGGACCGGGGGCCGGGCTCCGAGTCCACCCATAAGCCCCACTTCATGGACGATCTGCTGGCGGCGGCCGGAGCGGTGAACGTGGACTTCCCTCTGAAGACCGCCTGTTGCGGCGGCGCCCATACCCTGTCCGACGCGGACACCTCCACCCAACTGGTGCTCAACCTGCTGCAGGCGGCCGAAGAAGCGGGGGCCGAGGTCATCGCCACCGAATGCCCCACCTGCCATTCCGGGCTGGAGATGCACCAGGTGCGCGCCGAGACCCAGTTCGGGATCAAGACCAGCGTGAAGATCCTCTATTTCACCCAGCTCCTGGGCCTGGCCATGGGATTGTCGGCGAGAAAGCTCGGGATTCACGAGAACGTGAGCGACTCGCTGGATTTCCTGCACGAAAAAGGGATCATCTGAGCTTCCGGTGATGGATGGTCGGCGGTAGGCGCCCCTGCACGGCCGGCACGCGTGCCTTGCGCTGGAGGCTCGTGTAAGCTGACCGCCATGGAGTGCAATGGCTGCGAGTTTCGACCCGAGCTGTATTACGATGGGGAGTACCAGATCTGGGTCCGCGTGGAGAACGACGGGACGGTGTCCGTGGGCATGACCGACCTCTCCCAAACCATTGCCGGCCGGATCCTGCACGTGCGGGTGCGCCGCCCGGGGACGCTGCGGCCCGCCGGCAAGCCCGTGGCCACCATCGAAAGCGGTAAGTGGGCGGGGCCCGTGCCCAATCCCTTCGATTGCACCATCGAAGCGGCCAACCCCGAAGTGCTGGACGATCCGGCGCTGCTCAATCGTGCTCCCTTCGACGCCTGGATCGCCCGGGTGCGGCCCGCTGGCGATCTGGAGAAAGCCCTCGAAGGCCTGGTGACCGGCGAGGCGGCCCGCACGGGCTACTGCGCCCGGGCCCGGCGCGAGGACATCCGCTGCGAAAGGCCCTCGTCCTGATGGCCGAGTCCCATTACCTGGATCACGGGGAGCAGCGGGTGGTCATCGTGATGACCAGCGGCCCCAGCACGCCCCACCGCTGCGCCACGCCGTTCTACATCGGGGCCCTCCTCGCCTCTATGGACGCGGACGTGCGCATCTTCCTCACCATGGAGGGGGTGCTGCTCGCCCAGAAGGGTGTGCCGGAGAATTTGACCGCCATGAAAGGCGGTAAGAAAATCATCGAGTTCATGCGCGAGGCGAAGGCGGCGGGCGTCAGGCTCCACCTGTGCAAGCCGGCGATGCCGGGCTACGAGCTGGAGGTGGAAGAGGTGATCGACGAGGTGGACGAAATCTCTCCTGCGGGGGCCCTGGCGGACCTGATCCTCGGCTGCGACAAGACCATGTTTTTCTGAACGACAAATAAAGGGGAACCGACATGGCGACCGTGCGAGGCTGCAACTTTCCTGACGACTTGTACTACAACGTGGAGAACAACGTGTGGGCGCGCCGGGAGGCGGACGGCACCGTCACCGTCGGCTTGACCAGCTACGCCTGTGCGCTGGCGGGGGAGATCGTCTCGTATACGCCAAAGAAGGTGGGAAAAAACGTCGAACTCAACAAGTCCGTGTGCACCGTGGAGTCCGGCAAGTGGGTCGGTCCGGTCAAGGCGCCGGTCTCGGGCGAGGTGATCGCCATCAACGACGCGGTGCAGGCGAAGCCGGGCACCATCAACGCGGATCCCTACGGCGCCGGCTGGCTGGTCAAGATGAAGCCGAGCCAGTGGGATGCGGAATCGGCGAACCTCCAGACGGGGG
This sequence comes from Pelomicrobium sp. G1, assembly GCF_051905455.1. Lineage (NCBI taxonomy): Bacteria > Pseudomonadati > Pseudomonadota > Hydrogenophilia > Pelomicrobium > Pelomicrobium sp. G1. The sequence continues at coordinate 51,431 of NZ_JBQACR010000001.1, forward strand.
CGGCCGCCGCCCAGGCCTTCGAGGCCAAGATGCAGGCCGACGGTTTCGGCGGTTGCGCTTGAGCATGAGGATGCAACCACGGAGGCATAGAGAAAAGAAGAAATTCTCATGTCCGACTGGTTGAGCATCGTTGAGCGCGTGGAGGCGCTGGAGGACCTGGAGCTGGATCCCCGGCTGGTCGATGGCATGGCCTCCCGCTACGGCAGGCTCAGCGGCGAGCGCATAGACGGGATCAATTTCTATACCCCCACGTTCAAGGCCTACGCCACCTCCGAGATCGCCGGTTGCGGCAAGAGCGCCTGGCCCGCCGTGTCCATCACCGGGCCCGAATGCAAGCTCGCCTGCGACCACTGCAAGGCCAAGATCTTGGAGCCCATGATCCCTGCCAGGACGCCCGAAGCCCTGTGGCAAGTGGTGAACGAGCAGATCGCCGCGGGCGCCCGGGGGATGCTCCTCACCGGCGGCTCCAACCACCGCAACGAGGTGGAGTACGGGCCTTTTTACCCCGTGATCCGGCGCATCAAGGACGCCTTCCCCGGGTTCAAGATCGCGCTGCACACGGCGCTGGTGGACCGGGACATCGCCCGGCGCATGGAAGACTCCGGAATCGACGCCGCCATGATGGACGTGATCGGCGCCCAGGACACCATCCGCCAGGTCTACCACCTGCGCCGCGGCGTGGAGGACTTCGAGGCCTCCCTGGCGTACCTTACCGAGACTTCCCTCAAGGTGGTGCCCCATATCGTGATTGGCCTGCACTACGGTCGGCTCCTGGGGGAGTGGAACGCCCTGGAGATGCTCAAGCGCCATCCGCCAGATGCGCTGGTGCTGGTGGTGGTGATGCCCTTTTACGCGCCGGCGCACCGCCCCTTCGCCACGCCGGACCCGAAGGAGGTGGGGGCCTTTTTCATGGACGCCCGGGAGGCCCTGCCCGACACGCCGATCCTCCTGGGCTGCGCCCGCCCAGCGGGCCGGGCTAAGACCGAGATCGACGCCTACGCGGTGCTGGCGGGGCTGAACGGCATCGCTCATCCTGCGGACGGCATGGTGGAGCTGGCGGCGCGCCTGGGGCGGGACGTGCGGGTGACGCCCGCCTGCTGCTCCATCACGGTGGGGGACGAAGTGCTTGCCCTGGAGGGCGACAGCGAGGGTCTCACGATCGACCTCGATCGCGTGATCGAAGAGGAACGACGGCGCAGCCGACCCCCGGCCGGTGCCGGCGGGCTCGCCGGAATCCGGGTCGTGGTGTCGGGATCGCCGGGCTGAAGGGGGGACCGTGACCGCACGCTGGCGCTTGCTCGATACGGGGATTCGCCGGGCGGCGGAGAACATGGCCCTCAACCGGGCCCTGCTGGAGGCGCGCCAGGCGGGTGAGGCGCCGCCCACGCTGCGGTTTCTCCAGTTTCTCCCGTCAGCGCTGCTCGGTTACCACCAGAGCGCCGAGCAGGAGCTCGACCTGGAGCGCTGCGCCGCCGAGGGCATCGCCGTGCAACGGCGCATCACCGGCGGAGGCGCCATCTACATGGACCCAGGCCAGCTCGGCTGGGAACTCTACCTCTCCCGGCGGGAGCTGGGAACGGCGGATATGGCTGCCATCGCCCGACGCATCTGCGAAGCGGCGGCGGAGGGGATCCGCGCTCTCGGCGTCGATGCCCGGTACCGGCCGCGTAACGACATCGAGGTGGGCGGGCGCAAGATCTCCGGCACGGGCGGCGCTTTCGATGGGGAGGCGCTCATGTACCAGGGGACCCTGCTGATCCAGTTCGACGTGGAGCGCATGCTGCGGGTGCTGCGCATCCCCGCGGACAAGCTCTCGGACAAGGCGATCGGTTCCGCCCGGGAACGGGTGACGAGCCTCGCCGAGCTGCTGGGCGCTGCGCCGCCCCTTGCGGACATCAAGGCCCGTCTCGCCGAGGCGTTCTCCCGGGCCTTCGGCGTGGATTTCGTCCCCTCGGGGCTCACGCCGCCGGAGGAGGCCCGCTATCGTCAGGCCTTGGCGGAAATGGATCATCCCGACTGGGTGCACCTGCTCACCCGCCCCAGAACGGAGCAGCCCCTGCTGGAGGCGGCAGCGAAGTTCCCCGGGGGATTGGTGCGCGCCGCCGTCCTCTATGACGCCGCGGGCGAGCGGGTCAGGCAGGTCTGGTTCACCGGAGATTTTTTCGTGCGGCCGCGGCGGGCGGTGATGGACCTGGAAGCCCACCTGAAAGATGCGCCCCTCGAGCGCCTGGAAGAGCGCGTGGAGGCTTTTTTCGCTGGGCGGTCCGTGGACCTGCTCATGCTGAAGCCCGCCGATTTTGCCCAAGTGGTGCGCAAAGCGCTCGCGTCCCGATACCCCTCCTCCCAGGAGGAGCCCTCCTGAATGGTCCGGCGCTGCGATCTCCTGGTGGTCGGTTTGGGCCCTGCAGGAGGCGCAGCCGCGTGGACGGCGGCGCGCCGGGGGCTCCAAGTGATCGCCCTGGAGCGCAAGCGGGTGGTGGGCCTGCCGGTGCAGTGCGCGGAATTCGTGCCATTGCCCCTCGGCCGCTGGACCCGGGACCCCGGGGTGCTCTTGCAGCGGATCGAAGCCATGGAAAGCCGGCTGCCCTCGGGGCATGGGGAGCGCACCCCATTCCCCGGCTTGATGGTGGACCGGGCGGCCTTCGACCAGGCCTTCGTCCGGGCGGCCGCAGCGGCGGGCGCCCAGGTGGAGACGGGCACGTGCCTTGCAGGCATCGACCTGTCCCGGCGGCGGGCATGGGCGGAGGGGCCCGATGGGCCGCTGGAGGTGGAGTTCAAGCTCCTGGTGGCTGCGGACGGGCCCCGTTCCCGGGTGGCCCAGGCTTTGGGATTATCGTCCCTGGAATGCGTGGAGACTCGGCAGTACACGGTGCCCCTCACTCGGCCCAGCGCCGTCACCGAGGTCTGGCTCTCGAGTGACTATCCAGGCGGCTACGCATGGCTTTTCCCCAAGGGGCCCTGGGCCAACCTGGGATTGGGCCTGGACCGGGCCTTCGCCCCCGACTTGAAAGGGCCCCTGGAAGCGCTCCATCGCCGGCTGCAGGAAGAAGGCCGGGTGGGCCGCGAAATCGCGTCCCGTACGGGCGGCGCGATTCCCGTGGGGGGCTTGCGCCCGGCGCTGGTCCACGGTCCGGTGCTGTTCGCGGGCGACGCCGCGGGCCTCACTCACCCCATCACCGGCGCGGGCATACCCGCCGCGGTGATCTCGGGGGAGCGCGCGGGACAAGCGGCGGCGGAGGTCCTCGCGGGCCGAGCCCGGGCGCTGGCCGATTTCGAAGAGGACGTGCGGGATCAGTTCGAAGACTCGGTGGCGCGGGCGGTGCGCCGGCGACGGGCGATGAGCGCCGGGTGGCGGACGCCCAGCGCCCGGACCGACGCGTTCCACCGTCGCGGCTGGATCGCGTTTGCAGAGTATTTCGCTTGAAGGAGAAAACAGATGAACGCCGTGCCGGAAGCTCAGCCGATCCGCTTCTACCGCCCCAACTACCACATCAAAACCCCCCAGATGCGTTCGCCGGAGTACGTGCAGATGAGCACCGCCGCGGCCATCACCCTGGGGCTCGTCCCCGGGCGGATGTACCGCACCGCCTGCACCCACTGTCTCAACCTGCTGGTGACCTATCCGGAAGGCTGCCGGGCCAATTGCGCTTATTGCGGGCTCGCCCGGCACCGGGAGGAGGCCCGGGACTACGCCGACCGGAATTTCATCCGCGTGGACTGGCCCACGGTGCGCTACGACGAAGTGATCGAGCGGGTGAAGGCCGCGGAAGACCGGGGGCAGTTTCAGCGCATGTGCATTTCCATGATCACCCACCCGAATTCGGACCAGGACACCTTCGCCCTCCTGGAGAAATGGGTGCGGGAAATCCAGCACATTCCGGTGTCCATCCTTTCCAATCCCACCACCATGGAGAAGGAGGACTTGAAGCGCCTAAAGGCCATGGGCGCGGACATCTTCACCGTGGCCCTGGACGCAGTCACGCCAACCATCTTCGACCGCACCCGGGGCAAGGGGGTAGACAGTCCCCACAAGTGGGAAAAGTACTGGCAGGCCATCGAGTGGGCCGCCGAGGTGTTCGGCCCCGAGAAATTCGGCGCCCATCTCATCTGCGGCCTGGGGGAGACGGAGCGGGAGATCCTCACCGTGGCGCAGCGGATCAAGGACATGGGGGGGCACAACCACATGTTTGCCTTTTTCCCGGAGCGGGGCTCCCTCATGGAAGACTGGCCGCCGGTGGACCGGGCCCAGTGGCGCCGGGTGCAGCTTGCCCGGTTCATCATCGATTACGCCGGCGGGCGTATCGACGACATGCAGTTCGACGAGGCGGGGCGGGTCGTTGACTTCGGGCTTCCCGAGGACGAGCTGGAGGCCCTGATCCGTTCGGGCAAGCCCTTCCGCACCTCCGGTTGCCCGGGCAAGGACGACGAGGAAGTCTCCGCCTGCAACCGCCCCTACGGCGATTCTAGCCCGACCGATATCCGCTCCTTCCCTTTCGCCCTGAATCGCCGGGACGTGGCCATCGTCCGGCGCCAGATGCGGAGCGAGGACCGGGTACCTAGTGAATAAAGAGGCAGTCTTTTCAAGGTATTAAAGCAGAGTTGACATTAGCAATGAATAATATTGAAATTTAATAAAAATAACCCTAGGATGTTCGTGGAAAAACGGCTCGTTCGAGCCCACTTTCAGGAGGGCAACAATGAGGAGACAGAGGAAAACCCTGGCCACGGCGTTCACCCTGGGCTGCGCCTGCTTGTCCGGCGCCGCCCTCGCCACCGACGGCTATTTCCAGGAAGGCTACGGCATGAAGAACAAGGGCATGGGGGGCGCGGCGACGGCCCGGGCCGTCGATGCCTTCGGCGGCGCCAACAATCCCGCCAGCATGGCCTTTCTCGGCAACCGCCTCGACGTCGGCATCGGTGCCATGGTCTTCAGCCCGATCCGGGAGTCTAGCCGCTTCGGCAGCGGAGTGGCGGGCATCGACGGAACCGCGGAAAGCGACCGGAAGTTTTTCTTGATTCCCGAGTTCGGGGTGAACTGGATGCTTACCCCCAATCTCGCGCTGGGCGTGACCGTGTATGGAAACGGCGGCATGAACACCGATTATCCCGGCGGCCAGATTCCGGCGGCGAGCGCCTGCGCCGCGTTCAACCCGGGCAAGCCCAGCTACAACCTGCTGTGCGGCGACGGGCGCCTGGGCGTCGATCTCGCCCAGGTGATCATCGCCCCCACCTTGGCCTACAAGTTCCACCCCGATCATTCCATCGGCGTGGCGCCTCTCCTCGCCGGCCAGCGCTTCGCGGCGAAGGGGCTCCAGGCGTTCGCCGGCTTTTCCACCGATCCCGCCAACTTCACCAACCGCGGGCACGAGACCTCCGTCGGCGCGGGGGTGCGCGTGGGCTACTTCGGCAGGCTCGCACCAGGCCTCTCGGTGGGCGCCGCCTACGCGACCAAGATCTACATGGACGAGTTCGACAAGTATAAGGGCCTCTTCGCTGAGCAGGGCGATTTCGACATCCCCGAGAATTACAACGTGGGCATCGCCTGGCAAGCCACCCCGAAGCTGGCCATCGCTTTTGACTACCAGCGCATCAACTACAGCGACGTGAAATCGGTCGGCAACCCCAGCGGCCTGTTGCTCGGCTGCGCCGGGGGGAATCTCTCCAACTGCCTGGGCGGCTCGAACGGAGCAGGCTTCGGTTGGCAGGACGTCAACGTGTTCAAGCTGGGCGTGGAGTACCAGTACAACCAGCGCTGGACCCTGCGCGCCGGCTACAACCGCAGCGACAACCCGATCCGGGCCCAGGACGTCACCATCAACATCCTGGCGCCCGGGGTGATCCGGGACCACGTGACCCTGGGGGCGACGTACGTGACACCGACGGGCGGCGAATGGACATTCTTCTATATGCATGCCTTCAACACCGGCGTCACGGCCCAGTCGTTCTTCACCAACTTCGGCGCACCGCCGACCACGACCGAGACCATCAAGATGTATCAGAACTCGATCGGGGTCGCCTATAGCTGGAGGATGTGAGCGGCTCGCGTGCGCTTCGGCCTCGGCTTCCAGGGGGGCGCGGGCGCCGAGGCTCGGGGGCCCCCGGGAAGGAGGGTTGGGGCGCTTCAATTCGATAAAGGAGGAGAGATGGCCAGGAAGGTGGGGCTCGGTGTGGCGCTTGTTCTGGCGGCTGCGCCGGCGGCGTGGCCGGCGCCGGTTTTGATGTCAACTGAATGGGCCCGGGCCCTGTGCGCCGCGTGGAATGCCGACCCCGTGCTCACCCGGCAATTGGTCGAATCGGGATGGGTCAAGAATCATGCCGGCCGTGGCTATAAGGTCATGCAACTCTACCGCCAGGACTGCCCGGACAGCCTCCGCATCGAGTTGCGGGTGAGCGAGCAGGACGGCAGCGCGCTGTGCGTCTACGGCGGCGCAGCCGAGTCCAAGCTCGATTCGTCGGCGGACTACCTGATGTGGGCGGAGACGAAGCGCTGGCAGGAGATGGGCCGCGGCGAATACGGCCCGATGCGCGCCATGTTCTTCAACCGCTTGCAGTTCGAGGGGCCCCGCTTCGAGGCGATGGGCAACATGGGGCCCTTCGAGAGCTTCTTGCTCCTGGTGGGCAAGGTGCCGGGCGATGCCGCCTCCTGCCCCGCGCGGTAGAATGGGAGTACCTGCGAGCGATCCCGCGGGCGACATGAAACAGATCAACCTCACCGACATCAGCCGGCTCAAGAACGAGCTCAATAAGTACCGCAAGGGAAAAAAGCTCGACATCGTGCACTTCAACCAGGCAGCGCGGCTCGCCTGGCTGGGCCGCATCGTCCTGTGCCCGCTGGACCCGGAGGATCCCGACTGTGAAGCGTATCTCCTGTATCTGCCGCCGCCCGATGAGTTGACCGCTCGGGTGCTCACCTTAGACGAGGTGGACCAGAACGGGCATCCGTTCCTGGGGCAGATCCACGTGCTCGATGGCGAGCAGGGGCGTCACTTGGCGGACATCTTTCGCGAGGGCATGGAGGCGCGGGTCAAGGCTTTGCAAGCGTTGGAGCAGCGCGACTTCTATTTTGCTTGCTTTTTCGAAACCCGTCCCGAAGGTTCAGCGGGCGAGCAACAGTAGGCGTCCCGCCAAGCGTCGGGCTCGTGTTTTGGCGTTGGATTGCTGCCAAGCCGCGGCGCCGGCGCGTGATACCACCTCGCCGCCCCAAAGCCCATGGGTAAGCCCGTCCTCTCCCCGCGGCGACCGCCCTCCCCTTTGGGAGCGGGCGAGCACAGGCAGGGGAATACTTCTGTGTCGGAGATGGAAGGATCATAAGGGCGTGGGATGCGGAGCGCGCGACTGATCAACGTGGGATTCGTGACAGGAGAGGTCCTGCACGCCACTTATGCCGCGGTCGCCAGGTGCATGAAGGATGACGATCCGCCTGCCATCGTCTGGGGTCAAGCCGCGGAGCATGTCAGCATCGGCCAGCACCAGTCCCGCGAGGCTGAGCTGGCGGCCGAGCTGGAAGTGCCGGTGGTGCGGCGGCCCCTGGGGGGCGGCTGCGTGTGGATCGATCCGGACCAGTACTGCTTTGCCATCGTAGTGCCCCAAGCGCGGTTCCGGGGGCGGCCCGCGCAATGGGGCGACTGGGCGCTGGCGCCGGCGCTGGACACTTACGCTTCCTTCGGGCTCGCCGTGGAGCGCGTGGAGCAAGACCTGTGGTGCCGCGGGCGCAAGATCGCCGGCAGCGGCTCGGCCAGCATCGGACGAGCCGCGGTGATCGGATCGAGCTTCCTGTATCGCTTTCCCGCCGAGCGCTTCGGCCGCTGTGTTGCCTCGCCGAGCGAAGCGTTCCGGGTCTGGCTGGTGGAGGAACTGACCGAGGCTGTCTCGGACTGGGCACGGGAAGGCGAGCCTCCGCCGGAAGAGGCGTTGCTCGAAGCGTTCCGCAGCGCTTGTGCGCGGCGCCTCCGTTGGCATCTAAAGACGGCCACTCTGACCGATGAAGAGCTCTGCGCCCGGGCAGGGGCGCTTGAGGAGGTGGAGGAGCCCTGGTACACCCCCCCGCGCCGCGCCGTCCGGCACGGCCTCAAGCTCAACGCGGCCCGTTTTCTCATCGAACGCCGAGCGGGCGAGGAGTGGGTGCGGCTTGTGATCGACCGCAAGCGCATCGCACGCATCGCCGCTTCGGACGACGAGGTGCAATCGTGTCTGGAGGCGACTCCCGGCCTGCCGGTCGATCAGGGCACTCTCCAGAGGGCCCTGGCGGCGCTGTCTGCGGATCGCTCGGCCCGCTGGTCCCGGTTCATCGTCGAAGCCGCTGCCGGTGTGCCATGACCATTCCCACCGTCAAAGCGCGCCTTGAGCGCAAGCTCATCGTCATGACCACGGACCCGCTGTTGCTGGACGAGCTGCGCGCCGCGCTGCCGTCGGGGTGGACGCTGGTCGAGTGCACTGATCTGGAGGCGCTCGGCGGCTACCAGGACGTGCTGCTGCATCGGTTCATCCTGCTCGACCTGGACGAAGCCCAGGCCTTCGACCCGCTGGCGGTCATCGAGCAGGTGCGCATGGAGATGATGCTCAACGTGCCGATCTTGTGCTTCGGCGGAGATCTGGCCACCCGGGATCAGGCGCGCCTCGCCCGGGCCGACCGCTTTTTCGAGCGGGAGGAGATCGTGGAAAAGCTCAAGCTCTACTGCGACCAGTTCGGCTGGGGCGAAGGGCGCTGATCAGGGGGCGTCCTGCGAGCAGGGTGCGCTTGACACGGCGTCTGTGGCTGCGTTCTTTGCGCCGAAAGGTGGGGTGAGGGAAAAAGCTCAGGCCGGGGGCAGCTTTTCCATCTGGCCCCTGAGCTTGTCCAGGGTGTCGCGGAAGGCCTCCAGGCGCTGGCGTTCCTGGGCTACCACCGCCGCCGGCGCCCGCTCCACGAAATTGGGATTGGCGAGCTTGGCCTGGGCTTTCTGGATCTCGGCTTCCACCCGGGCGAGTTCCTTGGCGAGGCGCGCCCGCTCGGCCGCCACGTCCACTTCCACCTTCAGCATGAGCTGGTAGTCGCCCGCAATGGCCACGGGCGCGTCGGCGGGGGGCAGGCTGCCCTCCACCGCCTGAACCTCCGACAGGCGGGCCAGGGCCCGCAGTGGGGCGGCATGGGCCTCGATGAGCGTTCGCGGACCGACCGCCAGCAAAGGGACCCGCTGGGAGGGCGACAGCCCCATCTGGCTGCGCAGGTGCCGGCAGGCGTTCACCACCTCCTTGAACGCTTGTACCCGGGCCGTGGCGGCCTCGTCGATCCTGTCCGGGTCGGGCTGGGGATAGGGCGCCAGCATAAGGGTATCGCTTTCCTTCTTCCCCGCCAGGGGCGCGACCCGCTGCCACAGCTCCTCGGTGATGAAGGGAATGAAGGGGTGCGCCAGGCGCAGCAGCGCTTCCAGCACCCGCACCAGGGTGCGGCGCGTCCCGCGCCGGACCGCCTCGCCCCCCTCGGCGAGCTGCACCTTGGCGAGTTCCAGGTACCAGTCGCAGTACTCGTCCCAGACGAACTCGTAGATCGCCCGGGCGGCCAGGTCGAAGCGATACTCGGCCAGGGCGTCGATCACCTGTTGCTCCGCCTGTTGCAGGCGGCCGACGATCCAGCGGTCGAAGACCGAAAGCTCGACAGGCGCCCCCTCGTCGAGCCCGCAATCCTGCCCCTCCGTGTTCATCAGCACGAAGCGGGTGGCGTTCCATAGCTTGTTGCAGAAGTTGCGGTAGCCTTCGCAGCGGTTCAGGTCGAAGTTGAGGGTGCGGGCGAAGGTGGCCAGAGACGCGAAGGTGAACCTCAGGGCATCGGCGCCGAAGGCGGGAATGCCCTCAGGAAAATGGCTGCGGATGTACTGCTCGATCCTCTCCTTGTGCTCGGCGCGGAGCAACCCCACCGTGGATTTGGCCAGCAGCTCGGGCAGTGAAATCCCGTCGATCAGGTCGATGGGATCGATGGTGTTGCCCTTGGACTTGGACATCTTCTGGCCTTCCGCGTCGCGCACGATGGCGTTGATATAGACGTGGCGGAAGGGCGCCTTGCCGGTGAAGTGCTTGGTCATCATGACCATGCGGGCGACCCAGAAGAAGATGATGTCGAAGCCGGTCACCAGCACAGAGGAGGGAAGATACAGCTCCAGGTCCCGGGTCGGCTCCGGCCAGCCCAGGGAGCTGAAGGGCACCAGGGCCGAGGAAAACCAGGTGTCGAGCACGTCGGGATCGCGCCGCAGGGGGCCGGTATAGCCGGCGGCTCGGGCCTGGGCGTAGGCCTCCGCCTCGGTGCGGGCGACGAACACCCGGCCTTGCTCGTCGTACCAGGCGGGGATCTGGTGGCCCCACCAGAGCTGGCGGGAGATGCACCAGTCCTGGATGTTCTCCAGCCAGTGGTTGTAGGTGGTGGCCCAGTGCTCGGGAAAAAACCTGACCTCGCCCCGCGCCACCGCTTCCAGCGCCATCTGGGCCAGGGACTTGCCCGGGAAGAGGGTTCCCTCGGGGGCCGGGGCGGACGTGGCGACGAACCACTGGTCGGTGAGCATGGGCTCCACGACGACGCCGGTGCGGCCGGAGCGGGGCACCTTCAACCGGTGGGGCTTCTCGGAGACGAGCAGCCCCTGGGCCCGCAGGTCTTCCAGCACGCGGTGCCGGGCCTCGAAGCGGTCGAGCCCTCGATAAGCCGGGGGCGCCTGGTCGTTGATCCTGGCGTCCAGGGTGAGGATGTTCAAGGGCGCGAGCGCGTGGCGCGCCGCCACCTGGTAGTCGTTGAAGTCGTGGGCCGGGGTGATCTTCACGCACCCGGTGCCGAATTCCGGGTCCACGTGCTCGTCGGCGATGACCGGGATCGTCCGCCCGGTGAGGGGCAGGGTGACCCCTCTGCCGACCAGATGCCGGTAGCGCTCGTCATCGGGATGGACCGCCACCGCCACGTCCCCCAGCATAGTCTCGGGGCGGGTAGTGGCCACCACCACCGCCCCCGAGCCGTCGGCCAGGGGATAGCGGATTTCCCAGAGCCGGCCGTCCTCCTCTTCGCTGTCCACCTCCAGGTCGGAGACCGCGGTGCCCAGCACCGGGTCCCAGTTGACCAGGCGCTGGCCCCGGTAGATGAGCCCCTGCTGGTAGAGCCGCACGAAGACCTCGATCACCGCCCGGGACATGCGCGCGTCCATGGTGAAGTAGCCGGCCCGCTGGCCCTCGGTGTCGGCATAGGTCCAATTGGCCGAGACGCCCAGCCGCCGCATCTGGCGGGTGATGGTGGCCCCCGAATGCTGTTTCCACTGCCACACCCGCTCGACGAACTTCTCCCGGCCCAGGTCGTGCCGGGTCTTGCCTTCAGCTTCCAGCTGGCGCTCCACCACGATCTGGGTGGCGATGCCGGCGTGGTCGGTGCCCACGATCCAGTTGGCGTTGTAGCCCCGCATGCGGTGGTAGCGCACCAGCACGTCCATCAGCGTCTGCTGGAAGGCGTGCCCCATGTGGAGCGTTCCCGTCACGTTGGGCGGGGGGAGCTGAATGCAAAAGACCGGTCGATCGGGCTCGTCGCGGGCGGCGAAATACCCGCGGGACTCCCAGTATTCGTACCAGCGTTGCTCGATCCCGCGCGGATCGAAGCTTTTGGCGAGTTCTCCCATGGGCGGGGGCGAGGTCGAAAAGCTACGTATTATAGGGCCCAAGGGCATGGACGGGACCCCGCTCCCGGGACGGGATTCCGCGCCGGGTGCCATGACGGTCAGGGCCACCGCCCGGGCGGCTTGCGCGATCAGGGTTTCCCGCTGCCCTTCGGGGAGCGCCGGGGCCAGATGGGCGCGCAGGACGCCCGCGATGCGGCTTTCCCACGGCTCGCCCGCTCGCAAAGCGTCCTCGGCAATCTCCTCCCGGAGAACGGGCAGGCCCTCTTCATCTTCTGCGCTTTCCTCGAAAGCGACCGGCTCGGGCTCCTCCAGAACCTCGCTCAGGAGGGGGAAGGGATCCGGGTCCTCGGAAGACGCGGGCTCTGCCTGCCGCGGGCGATGCTTGGCGAGCAGCGCGTCCAGCTTGGCGAGCAGCGCGTCCGTTTCGTCGATGGATCGGGACGCCTCGGTCATGGGCGCGAGCTCAGTCTCGTCCCCTCAAAGCGGAGAGGTCGTGATGATGGATGGCGTAGCCCCGCTGCTGGTAGAAGCGGTAACGCTCCCGGGCCGCCTGACTGTCCGCCTCGTCGGTGGAGACGATCTCCACCAGCCGCTGGAAGCGGCTGAAGAACGTCGGCCACCCCAGACACAGGTTGATCAGCACCTCGTCGTGGGGCAGCGGCTCGGGCGCATGGTCCACGATGACCGGCGTCGCCGCGGCGAGGGGACTGGCGTTGCGGCAATGGGGAATGAAGCCGGTAGCAGGCACGGTCCACAACAGCCGGTCCACTTTTTCCGTCGTTTCCCCGTCCGGCGTCAGCACCAGCACCCGCAAGCCCTGCTGGAACGCCTTGGCCGCCAGCCGGCAGGCGGTGGCGAGCTTATCGTCGACGCGGGTGTAGAAGTCGATCTGGGTCATCAGAAGCTAGGATTCAGAGGACAGAATTCACCCATTTTTGCCCTTTGCCATCGAGAGTTATCTTCCTCCTTCGGCTTTCCGTCCCCTGGCTTCTGTAACGCGGTTGATGAGAAACTGGGTGAGCAGGGGCACGGGGCGACCGGTGGCGCCCTTCTCCTTGCCCGACTTCCAGGCGGTGCCGGCGATGTCTAGATGGGCCCAACGGAACTTCTTGGTGAACCGGGCGAGGAAGCAGGCGGCGGTGATGCTGCCCGCCGGCCGGCCGCCGATGTTGGCCATGTCGGCGAAGTTGCTTTTGAGTTGTTCCTGGTAGTCTTCCCACAGGGGCATCTGCCAGACCCGGTCCAGGGCTTGCTCGCCCGCCCGGATGATCTCATTGGCGAGCGCCTCGTCGTTGCTGAAGAGGCCGGTCGCCACATGGCCTAGGGCGATGACGCAGGCGCCGGTCAGCGTGGCGATGTCGATCACCGTGGCGGGCTTGTAACGCTCGGCGTAGGTCAGGGCGTCGCACAGGATCAGGCGTCCTTCCGCGTCGGTGTTCAGGATCTCGATGGTCTGGCCGGAGAGGCTGGTCACCACGTCGCCGGGCTTGCTGGCCCGGCCGCCCGGCATGTTCTCCGTCGCCGGGATGACGCCCACCACGTTCATGGGCAATTGCAGTTGTGCGAGGGCTTTGAAGGTGCCCAGCACGCTGGCTGCGCCGCACATGTCGAATTTCATCTCGTCCATGTCCTGGGCGGGTTTGATGGAAATGCCCCCGGTGTCGAAGGTGACGCCCTTGCCCACCAGGGCGACGGGAGCCTGTTTCCGGTCTGCGCCGTGGTACTCGAGGATGATGAGCTTGGGGGGCTCGTGGGCTCCCTTGGCCACGGCGAGCAGGGCGCCCATGCCCAGCTTTTCCATGTCCTTGCGCTCCAGCACCTGGACCTTGAAGTCGTAGGCCTTGGCCATGCCGGTGGCCTGCTCGGCCAGGTAGGAGGGGGTGCAGATGTTGCTCGGCAGGTTGCCCAGGTCTTTCGCCAAGTTCATGCCGCAGGCGATGGCTTGGCCCTGGTGCAGGCCTTCTTCTGCCGGGCTCACGTCAGCCCGCCGGGGCACCGCCAGCGTGAGCTTGCGCAGCCGGCGGGCTTCCTCCGGCTTGCTCTTCAAGCGGTCGAAGCGGTAGGCCGTCTCCATGGCCGCCACGACCGCCGTCGAGACTTTCCACGCCACGTCCCGCTTTTTCACCTCCACCTCCGGCAGGCATAGGGTCGCCTCGGCCGCGCCGCTCTCAGCGAGGGCGCGCACGGCCGCAGCCACGGCGTTGCGGTACTCCTTTTCCCGGAACTCCCGCTCCGGTCCCAGGCCCGTGAGCAGCACCCGGTCGGCCAGGATTCCCGGCACTTTGTGCAGCATCAGGGTGGAGCCGGATTTTCCTTCCATATCGCCGCGGCGGAGAATGTCGGAAACAAAGCCCTGGGCGGCGCTGTCGATGGCCTGGGCCGGAGCGCTCAATCGGTGCGGCTCGAACACGCCGACCACCAGACAGGCGGTGCGGCTTTTCTCGGGGGCGCCGCTTTTTATGCTAAATTCCACGACTAACTCCTCGTCTGGATTGCGTTTTTAGGTCTTTCGCGAATGCCGAATTATCCCCGCTCAGGCGCGTATAAGTCAAAGAACGCGCCGCGGATCTTCACCCGAAGCGCCTTACGCGAGTTCTCCACCACCGGGATCGTGGTCTTCGTGGTGGTTCTGGCCATCACCCTGGTCACCCAGGTGATCCGCCTGCTGGACCAGGCCGCTAGCGGGTCGATTCCCGCCGAGGGGGTGTTGGCACTCCTCGGTTTCCGCACCTTGAGCTATCTCGCGCCGCTGCTCGCCGGCACCACCTTCGTCGCCATTCTGTTGAGCCTGAGCCGAGCCTACCGGGACTCCGAGATGGTGGTGTGGTTCAGCGCCGGATTGAGCCTGACCGCCTGGGTGCGCCCGGTGCTCCTGTTTTCCGTGCCGATCGCCTGCATTGTGGCGGCCCTCGCCCTTTTCCTCTCGCCCTGGGCCATCGCCAAGAGCGAGGAGCTGAGGCAGATCCTCCGCACCCGGGATGACGCCTCCCTCGTGAGTCCCGGCACCTTCCAGGAATCGCGCCACGCCGACCGGGTCTTCTTCGTCGAGGCCGTAAGCCAGGACAAGCAGCGGGTGGAGAACGTGTTCGTGCAGTCGATGGAGAAGGACACCGTCGCGGTGATGGTGGCCCGCATCGGCCGGGTGGAGACGGCGGAGAACGGTGACCGCTTCCTGGTCATGGAGAGCGGCGCCCGGTTCGACGGCCCTCCCGGCTCCCCCGAGTACAGGATCATGCATTTCGACCGCTACGCGGTGCGCATCCAGCAGGCGGAGGCTCGCCCCGCCGTGCCTTCCACCAAATCCCGGCCCTTCCTCGAGCTGCTGGAAAACCGCACGCCCGAGCATGTCGCGGAGCTGGGGCGGCGGCTGAGTCAGCCCATCAGCGCCGTGCTGCTTGCCCTCCTGGCGATCCCCCTGGCCCAGGTGAACCCGCGGGCCGGGCGGTCCCTCAACCTGGTCATGGCGATCCTCATCTACATGATCTACACCAACACCTTGAGCGTGGCCCAGGTCTGGGTGGCGTTCCAGCGGATCGATCCGGCCCTGGGGTTGTGGGGGGTGCATGGGGCGATGCTCGCGTTCATCGCCGCCTTCTTCTATCGCCGGCTTTCGGTGTTCAGCCTGGGGCGGTTGCGGGCATGAAGGTCCTGCGGCGTTACGTGGCGCGGGAGATCTACTTGGCGACCGGCCTGGTGTTCGCGGCGCTCATCTCCCTCTTCATCATCTTCGACTTGATCCACGAGCTGAGCGACGTGGGCAAGAGCGCCTACCGGGTGTCCCAGGCGGTGGCTTACGTGCTCTTGAGCGTTCCCGGCCACGCCTACGAGCTGTTCCCGATCGCGGCCCTGATCGGCACCGTGGTCGCCCTTTCCCAGTTGGCGGCCCACTCCGAGCTCACCGTGATCCGGGCCTCGGGCGTGTCCCTCTACCGGCTGGCCCTGGCGGTGTGCCTGGCGGGCCTCACCCTGGCGCTCATCACCCTGGTGGTGGGGGAGTTCATCGCCCCGGCGAGCGACCGGGCCGCCCAGCGGCTGCGGCTGCGCGCCACCAGCACGGTGGTGGGACAGGAATTCCGCTCCGGCTTGTGGGTCAAGGACGAGGGCAGCTTCATCAACGTGCGCCAGGTGCACCTGGATTTCTCCCTGCGCGGGGTGAAGATCTTCCAGTTCGACGATGGGTTTCACCTGCGCTCCATCAGCTTCGCCGAGCGCGGCGAATACCTGGGGGATCACTGGTGGTCCTTGTCCAACGTGGTGCGCACCGAATTCCAGGGAACGGAAAGCCGAGTGGTGAGGCTCCCTCAGGAGCGCTGGCGATCGGTCTTGAGCCCGGAAGTGATCAACGTGCTGCTGGTAGATCCCCACAAAATGACCCTCGCCAACCTGTGGAGTTACATCCAGCACCTGCGCGAGAACCGGCAGAACAGCACCCGGTTCGAGATCGCCTTGTGGCGCAAGGTGGTGTATCCCGGGGCGGTGCTGGTGATGATGTTGCTCGCCATCCCCTTCGCCCAGCACCAGCGCCGTGCCGGCGGGGTAGGAGCCCGGGTGTTCATCGCCATCATGGTGGGCCTGGGCTTCCACTTGTTGAACCGCCTGTTCGCCCACCTGGGAGTGCTCAACGAGTGGCCGCCGGCCTTGAGCGGCATGGGCCCAACCGCGGCGTTCCTGGGTCTTGCCTTCGCAGCCATGTGGTGGGTGGAGAGGAGGTAAGCCGGCCGCGGAGCCCGTGGGCCAGCTCAGCCTTTTTCCTGGACGATCCGGGTTCCCGCCAGGCGGTCATGGAGGAACTGGCGTTCCCGGTCCAGGAGCGCCCACAGGAAAGCCGGCAGGAGCAGGGTGAGGGTGGCCGTCAGGAAGCGCAGCACGGCCTGCTGGGCGGACACCGGGCCCCCGTCGGCGGACATCAGCCGCAGGCGCCATGTTTTCATGGCGAGGGTCTGGCCGCCGTGGGTCCACTGCCCCACGAAGTAAGCTCCCGAGACCGCCAGCAGATAGGTCTGGGTCAGGGGACGCAGCGCCGGCTCCCGGGCGCCGGGCACTGCCAGCAGCAGCGCCAGGTCCGCGATCAGGAGGACTGCTAAAAGCAGCAAGCCGTCGTAGAGGAGGCTCAGAAACCGGCGCCCGAGGCTGGCGTAGGCCGTGGGAATCATGGGGTGGGAGGCGCCAAGCTGGCTATCGGGAGGCAGGCGGGACGCCGGCGTCCGGCTTGGCCTCCTCTGCCTGGAATTCGCTGTATTCCTGCCATTTGCGCTTGATTTCCCGGCGCTTCTCCGGCGGCATCTGCTTGAGGTTCTGGTAGTTCCTGCGGGCGAGCTCCCGCTCTTCGGGGGTGAGCCGGCTCCACTCCAGGAGCCGGGATTGGAGTCGCTTCTGCTGCTCCGGGGTGAGCTTCGGGTATTGCCGCGCCACGCCCAACAGCTTTTTCTTTTGCACGTCGGAAAAGCTGTCCCACTCGTTGGCCAGGGGCGCCAGGATTTCCCGTTGCTTGGGCGTCAGCTCCGACCAGGAGGGTTGCCGCTCCCCCGCCGCGGTCAAGGGGCTCGAGAACACGCCGAGCAATGCCAGCCACAGGACTATTGCTCGGAATGCTGGAGCCATGAAGGGAATTGGGGGTGGAGGTAAGCGCGTACCGGAAGGTCGCCCGAGAGCAGCGCAGCGTCCAGCTCGCCGGGATCAAGGGGGCTCTCCCGCTGGGACCAGAAAACGACCGCCACCGCCAGGGCGACCGCCACCACGCCTGCGGACCTCCACAAGCGCCAGGGGGAGTGTCCGGGTAGCCCCAACCCCCGCCCGCGGCCCGCTCCCGCCAGGTCCATGGCCGGCTCTGTTGTCCGGTGGCGGGCGATGGCCCGCTCCCGGGCCTGCTCGAGGCGGGCGCCGACGGCGGGATCCAGGTCTTTTAACCCGTCATCGAGCAGCGCGCGGATCTTTCCAGCCAAGCGTGTCTCGTCGTTCATAATTCGATGCCCTTGGACCGCAGCCATTGGGCCAAGGCATGGGTCGCCCGGGAACAGTGGGTCTTCACGCTGCCCTGGGAGCAGCCCATGATGCGGGCGGTCTCGGCCACATCCAACTCTTCCCAGTAACGCAAAAGGAAGGCTTCCCGTTGACGGGCAGGCAGGCTCTGGATGCCTTGCTCAAGGATAGCAAGCACTTGGGAGCGCTCCAGGCGCTCCGCAGGACCCTCCATGGCGTTGGAGGCTGCAGCGGGTTCGAGAGTTTCGAGGGGATCCTGCTCGGGGTCCCGGCCCGGCACGAGCGCCGAGGCTAGGGTGGTCCACATGCTGGCTACTTTCTGCCGGCGGAACGAATCGCGGATAACGTTCTGGAGGATGCGCTGAAAGATGAGGGGCAACTCCTCGGCCGGGCGTTCTCCGTATTTCTCGGCCAGCCGCAACATGGCCTCCTGGACGAGGTCCAGTGCCAGGTCCTGGTTCTTGACCGCAAACAGGGCCTGCTTGTAGGCGCGGCGTTCTACGCCCGCCAAAAAGTCGGACAGTTCCCTGGAGGTAGCCAGCTTGCATCAACCTCGGGGTGGACCAAGAGATCGGGAAACCCTTACAAAAGGCGCCCCATGGTAGCAAAAAAGTCGTGATGGCAGTGAGACTGCCCCGGGCCAGGGCGTCGGTGCCCGAACGGCCCCGCAGGGCCCGCCGGGGGCGGAATTTCCCGACCGGGCAAGCCCTTGCCCTGGAGGAGTGGTTGCCTTCCCCGGGCTTGACCGGATCTTTTCTTATCGATATCGTTTCACGTTTATTCTCGATTACCAGGTTTTTCAGGCAGATCCGATGGAACTGACCGGCGCAGAAATCGTGGTGCGCTGCCTCCAGGAGGAAAAAGTCGACTACGTGTTCGGCTATCCCGGCGGGGCGGTCCTGTACATTTACGACGAGCTGTTCAAGCAGGACAGGGTCAAGCATATCCTGGTACGCCACGAGCAAGCCGCGCTCCATGCCGCCGACGGCTACGCCCGCGCTACCGAAAAAGTGGGCGTCGCCCTGGTGACCTCGGGACCGGGCGTCACTAACGCGGTCACGGGCATCGCCACCGCCTACATGGATTCCATTCCGCTGGTGGTCATCACCGGGCAGGTGCCCACCCACGCCATCGGCCAGGACGCCTTCCAGGAGTGCGACACGGTAGGCATCACCCGCCCGTGCGTGAAGCACAACTTCCTGGTGAAGGACGTCAAGGACCTGGCCATTACCATCAAGAAGGCGTTCTACATCGCCTCCACGGGGCGCCCGGGGCCGGTGGTGGTGGACATCCCCAAGGACGTGACCACGGCCAAGTGCGAATTCCGCTACCCGGAGACCGTGTCCATGCGCTCCTACAACCCGGTGGTGAAGGGGCACGCCGGGCAGATCCGCAAGGCGGTGCAGTTGATCCTAGAGGCCAAGCGGCCCATGGTCTATTCCGGGGGTGGGGTCATCCTGAGCAACGCCTCGGAGCTCCTCACGGAATTCGTCCGGCTGCTGGGCTTCCCGTGCACCAACACCCTCATGGGCCTGGGTGGCTTTCCGGCCACGGACCCCCTCTTCGTCGGCATGCTGGGCATGCACGGCACCTACGAGGCCAACATGGCGATGCAGCACTGCGACGTGCTGGTGGCCATCGGCGCCCGCTTCGACGACCGGGTGATCGGAAACCCCAAGCACTTCTACAACCCGGAGCGCAAGATCATCCACATCGACATCGACCCCTCCTCCATTTCCAAGCGGGTGAAGGTGGACGTGCCCATTGTGGGCAACGTGCGCGACGTGCTGGAGGAGCTGCTGCGTCTGCTCAAGGAAACCCGGGAGCGGCCCGATCCCCAGGCGCTTAAGGCGTGGTGGACCCAGATCGAGCTGTGGCGCGCCCGGGACTGCCTGCGCTACGACCGCTCGAGCCCGGTCATCAAGCCCCAGTACGTGCTGGAGAAGCTCTACGAGGTGACCCGCGGGGACGCTTACGTGACTTCGGACGTGGGCCAGCACCAGATGTGGGCGGCCCAGTTCTACAAGTTCGACAAGCCGCGGCGCTGGATCAATTCCGGGGGGCTGGGCACCATGGGCTTCGGGCTGCCCGCGGCGATAGGCGTGCAGCTCGCCCATCCCGAGGCGATGGTGGTGTGCGTGACCGGCGAGGCAAGCATCCAGATGTGCATCCAGGAGCTTTCCACTTGCAAGCAGTACCGCCTGCCGATCAAGATCGTGAACCTCAACAACAAGTACCTGGGCATGGTGCGCCAGTGGCAGGAATTCTTCCATGGCAACCGCTACGCCGAGTCCTACATGGACGCCCTTCCTGATTTCGTCAAGCTGGCCGAGAGCTACGGGCACGTGGGCATGAAGATCGAAAAGCCCGGCGACGTGGAGGGGGCGCTGCGGGAAGCGTTCTCCATGAAGGATCGCCTGGTGTTCATGGACTTCATCACCGACCAGGCTGAGAACGTTTTCCCCATGGTGCCCGGTGGCAAGGGCCTGTCCGAGATGATCCTGGTCTGACGCCATCGTCGACGATGGTCACGACGATGGGAGAACGCGATTCCGACCACCCGCCCCAGTCCCTTGTCTTCTGACTTCTGGTTACCGAAATGCGCCACATCATCTCCCTCCTGATGGAAAACGAGCCCGGGGCCCTGTCGCGCGTGGCTGGGTTGTTCTCGGCGCGCGGCTACAACATCGAGTCGCTGACGGTCGCTCCCACCGAGGATCCCACCCTCTCGCGCATGACTATCGTCACCTCCGGCTCGGACGACGTGATCGAGCAGATCACCAAGCAGCTCAACAAGCTGATCGACGTGGTGAAGGTAGTCGATCTGTCGGACGGCGAGCACATCGAGCGGGAGCTCATGCTGGTCAAGGTGCGGGCGGTGGGCAAGGACCGGGAGGAGATGAAGCGCATGGCGGACATCTTCCGCGGGCGCATCATCGACGTGACCGACAAGGCCTACACCATCGAGCTGACCGGTACCGGATCGAAGCTGGACGCCTTCCTGCAGGCGATCGAGCGCAGCGCCATCCTGGAGACGGTGCGCACCGGCGCCTCGGGCATCGCTCGCGGCGAGCGGATCCTCAAGGTTTGACGGCACCGATCGTCGACCCGTTTCATCGAGCCGCGCCGCGCCGGCCGCGGCGTTCGGCCGCCAACAACCATCGAAGAGGAAAACCATGAAAGTCTATTACGACAAAGACGCCGATCTGTCGCTGATCAAGGGGCGCAAGGTCACCATCGTCGGCTACGGCTCCCAGGGCCACGCCCACGCCAACAACCTGAACGACTCCGGGGTGAAGGTGACCGTGGGCCTGCGCAGGGGGGGTGCTTCCTGGGACAAGGCCAGGAACGCGGGGCTCGCGGTGAAGGAGGTGGCCGAGGCGGTCAAGGGCGCGGACGTGGTCATGATCCTGCTTCCGGACGAGCATCACGCCCGGGTTTACCGTGAGGAGATCGAGCCCAACATCAAGAAGGGGGCGGCCCTCGCCTTCGCCCACGGCTTCAACATCCACTTCGGCCAGATCGAGCCTCGCGCCGACCTGGACACGATCATGATCGCGCCCAAGGGTCCCGGCCACCTGGTGCGCTCCACCTATATCCAGGGCGGCGGCGTGCCTTCGCTCATCGCCGTGCACCGGGACGCTTCCGGCAAGGCCCGGGATCTTGCCCTCTCCTACGCCTGCGCTATCGGCGCCGGCCGGGCCGGGGTGATCGAGACCACTTTCCGCGAGGAGACTGAAACCGACCTCTTCGGGGAGCAGGCGGTGCTGTGCGGCGGCTGCTCGGCCCTGGTGCAGGCCGGTTTCGAAACCCTGGTCGAGGCGGGCTATGCGCCGGAGATGGCGTATTTCGAATGCCTGCACGAGCTCAAGCTCATCGTGGACCTGATGTACGAGGGCGGCATCGCCAACATGCGCTACTCCATCTCCAACACCGCCGAGTACGGGGATTTCACCCGCGGCCCGCGGATCATCAACGAGCAGACCCGCGCCGAGATGCGCAAGATCCTTGCGGAAATTCAGAGCGGGGAGTTCGCCAAGGAGTTCATTCTCGAGAACCAGGCAGGGGCGCCCAAGCTCAAGGCCCTGCGGCGCATGGGCAAGGCGCACCCAATCGAGGTGGTGGGCGAAAAGCTGCGGGACATGATGCCGTGGATCAAGCAGAACCGCCTGGTGGATCAGAGCAAGAATTGAAGCGCGGGACCCGCAGGGCGCCGCCCGGATGCGGCCCGCGAATGCCCGCTCCGGGGCGGGCGAGCCGATGAACTACCCCCATCCCCTCATCGCCCGGGAAGGCTGGCCGTTCGTCGCCGTGACGTTGGCGACGGCCCTCGCCGCAACGTTCCTGCTGGGGGCATGGTCGGCGCCCCTGTGGCTGCTGTTCGCCTTCGTGCTGCAGTTCTTCCGCGACCCGCCCCGCCCCGTTCCCCAGGGGGCGGGGCTGGTGCTTTCGCCCGCGGACGGACGGGTAGTGTCGGTGGAGGCCTGTCGCGATCCGTTCATCGAGCGCGACGCGCTGCGCATCTCGGTCTTCATGAACGTGTTCAACGCCCATTCCAACCGCAGTCCCGTGGACGGCCGGGTGGTCAAGCGCTGGTACTTCCCGGGCAGGTTCTTCAACGCCGAGCTTTCCAAGGCCTCCCTGGAGAACGAGCGCAACGCCTTGTGGCTCAAGACCCCGGAGGGTTTCGACGTCACCTGCGTGCAGGTGGCGGGGCTGGTAGCCCGGCGCATCCTGTGCTACGTGGACGAGGGTGCCCGGCTCGGCCGCGGCGAGCGCTACGGCTTCATTCGGTTCGGCTCCCGCCTGGACGTGTATCTTCCCCGGGGAGCCCGGCCCCGGGTAGGCATCGGCGACAAGGTCTACGCGGCGAAGAGCGTCATCGCCCGGTTGCCCGTCACGCCGGGCGGCAATGCCGTCGCTGGCGATTTCGGTTAAGCTTTGATGGATTTGGCGGGGGCAGCGGCTCCCGCGGGAAGCCATGGCGAGGCTCCTTGACTGCTGCGGGTGAGCGCCCGATGCTCCACGACCCGAACCGCAAGGCCCTGCTCAACCCTGCCGTGCGCCGGCGGGGGATCTACCTTCTGCCTAACCTGTTCACCACCGCGGCTCTCTTCGCTGGTTTCTACGCCATCGTCCAGGCGATGAACGGACGCTTCGAGCACTCGGCGGTGGCGATCTTCATCGCTATGGTGCTGGACGCCCTGGACGGGCGGGTGGCGCGGCTCACCCATACCCAAAGCGCCTTCGGCGCCGAATACGACAGCCTCTCCGACATGGTGTCCTTCGGCGTGGCGCCCGCCCTGGTGGTGTACGAGTGGGCGCTGCAGGGGCTGGGCAAGCTCGGATGGCTGGGCGCGTTCGTCTACTGCGTCGGCGCGGCGCTGCGGCTGGCCCGCTTCAACACCAACATCGACGTGGTGGACAAGCGCTACTTCCAGGGATTGCCGAGCCCAGCGGCGGCGGCTCTCATCGCCGGACTGGTGTGGATCATGCACGACTACGACGTGAGGGGCCGGGAGGTCATGTGGCTTGCGTGGATCGTGACGGTTTTCGCGGGGGTGAGCATGGTGAGCAACCTGCGCTTCTACAGCGGTAAGGACGTGAACCTACGCAAGAGCGTCCCGTTCGCCGTGCTGCTCGCCCTGGTGCTCGCGATCGTGCTCATCTCGAGCGACCCCCCGACGGTGCTGTTCCTGCTGTTCGTCGGCTATAGCCTTTCCGGCTACGCCCTGTGGGTCTGGGAGCGCTTCAAGCGCCGCCGCCTCAAGACGCCGCCCGGGGCCGCCCCTTGAGCTCCGGGCGGGGGACGGCGCGGCGGCGCTGGCCGTTTTCCCGGGAAGGCCGGCAAAATAGACGCGGGCTCGTGCGGGCGGTGCCGTACCGAGCCGGACGGGAGACGAGGCCATGGAAGACAGGCTGATCATATTCGATACCACGTTGCGCGACGGCGAGCAGAGCCCCGGCGCGTCCATGACCAGGGAAGAGAAGCTACGCATCGCCCGGCAGCTCGAGCGCATGCGGGTGGACGTGATCGAGGCGGGCTTCCCCGCCGCCAGTCCGGGCGACTTCGAGGCGGTCAAGGCGGTGGCCGAGGCGATCAAGGACAGTACCGTATGCGCGCTCGCCCGGGCCACGGAGCGCGATATCCAGCAGGCGGCCCAGGCCATCAAGGGGGCGGCTTCGGGGCGCATCCATACCTTCATCGCCACCAGCCCCATCCATATGCAGAAGAAGCTGCGCATGGAGCCCGACCAGGTGGTGGAGCAGGCGGTTAAGGCGGTGAAGTGGGCGCGCCAGCATTCCGACGACGTGGAGTTCTCCCCCGAGGACGCGGCCCGCTCCGAGATCGACTTTCTATGCCGCATCCTGGAGCGGGTGATCGCGGCGGGGGCCACCACCATCAATATCCCGGACACGGTGGGCTACAGCATCCCGGAGCAGTTCGGGACGCTGATCCGGCAGTTGCGCAACCGCATCCCCAACGCCGACCAGGTGGTGTGGTCGGTGCACTGCCACAACGACCTGGGCCTGGCGGTGGCCAACTCCCTGGCGGCGGTGCTCAACGGCGCGCGCCAGGTGGAATGCACCATCAACGGCCTGGGCGAGCGGGCGGGCAACGCGGCGCTGGAGGAGATCGTGATGGCGGTGCGCACGCGCCGGGACATATTCCCGTGCGACACCCGCATCGACACCACCCAGATCGTCCCGGCGAGCCGGCTGGTGGCGGGAATCACGGGTTTCCCCGTGCAGCCCAACAAGGCCATCGTGGGCGCCAACGCCTTCGCCCACGAATCGGGCATCCATCAGGACGGGGTGCTCAAGAGCCGGGAGACCTACGAGATCATGCGGGCGGAGGACGTGGGCTGGGCTGCCAACCGCATGGTGCTGGGCAAGCACAGCGGCCGCAACGCCTTCCGCACGCGGCTCAAGGAGCTGGGCATCGAGATCGAGTCGGAGGAGGTGCTGAACGCCGCGTTCGCCCGGTTCAAGGAGCTGGCGGACAAGAAGCACGAGATCTTCGACGAGGACCTGCACGCCTTGATGAGCGAGGAGGCCCTCGCCCTGGACCAGGAGCATTACCGGCTCGTCTTCCTCAAGGTCTGCTCCGAGACCGGGGAAACCCCCCTCGCCCGGGTAATGCTTTCCGACAACGGGGTGGAGCGCACGGGCACGGCCACGGGGAGCGGCCCGGTAGACGCCACGTTCAAGGCGATCGAGTCCATCGTCAAGAGCGGCGCGGAGCTGCAACTCTACTCGGTGAACGCCATCACCAGCGGCACCGACGCCCAGGGGGAGGTCACGGTGCGGTTGCAGAAGGGCGGGCGCATCGTGAACGGCCAGGGAGCGGACACCGACATCATCGTCGCTTCCGCCAAGGCCTATATCCACGCCCTCAATCGGCTCCAGGCGCCCGGCGAGCGGGCCCACCCGCAGCTATAGCCCTGGGTTTATTGAGCTTACGTCAGGCTTTAGAGGACGCTCATTAGGCGATCATCGTGCCAGCTTGACCGCGGTCTCGGCAAGCCGCCGGCCCAGGGCCATGCACAGCCGGCGCTCGGCCTCGGTGAGCGGCCTGTCGTCGGCCGGGCCGGCCACGTGGCTCGCCCCGTAGGGGGTTCCGCCCGCGTCGGTGCTCATCAGGTCCGGCTCGGTGTAGGGCAGGCCGAGGAGCACCATGCCGTGGTGCAGGAGGGGCAGCATCATGGTAAGAAGCGTTGTCTCCTGGCCCCCGTGCAGGCTTCCCGTAGAGGTGAACACCGCCGCGGGCTTGCCCGCGAGAGCTCCCCGCAGCCAGAGCCCTGAGGTCTCGTCGAGAAAGTGCTTGAGGGGCGCGGCCATGTTGCCGAACCGGGTGGGGCTGCCCAGGGCGAGGCCGATGCACTGCTCCAAGTCGGCGAGCGCCACGTAAGGGGCGCCGGATTCGGGCACCGGGGCTTCCACCGCTTCGCACACCGGGGAAACCCGGGGCACCGTGCGCAGGCGGGCCTGCACGCCCGGCACTTGCTCGATCCCTCGCGCAACGAACCGGGCCATCTGCCGTACGGCGCCGTGACGGCTGTAATAGAGGACCAGGATGTCGCGCGAAGGCATGCTTGACCGATCAATTCAGGCAGCGGTTGGCTTGTTATTATAAGGGCATGCTGAAGCAACCTATTTGCAAGGCGCCCGGCGTTCATCGTCCCGTTGTCCGGCGCGGGAACGTTCGGTGCGCCCGCAAGCCGATGGGCCTGAGCGGGTTGACCATCGTTGCCCCGAGTACGCCCGGGTCCCGCATCGGAGGGGCCACGGGCCGGGTGCGATGTCTTGGAAAGGGAGCCCGTGCGCCGCTGGCTTAAGGCACGGTTTCCCACCGCGGAAAGCTTGCGGCAGAACCGCTGGCTGAAGCCCCTGCCCCCGCGCTGTCCCATCCTCAACTGTGGCATTTCAATCCAATCGCCGCACCGTCGCGGGCGGGGTCGCCGTAGGGGTTTTTTTTCGGATTACTGATCCCCGTGGGCCAGATTCTGGGCGCTGCGGTGGCCGCGATATGCTTCAGGGTCAACCTGCCGGTGGCCGCTATGAGCACCCTGGTCACCAATCCGTTCACGGCTGGCGCCGCCGGTTATTTCCTGGTCCACCAAACGTGGCGTTGGCTGACGGTGTTTCGTCTTGCCCGAAAGCGCCGCAGCCGCGGGGAATCCGCCTGAATGCCTGCAGGCGGGTTTAGCCCTCCCGGTCCTGGGAAGGCATTCCGGCAGTCGTTCCCGGATAAGACCAGGCTCTTCTCCAGGCTTCCAGCACCGCGTTGGGATATTCGGGCCTGCCCAGGCTGCCGTTGTACCGGCCGAGGGCCCGGTAGAGGTCCCCTTGTTCCAAGTCCAGGTAATGGCGCAGGATGGTGCAGCCGTAGCGGAGGTTCACCCGCAGGTGAAAGAGGTTGTGCTCCTCCGCGCCGATTTCCTTCACCCAGAAGGGCATCACCTGCATGTAGCCCCGGGCGCCAGCGGAAGAGACAGCGTATTTGCGGAAGCCGCTCTCCACCTGGATCACCGCCAGAACGAGCTGAGGATCGAGACCGGCCCGGGTGGCTTCGTAGTGGACGGTGCGCAGGAAGTCCTCCCGGGCGCGCGGCTCCGGGAAGTGGCGCTCGAGGCGCCGGGACATCTCGGCCAGCCACCGTTGCCCTTCCGCGTCGGAATTGAACGCGGCGCGCTGTACCGCCCGGTCGGAGACGGCCCGGTGGAGGGCGGCCCGCACGCTGGCCGAAAGGGGCTCGTAGCGCTGGTCCCCGCCCCAGGCCAGGGCGGGCAGGCACGCGCTCAGGAGGACCGAAGCGAGGCGGATACCTTTGATTTTAAAAACTCCTTGGCCGAGGGCAGGGGGACGGGCTGGGGCTCCGGGTCGCGCCGCCCTTGATATTCGATGCTGCTTTGTTTCAGGCCCCGCTCGGACACCACCACCCGGTGGGGGATGCCGATCAGCTCCATGTCTGCAAACATCACGCCAGGACGTTCGTCCCGATCGTCGAAGAGGACCTCTACCCCCGCCGCCTCCAATTCCGCGTGCAGGCGCTCGGCGGTTTCCCGCACCCCCGGGCTGCGGGCGAGCCCCAGGGCTACCAGCGCCACCTGGAAGGGCGCCATGGGGGCGGGGAAGATGATGCCCCGCTCGTCGTAGTTCTGCTCGATGGCGGCGGCCACGATCCGGGACACGCCGATCCCGTAGCAGCCCATCTCCATGGGTCGGCTCTGCCCGGTCTCGTCCAGGAAGGTGGCGTTCATCGCTTCCGAGTACTTGGTGCCGAGCTGGAAGATGTGGCCCACCTCGATGCCCCGCACGATCTCCAGCCGTCCTTTGCCGTCGGGACTCGGGTCCCCGGCCACCACGTTGCGCAGGTCGGCTACGGTTTCAGGAACCGGGAGATCCCGGCCGAAATTGACCCCCGTGTAATGGTAGCCGTCCTGGTTGGCGCCGCAGACGAAATCGCCCATGGCCAGGACCGAACGGTCGGCCACGATAGGCACCGGGGCGTCCACCGGGCCGAGGGACCCCGCCCCGCAGCCGAAGCGTTCCCGGATCTCGGCCTCGGCGGCGAAGCGGAACCCGCCCCGGCAGGCGAAATGTTTGGCGGTCTTCACTTCGTTCAGCGTGTGGTCGCCGCGCAGCAAGAGCAGATAGGGCTTCCCGTCCCGAGTGACGACAAGCAGGGACTTCAGGATGTTCCGCGGCGGCACTCGCAAGTAGGCGGCGACTTCCTCAATGCTGTGCCGGCCGGGGGTGGGCACCCGGGTCATAGGCTGGGTGGGGGGGGGAGGGGGCTCGGCCGGCGGAAGCGCCTCCGCCAGTTCCACGTTGGCCGCATAGTCGGAATCGGGGCAGTAGGCGATGGCGTCCTCGCCGGCGTCGGCCAGCACGTGGAACTCATGGGACGCGCTGCCGCCGATGGCGCCGGGATCGGCGGCGACTGCCCGGAACGTTAGCCCAAGGCGAGCGAAGATTCGGCTGTAGGCGTCGTACATGAGCCGGTAGGTGGCCTCCAGGCTCGCCCGATCGGCATGAAAAGAGTAGGCGTCCTTCATGAGAAATTCCCGGGCCCGCATGACGCCGAAGCGGGGGCGGATCTCGTCCCGGAACTTGGTTTGAATCTGGTAGAAGTTGACCGGAAGCTGGCGATAGCTCTTGATCTCCCGCCGCGCAATGTCGGTGATCACCTCCTCATGGGTGGGGCCGAAGCAGAAGTCCCGCTGGTGGCGGTCCTTGATCTTGAGCATGAGGGGGCCAAAGGCCTCCCAGCGGCCCGACTCCTGCCACAACTCGGCGGGCTGCACGGCGGGCATCAGCAGCTCGAGGGCGCCGGCCGCGTTCATTTCCTCCCGCACGATGGCTTCCACCTTACGCAGCACCCGCAGCCCCAGGGGCATCCAGGTGTAGAGTCCGCTGCCCAGGCGCCGGATGAGCCCCGCGCGCAGCATCAGCTTATGGCTGACGATTTCCGCCTCGGCGGGGGCCTCCTTGAGCGTGGAAAGAAAGAATCGGGATACCCGCATACTGCAAGTCCGTCGGTAAAAAAGAAAAATTCTACAGGGGAAGACACAAGCCTGTCAGGCCGTCCCCGGGGCGGGCGGCGATTTGCGAAAGCCGCTTTCCTTGCTTTTCGAAATGTGAAAAAATCGAATCGGTTCATGAAATTGTACGGGTGATGGCCATGATCGACCGAAATGGATATCGCCCCAACGTTGGAATCATTCTGCTCAATGCCAAGAACGAGGTCTTCTGGGGGAAGCGAGTCAAGCAGCATTCCTGGCAATTCCCGCAAGGCGGGATCAAGCCGGGGGAGACCCCCGAACAGGCCATGTACCGGGAGCTGCGCGAGGAAGTGGGCCTAGGCCCCGAGCACGTGCGGATCCTGGGGCGCACCCGGGACTGGCTGCGCTACGACGTGCCGGCCCAGTGGTTGCGCCGGGACTGGCGAGGCCACTACCGGGGACAGAAGCAGATCTGGTTCCTGTTGAGGTTCCTGGGCCGGGATTGCGACGTGTGCCTGCGCGCCACCGATCACCCGGAATTCGACGCCTGGCGCTGGTACGAGTATTGGGGTCCCCTGGACGCCGTGGTCGAGTTCAAGCGCTCGGTCTACCAGCAGGCGCTCACCGAGCTGGCCCGTTACCTGGAGCCGCCGCGGGCCCGCCGGCGACCCCGGCTGCGCCGCCGACCCATGCCGGCCCTGGCGGAGGAGCCGGGCGGAGTCTGACAGGCCCGGGCGTGGGGGCTCGTTCAAGCTCCTGAACGTTGGATCGAGAGTGCCCGACGGGCTCCGCTCATCGCTTTTTCTCTTAGAAAGAAAGCGCGAAGAGTTATCGCCGTCACGAAGACGACCGTTGACAGTACTGATGTCGTAAATTAGACTAAGTCTAAAATCTAACCTTGGGCTAAAAGCGGTCAGTCCGAAATTAGGTCTTCGGGCAGACTGCTCTGGCCCTTCAACTCGAAGAAAGGAGAGCGTCCATGCAACTCAAAGGATCCAAAACCCACGAAAACTTGAAGTACGCGTTTGCCGGCGAATCCCAAGCCAACCGGCGTTACCTCTACTTTGCCGCCAAGGCGGATGTGGAGGGTTACAACGACGTGGCTGCGGTGTTCCGCTCCACGGCGGAGGGTGAAACTGGTCATGCCCATGGCCACTTGGAATACTTGGAGCAGTGCGGTGACCCGGTCACCGATCTGCCCATCGGCCCCACGCCGGATAACCTGAAGTCGGCCATCGCGGGCGAGACCCACGAGTACACCGACATGTATCCCGGCATGGCTAAGACCGCCCGGGAAGAGGGCTTCGACGAGATCGCCGACTGGTTTGAAACGCTGGCGAAGGCCGAGCGCTCCCACGCCAACCGGTTCCAGAAGGCCTTGGATACACTGGGCCAGTAAACGTACGCACGGCGCCGGAATCAGGGCCGGTCCTCCGGCCCTGATTTTTGGGCTAAGCGCCTGCTCCTTGCCAGCCGAGAATCAGCCAGCCAAAGGAGTTCCCGTATCATGCCTACGCCGGTCGAAAGTCCCCGCGAGGGTAGCCTGGAAGCGCCCACCCGGCACCCCTTGAGGTGGCGCGAGGCGGAGTTCTACGACGAGAAGGCGCTGTTCGCCGAGCTGGAGCGGGTGTTCGACATCTGCCACGGCTGTCGGCGCTGCGTGAGCCTGTGCAACGCGTTTCCGACCCTGTTCGACCTGGTGGACGCGTCGGAGACGATGGAAGTGGACGGGGTGGCGAAGGAAGATTATTGGAAAGTGGTCGACCACTGCTACCTGTGCGACCTGTGCTACATGACGAAATGCCCCTACGTGCCGCCCCACCCGTGGAACGTGGACTTTCCTCACCTGATGCTGCGGGCCAAGGCGTTGCGCTTCAAAAACGGCAAGACCCGCTTCCGGGACCGGGTGCTCTCCGCCACCGACGCGGTGGGCAAACTCGCCGCGATTCCCGTGGTGGCCCAGACGGTGAACGCGGCCAACCGGAGCCCGAGCCTGCGCAAGGCCCTGGAGAAAACCTTAGGTATCCACCGGGACGCTCTGCTGCCCGAGTATCAGTGGCGCACGGCGCGGCGGAGGCTCAAGGGCCGCGCGAGCCCGGTGGCACAGCCCGAGGCTGCGGGCCGTACCCGCGGACGGGTGGCTTTGTTCACCACCTGTTACGGCAATTACAACGAGCCCCAGCTCGCCGAGGACCTGGTCAAGGTGTTCGAACACAACGGCATCGCCCTCACCCTGGTCGGGCGCGAGCGCTGCTGCGGCATGCCGAAGCTGGAGCTGGGAGACCTGGAATCCGTCGCCCGGGCCAAGGAGGCGAACGTCCCGGCCCTGCTGGAGATGGTAGAGAAGGGGTGGGACGTGGTGGCGCCCGTGCCTTCCTGCGTGCTCATGTTCAAGCAGGAGCTGCCCCTCATGTTCCCGGGGGACGAGGCCGTCATGAGGGTGCGGGAGCGGATCTTCGATCCGTTCGAATACCTGGCTCTGCGCCACAAGGAGGGCAAGCTCAAGCTGGATTTCCAGCGCACCTTGGGCAAGGTGAGCTACCATGCCGCCTGTCACCTGCGGGTGCAGAACATCGGTCTCAAGACCCGGGAGATCCTCCAGTTGGTCCCGGGCACTGAGCTGGACCTGATCGAGCGCTGCTCGGGCCACGACGGGACCTATGCGGTGAAAAGCGAATTTCATGAGACGTCCATGAAGATCGGCCGCCCGGTGATGAACCGGGTGCGGCAGAAGGCGCCGGACTACTACGCGAGCGACTGTCCGATCGCCGGGCACCAGATCGAAAACGGGCTCAAGGACGGCCGCAAGCCCACCCATCCCCTCACCCTGCTGCGCATGGCTTACGGCTTGTGAGGCCAAAAGGCGGAAAGGAGAAAATCCATGGCAGTTAGCAGTGCGGGCTACCACGAGCCCCTGGAGCAGATCTCGGCGGAGACCAGGGACTTTCACCGCGCCCTCGTCTCCCTGCAGGAGGAGCTGGAGGCGGTGGACTGGTACCGGCAACGGGCCGATGCCTGCGCCGACCCGGCGCTCAAGGAAATCCTCCTGCACAACATGCGGGAGGAGATCGAGCACGCGTGCATGGTGCTGGAATGGCTGCGCCGGAACCATCCCGATTTCGAGCGTAACCTGAAGACCTACCTTTTTACCGAAGCACCCATTACGGAAGTCGAGGAAGCGAACACGGGAAAATCGAACGTGGCCCCGGCGGGCCCGAGGCTCACCATCGGTTCGCTGAAGCAAAGGGAGGGTCAGTGAAATGAAATACCTCAACCGGGATCAGGCCCCTTTTCCTTCCCACCTGTGGGAGAAGATCGACGAGGAAGCGGTCAAGAGCGCGCGGGGTCTGCTCACCGGCCGTCGCTTCCTGGACCTGGAGGGACCCTACGGGGTCGGGCTCACTTCGGTGGAGATCGGCGCCGACGACTACTGCCGCCAGCCCACGGAAGGGGAAGCCGGCGCGGTGATCAGCCGTGCCATTTCCGTGCCCATGATCCGCAAGCGGTTCGATCTCAGCGTGCGCCGGCTGGAAGCCCACGTGACGATGGGGGAGCCCCTCAACCTCAACGCGCTCGCCGCCGCGGCGGAAGCGGTCGCCCGGCGCGAGGAAGAGTTCATTTACTACGGCCAGGAGGGCTTCCACCTAGAAGGCCTCATGAACGCCAAGGGTCGCAGCCGGGTCAAACGCGGCGACTGGAAGAGCCTGGAGCAAGCCTTGAACGATGTGCTGGCCGCGGTGAACGCGCTAGATTCGAACGGCCTGTACGGTCCTTACGCCCTGGCGCTGGAGCCCGCCTTGTACAACAGCCTTTTCCGCCGCTACGAAGGCACCGACATGCTCCAGGTGGAGCACTTGAAGCGCTTGTGCGAGCTAGGAATCTACAAGGCGGGAATCAAAGGGGGCGTGCTGGTGGACCCGCGCGTCGGCCGCATCGTGGTGGGCCAGGACCTGATGGCCGGCTACGCCGGCAACGACGGAATTCATTACCAGCTCTTTCTCTCGGAGAGCCTGGTGCTCACCATCGACGAGCCCCGGGCCATCTGCACGCTGGAAGGCGAGGGGCCGTGATGCCGCCGGACCCATTTGTCGGAGCAAAGGAAAGGACATCAGCGATGCCGCAAATCACGCGAGAGAGCCTGTTGTCGCTGGAGGATTACGCCAAGGCGAGGGCCGATTTCCGCGCCCGGGTGATGGAGCACAAGAAGAACCGCAGGGTGAGGCTGGGCCAGCACGTCACCTTGCACTTCGAGGATGAGCTCACCATGCGCTACCAGATCCAGGAGATGCTGCGCGCCGAGCGCATCTTCGAGGAGGAGGGGATCCAGGGCGAGCTGGAGGCCTACAATCCCCTGGTGCCGGATGGCACCAACTGGAAGGCGACCATGATGATCGAGTACCCGGACCTCGACGAGCGCAAGGCGATGCTGAAGAAGCTGATCGGCATCGAGGACCGGGTCTGGGTGCAGGTCGGCGAGCTTCCCCGGGTCTATGCCATCGCGGACGAGGACCTGGAGCGGGAGACGCCGGAGAAGACCTCTTCGGTGCACTTCCTGCGCTTCGAGCTGACGCCCGAGATGATCCGGGCGTTGCGCGCCGGGGCGAGGCTTGCCATCGGCGTCGATCACCCCCAGTATACCGCGGTGGTGGACCCCGTCGATCCCCAAGTGCGGGAGTCGCTGCTCAACGATCTCCAGGGTGGATGATTCGCTTCTTCCGCACAGGCTTGCCTGCCCTGTTAGCCGCCGGTCTGGCGGTTCCCGGCTGGGCTCAGACCTTTTACGGCCTGGACGGGTACGTGGAAGAGGAAGATCGGGCGTGGAGCGAGCAGGAGGCCCGGTTGCCTCCCCATCCCAAGCCGGAAGACCTGATCGAGTTCCAGGTGGCGCCGACTCTTTCGTTTCGCTATTTCGTGGACGCGGCTTCTATCCACGTGGGGCGGGACGGGGTGGTGCGCTACACCCTGGTGGTGCGGGGAGCGGACGGGACGGACACGGTGAGCTTCGAAGGCATCCGCTGCGCCACCCGGGAGTTCAAGCGCTACGCCTTCGCCCAGGGCGAAGGCGTCTGGTCCAAGGCGCGCAATCCCCAGTGGACCCCCATCGAGGCTCGCCGGCAGACCCTGCACCAGCGGGTGCTCTACTACGATTTCTTCTGCCCGGGCAAGACGCCGGTCAGGACCCGGGAGGAAGCCGTGGCGGCCCTCAAGGCGGGCATCCATCCGGAATCCCTCAACGCCCCCCGCTAGGGTGGCGCGCCGGGGGCGCCTCGGCGCGGCGTTCGCCCTCAACCGGGGTCTCGGCGCACCGGGAGGCGAGCCTCGCCGCCATTGGTTCTGCCGCGATACGCAGAACCAGATTGTAGCTTCGGCCGCGGGCTGGCTTCCCCGCCCCGCTTAACCTGCGGCGCAGGTTAGCCTTCGCAGCAATGGGTGCTGCTGCGGTCACAGCAACACCAAATTGTCCCGATGGATCAGCTCGGGCTCGTCCACGTAACCCAGGATGGCCTCGATCTCGTGGCTCGGCCTGCGCAGGATCTTGCGCGTCTCCTCGGCGCTGTAATTGACCAGCCCCCGGGCCACCTCCCGGCCGTCCGGGGCGATGCAGGCCACCACCTCTCCCCGGTCGAAGTCGCCCACCGCGTCCACCACGCCGATGGGCAGCAGGCTTTTTCCCTGCTCGAGGAGCACCTTCACTGCGCCGGCGTCCAGCATGAGGCGCCCCCGCACCTGCAGGTGATCGGCGAGCCACTGCTTGCGGGCGGCTATGGGCGCCTGCTCCGTGGTGAGCTGGGTGCCGATGCGTTCTCCCGCGGCGAGCCGCACCAGCACCTCGGGCTCGTGGCCGCTTGCGATCACCGTGGCCGCGCCGCTGCGGGCCGCCCGCTTGGCGGCGAGCACCTTGGTGAGCATGCCCCCCTTGGCGATGGCCGACCCCACCCCGCCCGCCATGCGCTCCAGGACGGGATCGCCCGCCCGGGCCTCGCGGATGAGCCGCGCCCCGGGGTGCCGGCGCGGGTCCGCCTCGAACAGGCCCTCCTGGTCGGTGAGAATAATGAGGCACTCGGCCTCGATGAGGTTGGTGACCAGGGCCGCCAGCGTGTCGTTGTCCCCGAACTTGATCTCGTCCGTGACCACTGTGTCGTTCTCGTTGATGACCGGCACCACGTTCAGGGTGAGCAGGGTGAGGAGCGTCGAGCGGGCGTTGAGATAGCGCTTGCGGTCGGCCAGGTCCTCGTGGGTGAGGAGAACCTGGGCCGCGTGCAGGCCATGGGTGCGGAAGCAGGATTCATAGGCCTGCACCAGGCCCATCTGGCCTACGGCCGCCGCCGCCTGCAGCTCGTGCAGGGCGTGGGGGCGCCGCTTCCAGCCGAGGCGCTGCAGCCCCTCGGCGATGGCTCCCGAAGAGACCAGGGCCACCTGTCTTCCGCCCCGGCGCAGCCGGGCGATCTGTTCCGCCCAGCGGGCGAGAGCGCCGTGGTCCAGGCCGCGACCGTCGTTGGTCACCAGGCTGCTGCCCACCTTGACCACCAGACGCCGGGCTCGGGCGACGACGGAATCCATGGCCCTTCAGCTTCCCCCTTCCTGGGTGGCGAGGGCCGGCGCCGCGTCAAGGGGGTTCGCTTCCAGGTGTTCCATGACGGCGTAGGCCAGCTCCCGGCAGCCCTCCCCGTTGAGTGCCGAGATGGCGAAGGTGGGGCCCCGCCAGCGGTAGGTGCGCACGAACCGCCGGACTGCTTCATCCCGCCCCCCGGGTGGCAGCAGGTCCACCTTGTTGAGCACCAGCCAGCGGGGCTTGCGGTGGAGGGCCGGGTCGTACTTCTTGAGCTCCTGCACCACCGCCCGGGCCTCCCGGACTGGGTCGGCCTGGGGATCCAGGGGGGCGATGTCCACCACGTGGAGAAGCAGGCGCGTGCGGGCCAAGTGGCGCAGGAACTGGTGGCCCAGCCCCGCCCCCTCGGCGGCGCCCTCGATGAGGCCGGGGATGTCTGCGACCACGAAGCTGCGGTGGGCTTCGACCCGCACTAGCCCCAAATTGGGATGAAGGGTGGTGAAGGGATAATCGGCCACCTTGGGGCGCGCTGCCGAGAGGGCGCGCAAGAGGGTGGACTTACCGGCGTTGGGCAGGCCCAGCAGCCCCACGTCGGCGAGGAGCTTCAGTTCCAGCTTGAGCTCCCGTTCCTCCCCCAGCTCGCCCCGGGTGAACTGGCGCGGCGCCCGGTTAGTGCTGGATTTGAAGTGCAGATTGCCCAGCCCTCCGGCGCCCCCCTTGGCTACCAGGGTCGTCTGGCCGGGGATGCTCAGATCCGCCAGCACTTCGCCCGTTTCGGCATCGGTGACGATCGTCCCCACCGGCACCCGCAAATGGATGTCGCGCCCGCTCTTGCCGTAGCAGTCGGAGCCGCGGCCGTTTTCCCCGTTCTCGGCGCGGAAAATCCGCTCATGACGGTAGTCCACCAGGGTGTTTAAGTTCGCATCGGCCACCAGGTAGACGCTGCCTCCGCGGCCCCCGTCGCCCCCGTTAGGTCCGCCCCGGGGAACGTACTTCTCCCGCCGGAAGCTCGCTATGCCATCGCCGCCTTTTCCGGCCACGACGCGAATGAGGGCTTCGTCGATGAACTTCATTTCCTGTCTTCCCATCGGTGGAACAAAAAAGCCCTATCGCTTCGATAGGGCTTTCCCGTGCGCCGGCGCCCTCCGGTTGGCCCTGTTCAGGCCGGTTCGGGAGGCAGGCCGCGGCGCACCAGCCGCAGGGCACCGGTCAAGCCGGGATGATACTCACCGTCTTGTGCTTGAGGGGGCCTTTCACCACGAATTGCACCCGGCCCGCCACCTTGGCGAAAAGGGTGTGGTCCCGGCCCATACCCACGTTTTCCCCGGGATGCACCTGGGTGCCCCGCTGCCGGACGATGATCTCGCCGGCGTTCACCTGCTGTCCGCCGAACCGCTTGACCCCCAAGCGTTTCGATTCCGATTCGCGCCCGTTTCTGGAGCTGCCGCCCGCTTTCTTGTGTGCCATGTGGGAACTCCTGGTTTAGCTGCTAAGCCCCTCGATCCCGTCTATCCGGATCTCGGTGTAGGTCTGTCGATGGCCCTGGGTTTTGCGGTAATGCTTGCGCCGGCGCAGCTTGAAGATCTTGATCTTCTCTCCCTTGCGCTGGCCGAGCACAGTGGCCTTCACCGCCGCACCCGGGACCAGGGGCGTGCCGGTCTTGACCTGGTCGCCGTCGGCCACCAGCAGGACCTGGTCGAGCACCACCTGGCTGCCGGCCTCCGCCGGGAGCTTTTCGATCAAGAGCTTGTCCCCCGCAGAGACCCGGTATTGCTTGCCACCGGTCTTCACCACAGCGTACATGGAAATCTCCGAAAGCCTGTTTTTTCAAAACAACAAATTATATCCAGGAAAAGCTGTGCGGTCAAAGGAAAGAAGCGGCCGGCCGGAGCTTTCCGGCCCCCGTGCCGTTCGCCTTGACACTGGGGGAGGCCCGTTCCTACCATGAGCCCCTTTTCTCGCCGCCGGCATGCCCATCGAAGCCATCCGCGATTTCGCCAAAGAGGACCTGAACGCCGTCGATCGGGTCATCCGGCAGCGACTGCACTCCGACGTCCCCCTGATCCGGCAGGTGAGCGAGTACATCGTCCAGAGCGGCGGCAAGCGCCTGCGGCCCCTGGTCCTCATCCTGTCGGCGCGGGCCTGCGGGTACTCCGGCACCGACCACCACGAGCTCGCCGCGGTGGTGGAGTTCATCCATACCGCCACCCTGCTGCACGACGACGTGGTGGACGAGTCAGCCCTGCGTCGCGGCCGGGCGACCGCCAACGCCCTGTTCGGCAACGCCGCCAGCGTGCTGGTGGGCGACTTCCTCTATTCCCGGGCGTTCCAGATGATGGTGGACGTAGGCAGCATGGCCGTCATGCGGGTGCTGGCGGACGCGACCAACACCATCGCCGAGGGCGAGGTGCTGCAGCTCATGAACTGCCACGATGCCGGCATCGATGAAGAGCGCTACCTGCGGGTGATCCGCTTCAAGACGGCCAAGCTGTTCGAGGCGGCGAGCCGGCTGGGGGCCATCTTGGGCGGGGTCGAGCCCCGGATCGAGCAGTCGATGGCCGCTTACGGCATGCACTTAGGCACGGCCTTCCAGTTGATCGATGATGTGCTCGACTACTCCGGCGACCTGCACCAGACCGGCAAGAACCTGGGGGACGACCTGGCCGAGGGCAAAGCCACGCTGCCCCTGATCCACGCCATGCGCGCGGGTTCCCCCGAGCAGGCAGCCCTGATTCGCGCCGCCATCGAGAGGGGGGGCACCGAAGAGTTCCCGTCGGTCCTGCGCACCATCCGAGAAACCGGGGCCCTCGAGTACACCCGGGCGCGAGCCGCCGCAGAATCCTGCCTCGCCGCGGCCATGCTGGAGCCCCTCGCGCCCACGCGCTACAAGGAATGTCTGCTACAATTAACCGATTTTGCGGTGACGCGAACGTATTAGCGTATTAGCCGTATTAGCGGCCGGTCTCCCGCCGGAAAGCGGCACGCGGTGAAAAAACTAAGCACGCCCGGATGAAGGCGGGGAGGGCGGTTGATTCGTTGATCGCTTCGGGGTGTAGCTCAGCCTGGTAGAGTACTGCGTTCGGGACGCAGGTGTCGGAGGTTCAAATCCTCTCACCCCGACCATTTCCTTTTTGCTTCTGCCGGTCCCGCGGCGCTGGGGAGGCGGCGCTCTCGAGGGCAACCGGATGACCCGCCGGGAACGGGGCGCGCGGCGAGCGGGCGAGCTTTTAGGCATGATGGCTAACACCGTTTGGGCTGCCGGGCAGCCCGGAAAACCTCCGGGCGGAGGGACGTGACGGGTGGGCAAGCTGCTCCTGGTGGCGCTCGTCGTCCTGGTCGTTTTCTGGATCCTCAAGGCCTACCGCAAGCACGTGGAGCGCCCCTCCTCCCCAAGCCGGGGGCCCGCCGTGGAAGACATGGTGCGTTGCGCCCATTGCGGCATTCACGTTCCTCGCAGCGAAAGCCTTTCGAGCGGTGAGCGCCACTACTGCAGCGAAGAGCACCGGCGCCTCCACGGGGGCTGAGCAACCACCCGGATCGGCCGACCCGGGTGGGCCGGCCGCGACGGCTTACCCGCCCCCGCCTTTCTGGCGTTCCCTCGCTTATTTCAACGCGTACCGGCTCGCCCTCGGCGCTATCCTTCTGGGGGCGGTGCTGCTGCTGGGCCCCGACCTGATCCTGGCCTCCGCCAACCGCCGGATCTACCTGTTCGCCGCAGTCGGCTATCTCGCCAGCGCGGCGCTTTTCGTCGCCATGATCTGGGCACGCCGGGTCCGCTTCACCGTGCAGCTCGCTCTCCAGGTGGCGGCGGACGTGCTTTTCGTCACCTTGATGATCCACGCCAGCGGGGGCATGCGCAGCGCCCTGGGCCTGCTGCTCCTGCCCACCTTGGCGGCTGCCGGGCTGATCGCCCAGGGCCGGATGGTGCTGTTCTTCGCTTCTCTTGCCAGCATGGCGGTGCTGGCCGAGGCCGCCTATGGGGTGATCAGCGGCGAGCGCTCCAGCGCCGATTTCTTCCCCACGGGGCTCCTGTGCGTCGGCTACTTCGCCACGGCCTGGCTGGCCCATGCCCTGGCGCGGCGGGTAGTGGAAAGCGAAGAGCTCGCCCGCCAGCACGGGATGCGGCTCGCCAGCATGGCCCAGATCAACCAGCTCGTGATCCAGGACATGCATGACGGCGTGCTGGTCCTGGACGGAGGCGGCCGGATCCTGCAGCGCAACTCCCAAGCCGAACGGCTGCTCGGCCTGGTCCCTGGGGCCGGGCAGGGGATAGAGATCGGGCAGCTCCTGCCGGTGCTCGGCGAGCGGCTGCGCCAGTGGCGGGAAAACCCGGAGACCCGCTTCGACCTGCTGCGGGTCTCTTCCACCAACCGGCTGGTGCGCACCCGCTTCGTGCCGACCGGCGACGGCGCCGAGGGCGGGGCGGTGCTCTTTCTCGAGGACATGAGCCGGGTCCAATCCCAGGCCCAGCAGCTCAAGCTCGCCGCCCTCGGCCGCTTGACCGCCAACATCGCCCACGAGATCCGCAACCCCCTTTCCGCCATCAACCATGCGGCGGAGCTGCTCCTGGAAGAGCGAGACCTCAACCCGACCCAGCAGCGGCTGCTCAGCATCATTCGCGACAACACCCAGCGCCTGGAGCGCATGGTGAAGGAGGTGCTGCAGTTGAACCGCCGGGACCGGGTCAACGCCGAGGTGTTCCGGCCCGAACCGTTTCTGCGCACCTTCGTGGAGGAGTTCTGCCACGGACAGCGGGTGCCCCAGGAGACCTTCGTCGTCGAGGTGGATACGGACCGGACCGTCTGCTTTGACCGTGGCCATTTGAATCAGGTATTGTGGAATTTGTGCAGCAACGCCTGGCGGCACTGCCGCAAGGCGCCCGGAAGCGTGCGGCTGCGGGCCGTGGACGGGGTCACTCCCAACCAGGTGTGCCTCGACGTGATCGACGACGGTCCGGGCATCGACCCAAAGCTGCGGGCCCAGCTCTTCGAGCCGTTCTTCACCACGGCGCCGACGGGCACCGGGCTCGGGCTCTTCATCGCCCGCGAAATCTGCGACGCCAACGGGGCGACGCTGGACTGTCTCGATGCCGACGGGGGACATTTCAGGGTGGTATGCAGGAGGGATCATGTTAAAGCGCAAAGAGCGAGCGACGCGATCCGGCTCTAGCGAGGGGCAGGTGCCCAAGGTGCTGGTGGTGGACGACGAGGCTGACATCCTGGAGCTGCTGGAGCTCACCCTGCTGCGCATGGGGCTCGACGTGGAGCGGGCAGCGAGCCTCGCCGAGGCGAAGGAAAGGCTCGCCCAAAGGAGCTTCGACCTGTGCCTCACCGACATGCGCCTGCCCGACGGCACGGGGCTGGAGCTGGTCAGCCACATCGCCGCCCAGTGCGCCGACTTGCCGGTGGCGGTGATCACCGCCCACGGCAGCACCGAGAATGCGGTGGCCGCCCTCAAGGCGGGCGCTTTCGACTACCTCGCCAAGCCCGTGTCCTTGGACCAACTGCGCACCTTGGTGAAGTCGGCCTTGAGCCTGCCCAAGGAGGCGCCCGCTAAGACCGTGCCCGAGGCGCTGCGGCTGATCGGAGAATCGGCGGCCATCGCCCAGGTGCGGGAGATGATCGAGAAGCTCTCCCGCAGCCAGGCGCCCGTCTATATCAGCGGCGAGTCCGGCAGCGGCAAGGAGCTGGCGGCCCGGCTCATCCACGAGGCGAGCGCCCGGCGCTCCAAACCTTTCGTTCCGGTCAACTGCGGCGCCATCCCCGAAAACCTTATGGAAAGCGAGTTCTTCGGTTACCGCAAAGGGGCTTTTACCGGGGCGGAGAGCGACCGGGACGGCTTTTTCCAGGCGGCCAACGGCGGAACCCTCTTTCTGGACGAGGTGGCCGATCTGCCCCTGGCGATGCAGGTGAAGCTCCTGCGGGCGATTCAGGAGAAGCGGGTGCGTAAAGTGGGTTCGACCCAGGAGGAGCCGGTGGATGTCCGCATCATCAGCGCCACCCACCAGAACCTGGCGAGCTGCGTGGAGGAGGGGCGCTTCCGCCAGGACCTCTATTACCGGTTGAACGTGATCGAGCTCAAGATGCCGGCGCTACGGGAGATGCGCGAAGACGTGCCCCTCATCGCCGAAGCGATCCTCGCCCGGCTCACCCGCGACGGTCCCGCGTGCCGGTTGTCGCCG
The DNA here is from genome assembly GCF_051905455.1 of Pelomicrobium sp. G1. Classification (NCBI taxonomy): domain Bacteria; kingdom Pseudomonadati; phylum Pseudomonadota; class Hydrogenophilia; genus Pelomicrobium; species Pelomicrobium sp. G1. Next base: position 92,771 of record NZ_JBQACR010000001.1, read on the forward strand.
GAGGCGGTCCAGGCACTCGCCGCCTACGACTTTCCGGGCAACGTGCGAGAGCTGGAAAACATCCTGGAGCGGGCCGTGGCTCTGTCCGGCAGCGGAGTGATCCAGGTGGCGGATCTGCAACTCACTCCGCCAGCCGGTGCGGGCGAGGCGACGCCCGTCCTGGAGGGCAAGTGGCCGCTGCAGGAATACCTGGACCGGGTCGAGAAAGAGGCGATCCTGGAGGCCCTGGAAAAGACCCGTTTCAACCGCACCGCGGCGGCGAAGCTCCTTGGGATCACCTTCCGCGCGCTGCGCTACCGGATGGAGCGCTTGGGGATCCAATGAGCGAAGGACCGGGCCGGGTGCCGTTCGCCGCGCCGCCCCTGCCCCGCCGGGCCCCGCTCCCGACAGAGACCTGGGCGACTTGAGGATCGACGAGAAAGGCCTGGCTGAGGGCGCCGAGTACATCCCTTCACCCAACTGGGATGAACGCCCTCCGGGAACGGCCATCCGGCTCCTGGTCATTCACGCTATCAGCCTGCCCCCCGGCGAGTTCGGGGGCCCCGGCATCGTCGAGCTCTTCACTAATCGGCTCGATCCCCAGGCCCATCCGTATTACCGGGAGATCGCCGGCCTCAAGGTATCGGCCCATTTTCTGCTGCGTCGCAACAGCGCCGTCATCCAGTTCGTCCCGTGCCTCAAGCGCGCCTGGCACGCCGGCGCCTCTCGCTGGCGGGGCCTCGAGCGCTGCAACGACTTCTCCATCGGGATCGAACTCGAGGGCTGCGACTGGCTTCCCTTCGAGGAAGCCCAGTACCGGGCGCTCGATGACCTGACCTGGGCCTTGCGCTCGGCCTATCCGATCGAGGACATCGTGGGCCATTCCGACATCGCCCCGGGCCGCAAAACGGACCCCGGCCCCTGTTTCGACTGGTCCCGCTACCGCGCGGCCCGGGGTTGCTGCGCGCGGTTGGCCAAGAAGGATTGAATTCCAGGTCGGCCGTCGACCGCCGTCCATCCCCCTTCCCGAGGGGCGTGCGTGGAGCGCGGCCGAAACGCACCATTCCCGCTGGAACCCCCGCCGATGTAGCGCGCCGGCTTTCACCGGCGGAGCAGGACCATTCCCGCTTTCCCCGCCGTCCCTTCATCCAGCGAAAATGGGTTGCGCTCCCGCAAATCGTCCACTAGTATTGGTGGCAGGAGAAAGATTGAGCACAAGATATAGTGGCCACAAAATATAGTGTTCATACGGATACCGCGGCACAAGGTGGCCACAAATTGAACGAAGACGTCGAGCATTGAGGGGAGATTCAGGATGCAACTCGTCACCGAAGGAGAGCGCAGCTCGTATGCGACGCCGGCGCCGGGGGGGAACCCCGACGCCTCGCTTCATCAGGACTCGCCCTACGCCCAATACAAGGTGATCCGGCGCAACGGCGCCGTGGTGGGCTTCGAGCCGGCAAAGATCGCCATCGCCATGACCAAGGCCTTCATCGCGGTGAACGGCGGCCAGGGGGCCGCTTCCGCCCGGGTGCGGGAACTGGTGGCCCAGTTGACCGAGACCGTGGTGAACGCGCTTCAAAGGCGCCAGCCCGGCGGCGGCACGTTCCACATCGAGGACATCCAGGACCAGGTGGAGCTGGCCCTCATGCGCGCCGGCGAGCACGCCGTGGCGCGAGCCTATGTCCTCTACCGGGAGGAGCGAGCTCGGGAGCGTGCCCGGCAGAAACAGGCGGGGGAGGCGCCGGCGCTGCACGTGGTGGAGGCGGGCGGGCGCCGGCCGCTGGACGTGGAGCGCCTGAAGCGCCTGATCGAGGCTTCCTGCGAAGGACTGGGCGAGGCGGTCCGGCCGGACCTGGTCCTGCAGGCCACGCTGCGCGACCTCTACGACGGCGTGCCGGCGGAGGAGGTGAGGAAGTCCTCGGTGCTGGCCGCCCGCTCCCTCATCGAGAAGGACCCGGCCTACGGCTACGTGACCGCCCGCCTGCTCCTGCACTCCATCCGGCACGAGGTGCTGGGGGAGGACGTGACCCAGGCGGAGATGGGGGAGCGCTACGCCGAGTATTTCCCCGAGTTCATCGCCCGGGGCATCCAGGCGGAGCTCCTGGACGAGCGGCTCGCCCAGTTCGACCTGAAGCGCCTGGGGGCGGCCCTGGACGCCTCCCGGGACCTCAAATTTGGCTACCTGGGGCTCCAGACCCTGTACGATCGCTACTTCCTCCACGTGGACAGCCGGCGCATCGAGCTGCCCCAGGCGTTCTTCATGCGGGTGGCCATGGGCCTGGCGCTCAACGAGATCGACCGGGAGGCCCGCGCCATCGAGTTCTACGACGTGCTGTCGAGCTTCCGTTTCATGAGCTCGACCCCCACGCTGTTCAATTCCGGCACCCGCCACAGCCAGCTCTCGAGCTGTTACCTCACCACCGTCTCCGACGACCTGGACGGCATCTTCCAGGCGATCAAGGAGAACGCCCTGCTGCAGAAGTTCGCCGGGGGGCTGGGCAACGACTGGACCCCGGTGCGGGCGCTGGGCAGCCATATCAAGGGCACCAACGGCAAGAGCCAGGGGGTGATCCCCTTCCTCAAGGTGGTGAACGACACGGCCGTCGCCGTCAACCAGGGGGGCAAGCGCAAGGGGGCGGTGTGCTCTTACCTCGAGACCTGGCACCTGGACATCGAGGAGTTCCTGGAGCTCAGAAAGAACACCGGCGACGACCGGCGCCGCACCCACGATATGAACACCGCTAACTGGGTGCCCGATCTGTTCATGAAGCGGGTGATGGAAGGGGGCGACTGGACGCTGTTCTCTCCCAACGAGGTGCCGGACCTGCACGACAAGTACGGAAAGGCCTTCGAGGAGGCCTACACCGCCTACGAGGAGAAGGCGGCGCGGGGGGAGATCAGGCTCTACAGGAAGGTTCCCGCGGTGCAGCTATGGCGCAAGATGCTCACCATGCTGTTCGAGACCGGGCACCCCTGGATCACGTTCAAGGACCCGTGCAACGTCCGCTCGCCCCAGCGCCACGTGGGAGTGGTGCATAGCTCCAACCTGTGCACCGAGATCACCCTCAATACCTCGGCCAGCGAGATCGCGGTGTGCAACCTGGGCTCGGTCAACCTGGCAGCCCACCTCGCGGACGGCAAGCTGGACGCGGAAAGGCTGCGCCGGACCATCTCCACAGCCATGCGCATGCTGGACAACGTGATCGACGTCAACTACTACGCGGTCGGCAAGGCGCGCGCTTCTAACCTCCGGCACCGCCCGGTGGGGCTCGGCATCATGGGCTTCCAGGACTGCCTGCACATGCTGCGTATCCCCTACGCGTCGGAAGAGGCAGTGGAATTCGCCGACCGCTCCATGGAAATGGTGGCCTACTACGCCTACTGGGCCTCCACCGAGCTGGCGGAGGAACGGGGGCGCTACGCCAGCTATCCCGGCAGTCTGTGGGACCGAGGCATCCTGCCCCAGGACTCCCTGGACCTCCTGGCCGAGGAGCGGGGAGGGTATCTGGAAGTGGACCGCTCCGCCACCCTGGACTGGGAGGCTCTCCGGGAGCGGATCCGCCGGCACGGCATGCGCAACTCCAACTGCATCGCCATCGCCCCCACCGCCACCATCGCCAACATCGTGGGCGTGTCGGCCTCCATCGAGCCCACTTACCAGAACCTGTACGTGAAGTCGAACCTGTCGGGGGAGTTCACCGTGGCGAACCAGTACCTGGTGGACGACCTCAAGCGCCTGGGGCTGTGGGACGAGGTGATGATCGCCGACCTCAAGTACTTCGACGGCAGCCTTTCCAGGATCGATCGCATCCCGCCGGAGATCCGCAAGCTCTACGCCACCGCCTTCGAGATCGACCCCAAATGGCTCATCGAGGCGGCAGCCCGGCGCCAGAAATGGATCGACCAGGCCCAGTCCCTGAACTTGTACATGGCCGGGGCCTCGGGCAAAAAGCTGGACGAGATCTACAAGCTTGCCTGGATCCGGGGCCTCAAGACCACCTACTACCTGAGGACCCTGGCGGCCACCAGCGCCGAGAAGTCGACGGTGCGCGCCGGCGCGCTCAACGCCGTCCCCGCGGATGGGGTCTCGGGGGAAGCCGCGCTGGCCGAGCCCAGGTTCTGCGCCATCGACGACCCGGAATGCGAGTCCTGCCAGTAACAGGTATCGGAAGTCAGGGGACAGGGATCAGATAGGAATGGACGTGGAGCGGATCCGCCTGCTCGAGCCGAAACAGACGAACATGGAGGGAACATGCTGGGTTTTGAAGACGACCTCGTGAGCCGGCCTGCCCGGGGCGTCCAGGCCCCGGAGGTGTCCACCTGGATGCCCGGGGGCGGTACGCAAGCGGCAAGACCGCCTGCCGCCATGGACAATGACTCCGCCTACCGCCGCATCCGGGTCGAAGACAAGCGCATCATCAACGGCCAGACCGACGTCAACCAACTGGTGCCGTTCAAGTACAAGTGGGCCTGGGAGAAATACCTGGCCGCCTGCGCCAACCACTGGATGCCCCAGGAGATCAACATGAACCGGGACATCGCCTTGTGGAAGGACCCCGAGGGCCTCTCCCCGGACGAGCGGCTCATCGTCAAGCGCAACCTGGGCTTTTTCGTCACCGCCGATTCCCTGGCGGCGAACAACATCGTGCTGGGAACCTACCGCCACATCACCGCTCCTGAGTGCCGCCAGTACCTGCTGCGCCAGGCCTTCGAGGAGGCGATCCATACTCACGCCTACCAGTACATCGTGGAATCCCTGGGGCTGGACGAGGGAGAGATCTTCAACGCCTACCACGAGATCCCCTGCATCCGGGACAAGGACGAGTTCCTGATCCCCTTCATCGACACCCTGACGGACCCTTCTTTCAGGACCGGCACCCAGGAAGCCGACCAGCAGCTCCTGAAGAGCCTCATCGTCTTTGCCTGCATCATGGAGGGGCTCTTCTTCTACGTGGGCTTCGTCCAGATCCTGGCCCTGGGCCGGCAGAACAAGATGACCGGCTCGGCCGAGCAATACCAGTACATTCTGCGGGACGAGTCGATGCACTGCAACTTCGGCATCGATCTCATCAACCAGATCAAGCTGGAGAATCCCCACCTCTGGACGCCGGAGTTCCGGCAGGAAATCGCCGGGCTCATCCGCCGGGGCGTGGAGCTCGAGTACCGCTACGCCGAGGACACCATGCCGCGGGGGGTGCTGGGCCTGAACGCCGCCATGTTCAAGGAGTACCTGCGTTTCATCGCCAACCGGCGCTGCCAGCAGATCGGCCTGGACCCCCTTTATCCCGGCGCCACCAACCCGTTCCCCTGGATGAGCGAGATGATCGACCTCAAGAAGGAGAAGAACTTCTTCGAGACCCGGGTGATCGAGTACCAAGTGGGCGGCACTCTGAGTTGGGACTAGCCCATGGACGCGCTGCTGTGCCAGGTCGCCGAAGTGCGTGCCGAGGCGAATTACATCCTGTGGGTGCGGTTCGAGGACGGCGTCGAAGGGCGCGTCTGCCTGGGCCCCCTGGTGGGCAAGGGCAAGTTCCGGGCATGGCTCGACGAGGACGCTTTCCGCGAGGTCAGCATTGATCCGCGCAGTAATGTGCTATCTTGGGAAAGTGGAATCGAGCTCGACGCCGATGTGCTGTACTACGACCTCATCAACAAGGCCAAGCTGGCCATGCACTAGAGCCCGGGTCGTGGACGGCGACAGGCTACTGCAGGCCGCGGCAGGCCGGCGGATCACCGCCGGCTGTGCCGCGTCCGGTGGTAGGGGGCACGCGAGTGCCAAGTGTTGTACCTTGTGTACGTAACTTGATAGGAGGTTGACCATGGCAACAAAGAAACCCGCAGCCAAGAAGGCTGCCAAACCAGCGGCGAGGAAGCCTGCGGCCAAGAAGAAGGCCACGGCGAAGAAGCCCGCCGCTAAGAAGAAAGCGCCGGCGAAGAAGCCAGCGGCCAAGAAGAAGGCTCCCGCCAAGAAGAAGGCGGCGGCCAAGAAGAAGGCCCCCGCCAAGAAGAAGGCGGCGCCGAAGAAGGCTGCGGCAAAGAAGGCCCCGGCCAAGAAGAAAGCAGCGGCCAAGAAGAAGGCCCCCGCCAAGAAGAAGGCGGCGCCGAAGAAGGCTGCGGCAAAGAAGGCCCCGACCAAGAAGAAAGCGGCTAAACCGGCTGCGGCGCCCGCTCCTGCGGCGCCGACGTCCACTTGGCCGTTTCCGCTTTCCGGCTCGGGTAGCTCTTAGCCTTCGCGTAAACTGCGGTCAGCCCTCCATGGGGGGGCTTCCTCGGGGGCTGATCCGCATTTCCAGGCTCCGGCCGGCGCCCCGCGCCGGATATGACGAAGCCCCGTTTCCGGAGCCTTTTTCCCTGCGTCGTTCGTAACACCCATCGGTTCAGGGCCGGCCTGTCGAGGGCGGCGGGGTCGTTTTTCCTCTCGATCCTCCCGTCGGCCATCGGCCCACCGGCCCTCGGCCGGCCCTGAACCGGAGCGGAAGCGGGCCGTGGAGAAGCGCTGCGAATGGGCTCGAGGGAGCCCTGCATACCTGGAATACCACGACCGGGGGTGGGGTGTGCCGTCCACGACGACCAGAGGCTGTTCGAGTTCCTACTGCTACGCGTTCATCCAGGCGGTTGGCATGGTGACACTACGTGGCCGACTGTCTCCGCTGGCGCGAGCTCGGGAACCGCTGAACTGTGCGTTGCCGGCCGTCCCGACCGGGACCTAAAATAATGCTTTATGCGGGCGGCTCGCCGCCTTGGGGGCTCGTTCGAATTTGAAGAAAGGCATCTCCATGCGCGCCGGCTCTGCCGCCATCTCCCAGTGGTTTTCCCAGGTCGGTCACAGCTACTCCCACATCTTCATGCTGCTCTACCCGACCGTGGTGCTCGCCCTGGAGCCCGAATTCGGCAAAAGCTACGGGGAGCTGCTGGTCCTGATGACCCTGGGCAATGTGCTCTTCGGCGTGGCGGCGCTGCCCGCCGGATGGCTGGGGGACCGCTGGAGCGCGGCCGGCATGATGGTCGTGTTCTTCGTCGGCACGGGGGCAGCTTCCATCCTGACCGGGCTGATGGGCTCGACCGTGGGCATCGCCGCCGGGCTCTCCCTGATCGGGTTGTTCGCTTCCATTTACCACCCGGTGGGAATGGCCTGGCTGGTGAGGAACGCCGAGAACCGGGGGCGGGCCCTGGGGGTGAATGGGGTATTCGGAAGCCTGGGCGTCGCTTCCGCCGCCCTGATCGCCGGGGTGCTCACGGACCTGGTCCACTGGCGGGCGGCCTTCATCGTCCCGGGCCTGGTCTCGGTGGCCACGGGCTCAGCCTTGTGGGTCCTGATCCGCAGCGGCAAGGTGGCGGACATCAAGGCCGACGTGAGGCCCCGGGCCGCGCCCGCCCGCGGCGCCATGGTGCGGGCCTTCATCGTGCTCTCGATCACCATGCTGTGCACGGGACTGCTGTTCCAATCCCTTTCCACCGCCATGCCGAAGATTTTCGCCGAGCGCCTGGCGGGCCTGACCGGCGGCACCGCGGCCGGGGCCGGGCTTCTGGTGTCGGTGGTCTACCTCTTCGGCATGCTCGGACAACTCGCGGGGGGCCACCTGGCGGATCGCTATTCCCTGCGGGGCACCTATATCCTGGTTTACCTGTTACAGATTCCGGTCCTGTTCTTCGCGGCGTCGTTGAGCGGCCCGCCCGCCCTCGCCGTGGTGACCATGGCGGTGCTTCTTAACACGATCGGCATTCCGGTGGAGAACAGCCTGCTCTCCCACTATTCTCCCGAGAAATGGCGCGGGACCGCTTTCGGCGCCAAGTTCGTGCTGGCCCTGGGCGTGTCCGCCCTGGGGGTCCCCCTGGTGGCGGTCCTGCGGGACGCGACCGGGGACTGGTACTGGTACTTCATGCTCATGGCCGCCATGGCGGTGCTCATCGTGGGAGCGTCCCTGGCCTTGCCCTCCGACCGCAAAGAGGCTAGGCCGCACCCGGCGGTGACTGGCTGACCCTGCCCCATGACCCAGCCGCGCGCCACGGTGAGCCACCACAAGGTGGTGGAGATCACCTACGTCATCCAGGATCTGGAGGGCCGAATCCTGGAGCAGTGCGACTTGCCGATCGCGTACCTGCACGGCGCGGGAGGCCCCATCCTAGAGAAGATCGAACGGGCCCTGGAAGGTCGTGCCGTGGGCGAGCGAGTGGAGATCACGGTGTCCCCGGACGAAGGCTTCGGGCCCCACCGCCCGGAGCTGACCTTCACCGACGATATTGAGCACGTCCCTCCCCAGTTCAGGCACATCGGCGCCGAGGCGGAGTTCGCTAACGAGCGGGGCGATGTGGTGCGGATGCGGGTCACCCGGATCGAAGGCGGCAAGCTGACCCTGGACGGCAACCATCCCCTGGCGGGCAAGACCCTGCGGTTCCGAGTGAAGGTGGTGGGGATGCGCGAGGCGAGCCCGGAGGAAATCGCGGCCGGCTTCCCTTCCGGCTCGCTCGGCGGCGCTGCCTGGAAAGGGCAATGAAGCGGCACCATGCCGTCTCGGGTGCGTCCCGGACCCGGCCCACGGCGGACCGGCATTAAAATTTTCTTGTTATCATAGCCTTATGAAGTATAAGGACTATTACCAGATCCTGGGCGTAGACCGGACGGCCTCCCTGGACGAGATCAAAAAGGCCTACCGGCGGCTCGCGCGCAAGTATCACCCGGACGTTTCCAAGGAGCCCGACGCGGAGGAGCGGTTCAAGGACGTGCAGGAAGCCTACGAGGTGCTCAAGGATCCCGAGAAGCGCCGGGCCTACGACGAGCTGGGCCACTACCAGGCCGGGCAGGAGTTCCGACCGCCGCCGGGCTGGGAGCAGCACTTCGGACCCGGCTTCGGCGATTTCGAGCATATCTTCGCCGAGGGCGACCTGGCGGATCTGTTCGAGGTTCTGACCGGACGCGCCCGACCCGGAGCGGGACGACGGGGATTCGGCAGGCGGGGCCAGGACTACGAAGTGCCGGTGGAGCTTACCCTGGAGCAGGCCTACCAGGGCACCGAGGTCACCTTCAACCTGGAGACCTCGGAAATGGACCCGTCGGGGGCGCTGCGGCGGGTGGTGCGCCCGGTCACGGTGCGGATCCCCAAGGGCGTCACCGACGGGCAGAAAATGCGCGTGCCGGGCCGAGGCGGAGCGGGCGTGGGAACCGGAGCCGCAGGGGATCTCTATCTCCACATCCGGCTGAAACCCCATCCCCTGTTCAAGCCGAACGGGCACGACCTGTACCTCAAGCTCCCCGTCGCCCCCTGGGAGGCGGCCTTGGGCGCCAGTGTCGAGGTGCCCACCTTGAGCGGCCGGGTGCGGGTCAAAGTGCCCCCGGGCGTGACCTCCGGCCAGAGCCTGCGACTCGCCGGCAAGGGCTTGCCCAAACCCGAAGGCGGCCACGGAGACCTGTACGCGGTGATCCAGATCGTCGCGCCGCCGAGCTTGAGCCCTCGGGAACGTGCTCTGTTCGAAGAGCTCTCTCGCGCCTCCACTTTCAATCCGCGCAGCCAATGGAGCTGAACGATGGACGAGAACGCCCAGATCCAGGCCGTGATACTCACCGAGGGGCTGCGCATCAGCCTCGAAGAGCTGGCGGCGGGCTCCGGTTTCACCGTAGAGGAGCTGCGCGAGCTGATCGAATACGGGGTGTTTTCGCCGGAGGAGGCTCCGGGCGGCCGCTGGATCTTTTCCTCCACCTGCCTGGCCCGCGCCCGGCGGGCGAAGCGGTTGCGGGAGGCCTTCGATCTGGACCTCCCGGCGGTCTCTCTCATGATCGCGTACCTGGAGCGCATCGACGAGCTGGAGCAGCGGCTGAGACAGCTCGAGTGCCGGCTGCTGCGCTGAGCCATGCCGGTCCTGATCCAATCCCTGAGCTGGCAGGATTGGGTGGCAGCCTTGTGGTTTGTCGCCGGCTGGAGCGGTTACAGCTACTACGCGGATTACCGCAAGTCGGCCCAGCGCGGCCTGGTGGGGATCGGCCATCTGTATCGCCTGGTATGGGCGCGTCAGATGCTCAAGCGGGAGAACCGGATCACCGATTCCACCCTGATCGGGCACCTGATGACCAGCGTGTCCTTCTTCGCTTCCACCACCGTGCTCATCATCGCCGGCGTGATTACGGTGCTCGGATCGGTGGAAAGCGTCATGCAGGTCACCGCCGATTTGCCGTTCGTGCGCCAGGCGGCGCGGGAGCTGTGGGAGATCAAGCTGATCGTGCTGCTGGCGATCTTCGTGTATGCCTTCTTCAAGTTCACCTGGTCGATCCGCCAGTTCAATCTCCTGTCCATCGTCATGGGCAGCGCCCCGTCGCCGGACGAGAACGTGGCGTCCCACGAGGCTTTCGCCCGCAAAATGGCCCAGGTCAACGGCCTTGCCGGCGACGAGTTTCACCGCGGCATCCGCGCCTATTATTTCGGCCTGGCGGCGCTCACCTGGTTCGTGCAGCCCTGGCTTTTCATGATGGCCACCGCCCTGGTGATTCTAGTGCTGTACCGCCAGAACTTCGCCTCCGCCACCCTCAAGGCGCTGCAGGCCGAGCCGTTTCCCAGAGACATGCCGTAAGCCAATCTCGATCCAGGTCCATGGAACGACGCAAACTGAGTTCTGGTCACCTCAAGTCGGCGGGCTACGACGAAAAGAACCGCCTGCTGGAGATCGAGTTCGCCAACGGAACGATCATCCAGTATTCCGGCGTATTGCCGGAAGTCTACCGGCGGCTCGTGAATTCCCCGTCACCCACCTCCTATTTCCGCGACCACATCGAGGAGGAATACACCGGGCGCCGGATCAGGTGACCGGCGGGGCTGAGGCGCCCCGGCGGCTCGGAGAAAATCCGATGGCGGGCATGGCGGTATAACGCGCTTTGGGACACCATTCAGCCGCGTTTCGCGGTCCTCTACGTCACCCGCTGAAGGCGGGTTCGCCGCCTTTTGATGGGGCTTGGCCGTTCTGGAGTGGGATTACAGGGCGGGCTTTTGCGTTCGTGGTGCTGATGGCGTGACTCGAACACGCGACCTGCCGATTACGAATCGGCTGCTCTACCAACTGAGCTACATCAGCGACCGGGCGAAATTATAAGCACCGTGCCCATCCGCGCGCAACGCGCCGCCCCCGGCGTACCGGGGGATCAGGAGGCGGTGCGGGGGCGAACCCGGACGATCACGTCGATCCCTTCCGTCACCACGTCTTCCGGGAGCTTCGGCAGCCCCTCGATCCGCACCGTGCTTGCGTCGATGTCGGTCAACGTGCCATTGACCACGTCGTACAGATGGTGATGCTCGGAAGTATTGGGATCGTAAAACACCCTGTTCGGATCGGCGATGACTTCCCTGATCAGCCCTTTGCGGACGAAGAGCTTGAGCGTGTTGTAGACCGTGGCTTTCGAAGTTTCCGGCTGATGCGCGTTCACCATCGCCAGGACCTGATCCGCGGAAAGATGCTGCTGGCGCGAGAAGAGGGCGTAGGCGATCTCGATCCGCTGGTGCGTGGGTGTAATGCCATGCCGGCGCAGCAGATCCGGAATGGCCGTCCTGGACAAATGCAACTCATTCATAGCATTACATTATCCCTATTTTCGACGGCCATGTCCATAAAGCCCGTTCGTCCTGGCGCCTAACAATTGTTAACTTTGCGCCGCTCGTGCCGGCAAACCGACCGAACGTCGGACTTCTTTTGACCCCCCAAAACGGCTGCCCCTATAGTTGGGCCGCGCAATCAGAAAGGCATAGAGCCATGCAACGGGCCAAAGGGTTCACTCTGGTGGAGGTGATGATCGTCGTCGTGGTCCTCGGTATCCTGGCCACGATCGCGCTGCCGGCGTACCGGGACTACGTCCTGCGGGGAAAGCTCACGGAAGCGTTCACCAACCTGAGCGATTGGCGGGTCCGGATGGAGCAGTTCTACCAGGACAACCGGCGTTACGACAACGGATCGGGCGGCTGCGGAGCGGCAGGACCCGCCGCCGGGAACGCCAAGTACTTCACGTACACATGCGCTCCCGGAACTGCGCCCGCGCAGACATTTACCGCAACCGCGACGGGCACGGGCGATCTTGCCGGCTTCACGTTCACCATCGACCAGGCGAACAACAAGGTCACTACCGCGGTGCCGGCCGGCTGGAGCGGCGCAGCCGCCACCTGCTGGGTGCGCAGGAAGGACGGGTCGTGCTGAGGCAGTCCGGCGTAACGCTCATCGAGCTCATGATCGGCATCGCCCTTCTGGCCCTGCTGTTGTTCATTGGCGTCGAGTCTTATCGCGCCTGGATCCAGAACACCCAGGTACGCACGGCGGCCGAGGCGATCCTGAACGGGCTGCAGCTCGCCCGGGGGGAGGCGGTACGGCGTAACGACAACGTCCAGATCGTTCTTTCCGGCGGCACCGGCTGGACGGTGAGCGTGGCGAACACCGGCGAGGCGATCCAATCGAGGACCGACGGCGAGGATGGCCAGAACGCCAAGTTTACGGTGACCCCGGCGGGGGCGACCACCGTCACCTTCAACGGGCTGGGCCGGGTGGTGACCAACCTGGACGGGAGTCCCTCCATTTCCCAGGTGGAAGTGAGCTCCCTCACCCTTGCGGACGCCGAGACCCGCAAGCTGCAGGTCCGGGTTGGAGTGGGGGACATCCGCATGTGCGATCCCCAGCTCTCCGCCCCGGATCCGAGGGCATGCTGACCATGACCTGGACGACGCCAGAGCGTGTCACCCTCCACCGGCAGTCGGGCGCCTTCCTGCTGGAGGCGCTGATCGCCATCCTCATTTTCTCCATGGGCATCCTGGCCCTGGTGGGGCTGCAGGCGGCCTCCATCAGCACCGTGTCGGAGGCCAAATACCGCGCCGACGCGGCCTACCACGCCAACCGCATCATCGGCGAGATGTGGGTCGACCTGACGAACTTGGCGACCTACGCCTGCGATCCGTGCACGACGTCGAGCGGCAACGCCAAGACCCAGGCGTGGGTGGCGGACATTCAGGGCAGCGCGGAGAAGGGATTGCCGGGCGTCACCGACGCGGCGAACCAGCCTTCCATCGCGGTGAACGGAAGCGCCGTCACCGTGACCTTGAGGTGGCAAGTGCCCAGGACGAGCGTGGTTCACAACCACGTCGCCACTGCCTACATCAGCGGTCCGTGAGGCGAGAGATGAGCGTGAGACGAATCCAGCCTATCGACCGTCCGAGTGCCGGCTTCAGCCTGGTGGAGATCATGGTGGCCGTGGTGATCGCCCTGATCGGCGTCGTCGTAGTGTTCCAGGTGTTCGCCGTCTCCGAGGGCTACAAGCGCACCACCACCAGTGGCGGAGACGCCCAGACCAACGGGGCCCTCGCCCTGTTCACCATAGAGCGGGATGCGCGCATGGCGGGCTACGGCATCAACGACGGCGATCTCCTGAGCTGCAAGATTCTCGCCTACCACGAAGGCCCCCCTGCGCGAGAGTTCGATTTCCGCATGGTTCCCGTGGAAATCACCGACGGGGCCGCGGGCGCTCCCGACACGATCGCCATCATGTACAGCAGTTCTGACCTGAGGCCGGAGCCCGCGAAGCTCACCCAGAACATGCCTTCCCCCTCGGCGACTTTCAAGGTGGATAACCGTTACGGTTTCATCGAGGGGGACCTGATCGTGGCCGCCGAGGCGGGAAAGGATTGCACCCTGGCCCAGGTCACCGGCGTGCCGGGTACTCCCGGGCAGTCGGACAACGTGATCCACAACTCCGGCAATTACACCAACGCGGAAGGGCAGAACGTGCCCGCCAAATACAACAAGGCAGGCGGGCTCGGGGTCGCTTATACCACCAATGGGAAGCTCTACAACCTGGGCGGGGCTCCGGTTACCAACATTTACTCCATCGCCAGCGGCAAGCTGCAAGTGCAGGAGCTGCTGATCTCCGCTTCCGCCAATGCGATCGTGGACGGCATCGTGCAATTACAGGCCGAGTACGGAAAAGACGACGGTTTCGGCGGAACCGTGGCAGGGGATGGCATTGTGGATCATTGGGAGGCGGCTTCGCCGCCAGCCGGGGACCCGACGGCCTGGGCGCGGGTGATCGCGATTCGCCTGGCCGTGGTGGCGCGCAGCGCCCTTCCCGAGCGCCCCGATCCTGACGGAGTGTGCCGGACCACCACTGCGGCGCCCACGTGGGCGGGCGGGAGCATCGATCTTTCCGCGGATCCCAACTGGCAGTGCTACCGGTACAAAGTATTCGAGACCACGGTGCCTCTGCGCAACCAGATATGGAAGCCGGCGTGACCATGGATCATGGCAGAACGCGGTTATTCGGGTTTGGGAAGAGCGCATCAAGCGCTGGCGGGAGTCCCTCGCACCAGCGAGGAGTCGTGCTGTTCATCGTGTTGATCGTCCTGGTGGCGATGACGCTGGCCGGTATCGCCATGGTGCGCTCGGTGGACACGGGGAACGTGATTTCCGGCAACCTCGCCTTCAAGCAGACCACGATCCACGCGGCGGACCGGGGCATCCAGGCTGCTTACGACTGGCTGGTGGCCAACAGCGCCGGGACCACACTGCAAAACACCGACCTCACCAAGGGCTATTACTCTTCGCGCCCGGCTGAGGAGAAGTGGACCGACCCGAGCAAGTGGTCCAGCGCGGTGACCTTGCCGGATGACGGCTCTGGCTACACGGTGAGCTACGTGATCCACCGCATGTGCAAGGATCCGGACAAGCCGTACAACGGAACCGATCAGCAATGCGCGATCAGCTTTCCTTCCGGCGCGGGGTCGAGCGGCGGCAGCATGGCGGTGGGGGCCACGGTGTTCGAAGGAAATCCCCAGCTCTATTACCGGATCACCGCGCGGGTGGTAGGGCCGCGCAACACGGTGAGCATCGTTCAAGCGGTCGTGCTGCTTCAGGTTTGAAGTCTGACGAGCCATATCCCATGAAAGGGGCGACCATGACCAGGCCATCCGGAATGAAAGCCGCCGCCATCGGGACGGCGCTGATGGCGGTTTCCACTCTGGCCAAGGCGGAGATCACCGATCTCGCCAACGCGCCGCTCATCAACTCGTCCACGACGGCGGTCCTGCCGAACCTCATGTTCGTGCTGGACAACTCGGGGAGCATGGACTTTGACTTTACTCCAGACAACGTGTACTACAGGCCGGGTGGCCCTCACCCCTATGGCACTTTGCCTGGCGGTAATACCGGAACCGGTAAAGAGCGCTGTCTCAATAGTTCATGTTCTTCGAAGACTGACGCGATCAAGCCGGGAGACCCGCCCTATTACTCGGCCCAATTTAATACCCAGTTCTACAACCCCCAAATCACTTACAAGCCGGGATTGAAAGCCGACGGCACTAGCTACGGAGACCAAAGCATAACGGCGGCGAGAGACGACCCTTATCGCTTTCCAACCGGATCCACTACGGACTTGACTAAAAGCTTTCCCGAAACGGTCTATTGCAAAGGAAGCTCGGATAACGCCAACAATGATGCCAACTATCCGGATAAATGTAAAAGGCATGGGATAGAAGTTCTTTCCCCGTTCCTCTACGACTCCAATTCAGCGGCCAACGGTTTGCCAGACGGAGCCGTTAGTTCCACAAGCAGCAATTACAAGTTTCCTCGTACCCGAAACAGCAACCCCCACTATTTCACCATCAAACCTCGGGAATGGTGCGCCGACAGTACGCTTGTGGACTGCGTGGGGTCGAGCGGACCGACAGCTACCTATCCGGTGCCCGCATATGTTCGCTATTGTCAATCCGCCAGCATTGCAAGTGACGGTGGTGTGGTAAGCGGAACCTCGGGGGGGAAGCCAAAGTGCCAAGCCAAATACGACAGCAGCACCCATCGTTACGTCCGTTACGGAAAATTCACGCGAACCGACATTGTTCCAGCCAAGACCAACTATGGCGGAGAGACGCTCTGGTCTGGCGCACCCGACGTGCGCGCCAACCGTACGGATTGCGCCACCCCGCCCAATTGCACCTACGAGGAGGAAGCCAGGAACTTCGCCAATTGGTGGTCTTATTACCGCACCCGCATGCTCATGATGAAAACCGCGGCGGGTCGCGCTTTCAACACCATCGGGGATGCTTATCGGGTAGGCTTCATTACGATCAACCCGGGCAGCCCGGTGAGCAGCAGTCAATACTTGAAGCTCGATAAGTTCGACGCCACCCATAAGGGAAGTTGGTATTCCAAGTTCTACGCAATCAGTCCTGGAGGGGGTACGCCTCTGCGCGAGGCGCTCTCCCGGGTGGGGAGGCACTACGCTGGTGTGACAACGGGGATCAATAACGGCATGCCGGACGATCCGGTGCAGTTTTCCTGCCAGCAAAATTTCACGTTGCTGACCACCGACGGTTACTGGAACAGCAACGCAGGCCAGAAGATCGATGGAACTTCGATCGGCAACCAGGACAATGTGGACAGCGGCTATTCCAAGCGCTCGGACGGCGCCTACGATGGAGGCCTTTCCGGAGCCAGCAACACGCTGGCCGATGTGGCTATGTATTACTACAAGACGGATTTGCGCCCCTCCCTGGAAGACAACGTGCCCACGACTTCAAGGGACTCGGCGGCCCATCAGCACATGGTCACGTTTACCCTGGGACTGGGGCTCTCCGGACTGATGGACTACCGATCCGACTACGAAACGGCCACCAGTGGAGATTTTTACAAGATCAAGACCGCCACCAAGGGTTGCTCTTGGGGCAGCTCTGGCGCAGTTTGCAACTGGCCGGTACCCGCAGCCGATTCGCCCAGCGCATTGGACGATTTGTGGCACGCCGCCGTCAACGGTCGCGGCATTTATTTCAGCGCTACGGATCCCAACTCCTTGAGCTCGGGCATCGCCGGATCGCTTTCCGCCTTGAGTGCCCGCACCGGGGCGGCCGCGGCGGCGGCCACCAGCAGCCCCAACGTGACCGAGACTGACAACTTCATCTACAGCTCCACCTTCCGGACGGTGAAGTGGGACGGAGAAATCGTCGCCCAGCGGATCGACCCGGCGACCGGAAATGTGGTGAGCACGTTGGAATGGTCCACCACGGGCGGTCCCTCACCCCTCAACAGCAAAGTATCTTCAACTTCAGACGCGCGCACGATCTATACCTTCGATTCCGGAGCGGCGACCAAACTAAAGGCGTTTTCATGGGCTGGCCTGACCTCGGGAGAGCAGGGGTACTTCGACAACAAGGTGTGCGGCACCTTCTCCCAGTGTTCCTCGCTGACCGATGCCCAGAAGTCGGAGGCCAACAAGGGGCAGAATCTGGTCAATTATCTGCGGGGCCAGACCCAGCATGAGGGAACCCTCTACCGGGATCGAGAGCTCACGCTGGGCGATCCGGTGAGCGCGAAACCGGTATACGTGAAGGCCCCTCGGTTCGGCTTTACCAGTCCCGCCACCCCCGACTATGCGGCGTTCAAAGTGGCGAACGGCGCCCGCCAGGCGATGCTCTACGTGGCTGCCAACGACGGCATGCTGCACGCCTTCAACGCCGATACGGGGGAAGAGCGCTGGGCTTACGTGCCCCGCATGCTGCTGCCGAACCTTTACAAGCTGGCGGAGGCCAATTACGCCGCCACCCACAGCTTCTTCGTCGACGGCTCGCCCCAGGTCATGGACGTGGTGATCGGGGGCGCCTGGAGGACCATCCTGGTAGGCGGGCTGAACGCCGGCGGACGGGGATACTACGCCTTGGACATCACCGATCCCGCCAATCCCAAGGCCCTGTGGGAAATTTGCCATGACAGCACCCTGTGTGCCGTGTCCGATCCGGACATGGGCTACAGCTATGGCAACCCGGTGATCACCCAGCGGCCGACGGACGGCAAGTGGGTCGTGCTGGTGACCTCGGGCTACAACAACGTGAGCCCCGGCACGGGGCGCGGGTACCTCTTCATCCTCGACGCCGGGACCGGGGCGGTGCTGCGCAAGGTGGACACGGGGGTGGGGGATACGGCGACTCCCAGCGGCCTAGCCAAGATCAGCGCCTACGCCGACGACTTCAACCTGAACAACACGGCCAAGTGGGTCTATGGCGGCGACCTGCTGGGTAATGTGTGGCGCTTCGACTTGCAGACTGACCCGCCCGGGGTGCTCAAGATCGCCGAGCTCAAGGACGGAAGTGGCAAGCCCCAGTCGGTAACGGTCTCCCCCGAGCTCGGACTGGTGCTCGGCCATCGAGTGGTTTACGTCGGCACGGGACGCTATCTGGGCGTGAACGACTTAGTGGATCCCGCCACGCTGGGGCTGCCCTACGCGTACCAGCAGTCGATCTACGCCATCAAGGACAGCAATGTCGCCCATGGGAACTTCCGCGCGAGCGGCGCCGTCCAGCAAGCCATCACCCAATTGGACCCGACGACCCGCACCATCAGCAACAATCCGGTGGATTGGACTTCGGGTACCGGCTGGTACGTGGATCTGAATCCCGCCAATTTGTCCCCGGGCGAGCGGGTCAACCTGGATCCCCAACTCGTGCTGGGAACCCTGGTGGTGGCGAGTAACATTCCCAGCGCGACGCCCTGCACGGTGGGAGGGGAAAGCTGGATCTACCAGTTTAACTATGCCACGGGCGGCTACGTGGCGACGGCCCCGTCCCACATTGTGGCGACCAAGCTGCCGGGCAACACCCTGGCCGTGGGCATGGTGATCGTGCGGCTTCCCAGCGGCCAGCTCAAGGTCATCACCACCGGCGCCGCCGGGAACAAGGAAACGCTGGGCGTGCACACGGGGGGCGGCGGCGGGGGCGGCCGCAAGATCTCCTGGCGGGAGTTGATCAAGTAGTTTTTTGGTAGCACGGTGCGCTTCGGCGCACCGTTCGCTGACGTCGTTCGGCGCGTTTCGCCCGCCTTCCGCGACCCGTGCGGCGCAGGCAGGCTTCGCTCAAGCACCATGCCTGGGTGCCCGACCGCCGTCGAGCTATCCTTCCGCGCTGGCGGACAACAACGATCGGGGCAGGGGGAACGTGACCGCTTCCTCGATGCCTTCCAGCTCGATCACCTGGTCCGCCCCCAATTCTCGCAGGCGGGCGACCACCTGGCGCACCAGCAGCTCCGGCGCCGATGCCCCGGCGGTGACGCCGATCCGGGGTTGCCCCTGCACCCAGGCCGGTTGGATTTCCTGGGCGGAGTCCACCAGGTGGGCCCGGGCGCCGGCGCTTTGCGCCACCTCCCGCAGGCGGTTGGAGTTGGAGCTGTTGGGCGAGCCCACCACGATGATCACCGGGCACTGGCTGGCCAGGAGCTTCACCGCGTCCTGGCGGTTCTGGGTGGCGTAGCAGATGTCGTCTTTGCGGGGGCCCACGATGCGTGGGAAGCGCTTTTTCAGCGCCGCCACGATCTTCAGGGTGTCGTCCACCGAGAGAGTGGTCTGGGTGACGAAGGCCAGGTTGTTTTCGTCCGCCACTCGAAGCCGCTCCACGTTCTCGACGGATTCGACCAGATAGATGCCGCCTTCGCACTGCCCCATGGTGCCCTCGACCTCGGGATGGCCGCGGTGGCCGATCATGACGATTTCCCGCCCCTGGGCCCGCATGCGGGCCACTTCCACGTGGACCTTGGTCACCAGCGGGCAGGTGGCGTCCAGCACTCGCAGATCCCGGGCCTGCGCTTCACGACGCACCGCCTGGGACACGCCATGGGCGCTGAAGATGACCACGCTGCCCGGAGGCACTTCTTCCAGGGTTTCCACGAAGATCGCCCCCTTGCGACGCAGGTCGTCCACCACGTAGCGGTTGTGGACCACTTCGTGGCGCACGTAAACCGGCGCGCCATAGAGAGCGAGCGCCCGCTCGACGATTTCGATCGCCCGGTCGACGCCGGCGCAGAAACCGCGGGGATTGGCGAGAAGAACGTCCATAAAAGTGATCCGAAAGGTTGCAAAAGTCGATGCTAGCCTATGCCGGCGCCGGAGGATACCCCGGTCGCGGCGCGGCTATTCCAGGATTTCCACCAGCTCCACCTCGAAAATCACGTCGCAGTCGCTCAAAGGGTGGTTGAAATCCACGGTGACCGTGTCTTTTTCCACCCGACACACGACGCCGGACAAGGTATCCCCGCTCGGGAGGGTGAACTCCAGGAGCCGGCCCGGCTCCGGCGCCACCTCGGCGGGAAAGACTTCCCGGGGAAGGGTCTGCTCCAGCTCGGGCCGGCTCAAGCCGAAGGCTTCCGCCGCCGCGAGAAAGACCGTCCGCCGCTCGCCCGGGGCGAGGCCGAGCACGATCCGCTCCAGGCTCGAGTGAAGCTCGCCCGTGCCCAAGGTGAGGAGGACGGGGGTCTCCCCGAAAGTGGTCGAGATCTCGGTCCCGTCGGCGGCCGCGAGCCGATAGTGCAGGCTTACCCGGTCGCCGCTGCAGGCCACCCGCCGGCCGGACATGCTCACCGGCGCCTCCGGCTTCCGCGGAAGGCGTCCCACAGCAGCGTCATCGCCCCGCATGTGATCGCCGCATCCGCCACGTTGAAGGCGGGCCAGTGGTAGCCGGCCAGGTGGAAGTCGAGGAAATCCACCACGTGACCCAGGGTGATCCGGTCCCACAGGTTTCCCAGCGCCCCGCCCAAGATCAGTCCCAGGGCCAGGCAGAAGAGAAACTCTCCCCGGTGGCGACGGAGCAGGTAAAGGATCGAGGCCGACGCGGCCACGGCGATGCCGATGAAAAATTCCCGCTGCCAGCCGGACGCGTCGGCGAATAGGCTGAAGGCGGCGCCCCGGTTGAAGGTCAGTACCAGGTTGAAGAAGGGGGTCACCGGGACCACGGCGCCAGGGGCGAAGCTCGCCTCGATCCAGCGCTTGGTCAGGAAGTCCACGACCAGGACGATCCCCGCCACCAGCAGCGCCGCCGTGCGGTAGGACCGGCCGCCCCCTTGCCGGTAGATTTGTCGCTCACGCATAAACCCGGGGCTCGCCGGCGCCGAAAAGGTTCGCGATACAGCGCCCGCAAAGGGTGGGGTGGTCGGGGTGGCAGCCCACGTCGGCGCGATAATGCCAGCAACGCTCGCACTTGGGATGGGGGATCGGCACCGCCGAAACGCCTTCGTCCTCGGCCCGGTCGACCCGGACCGCGACCGCGTGGGAGGTGAGGAGCACGAGCCGCAGGTCGTCTCCCAGGGAGGCGAGGACGTCGTACGTCTCGCCCCGGGCGCGGATCTCCACGCTGGCCTGCAGGGAGGAGCCGATCCTGTCCTCGACCCGCAGGTTCTCCAGGTGCTTTTGCACGGCCGAGCGCACCTCCCGGATCCTGGCCCAGCGAGCCATGAGCCGCTCCGGATCCGGGATCTCAGGAAGCTGGTGCCATTGGTGCAGGAACACGCTGTCCTCGGGCGCGCCGGTGAGGACCTCCCAAGCCTCCTCGGCGGTGAACGACAGGATGGGCGCGAATAGCCGCAGCAGACTGTGGGCCATGTGGTGCAGGACGGTCTGCGCCGCGCGGCGCGGCCTGCTGTCGCGCCCCGTCGTGTAAAGCCGGTCCTTGAGGATATCGAGATAGAAGGCTCCCAGCTCCTCGGAGCAAAAGTGATGGAGCTTCTGCACGATCAAGTGGAATTCGTAGCGCTCGTAGTCGTCTATCACTGAGCGCTGAAGGGCGGCGAGCAGCGCCAGGGCGTAGCGGTCGATCTCCAGCCATTCCTCCACGGGCAGGCTATGGCGGCGGGAATCGAAGTCGGACACGTTGGCCAGCAGGAAGCGCAGGGTGTTGCGGATGCGTCGGTACATCTCCACCACCCGCTTCAGGATCTCGTCGGAGATGGAAAGCTCGCCGGAGTAATCGGTGGCTGCCACCCACAGCCGCAGGATGTCGGCGCCCAGGGTTCCCGCCACCTCTTGCGGGGCGATCACGTTGCCCCGCGACTTGCTCATCTTGTGGCCTTCCCCGTCCACCACGAAGCCGTGGGTGAGGAGCGCCCGGTAAGGGGCGCGGCCGTCGATGGCCGCGCCGGTAAGCAGGGACGACTGGAACCAGCCCCGGTGCTGGTCGGAGCCCTCCAAGTAGAGGTCAGCCGGATGGGCGAGTTCGGGATGCCGCTTCAACACCGTGTCGTGGGTCACGCCGGAATCGAACCACACGTCCAGGATGTCGGTGAGCTTCTGATAGCGATCCGCCTCCGGTCCCAGCAGCTCCGTCGCATCCAGGGAAAACCAGGCTTCGATGCCGCGCGCCTCCACCCGCCGGGCGACCTCCTCCAGCAGCTCGAGGGTGCGCGGGTGCAGCTCGCCGGATTCCCGGTCCACGAAGAAAGGGATCGGCACGCCCCAATTGCGCTGCCTGGAGACGCACCAGTCCGGGCGGTTCTGGATCATGGCCTCCAGCCGCGCCCGGCCCCAGCTCGGGAAAAAGCGGGTCGCCGCCACGGCCTCCAGGGCCACCTCCCGCAGCCTCCGATGCTCCCGCGGCGCCCCGTCCGGCCCGCGGTGGGTGTCGGTGTCCATCATGATGAACCACTGGGTGGTGGCGCGGAAGATAATGGGGGTCTTGTGGCGCCAGCAGTGGGGATAGCTGTGCCGGACGGTTTCCCGGTGCAGCAGTGCCCCGTTTTTCTCTAGCACTTCGATGATCACCGGGTTGGCGTCCCATACCGAGAGCCCCCCCACCAGGGGCATGGCGGGGGAAAAGCGGCCGTCGTCGCCCACGGGGTTGTCCACCGGCAAGCCGTAGCGGCTGCCGATGACGAAGTCCTCCAGGCCGTGGGCGGGGGCCGTGTGCACCAGGCCCGTGCCCGCCTCCAGGGTGACATGCTCCGCGCAGATGAGGGGCACCCGCCGATCATAGAACGGGTGCCTGAGGGGGATGCCCTCGAGGCGTGCGCCCTTGAAGCGGGCGAAGACTTCCACCGATTCGTATCCGTAGCGCTTAATGCACGCTTCCGCCAGGTCCTGGGCCAGAATCAGCAGTCCCCCGGGGGTTTGGATCAGCGCGTAAGTGAATTCCGGGTGCACGGCGACGGCCTGGTTCGCCGGCAAGGTCCAGGGCGTGGTGGTCCAGATCACGGCGTAGGCGGGCTCGCTCAAGGAGGGCAAGCCCAGCGCCCGGGCGAGGGTCCCGAGGTCCGCCACCGGGAAGGCCACGTCGATGGCGGGAGACGTGCGGTCCTCGTACTCCACCTCCGCCTCCGCCAGGGCGGATCCGCATTCCAGACACCAGTTGACCGGCCGCTCCCCCCGCTGGAGGTAGCCATTGCGGTGGATCTGGCCGAAAGCGCGGATGATGTCGGCCTCCGTCTTGTAGTCCATGGTGAGGTAGGGATGATCCCAGTCCCCCAGGATCCCCAGGCGGATGAAGTCCGCCTTCTGGCGCTTGACCTGGGCGGCGGCGTATTGCCTGCACAGCTCCCGGAACCGGGCGGGCGGCAGATGCTTCCCGTGCTGCTTTTCCACCTGATGCTCGATGGGCAGCCCGTGGCAGTCCCATCCCGGCACGTAAGGGGCGTCGAATCCCGCCAGCGCCTTGCTCTTGATGATGATGTCCTTGAGGATCTTGTTGACCGCGTGGCCGATATGGATGTCCCCGTTGGCGTAGGGCGGGCCGTCGTGGAGGATGAACTTCGGCCGGCCGCGGGCGGCTTCCCGGAGGCGCTGGTAGAGGCGCTTTTCCTGCCAGCGTTTGAGCATCGCGGGCTCGCGCCGGGCCAGCTCGCCGCGCATGGGGAAGGGAGTCTCGGGAAGGTTCAGCGTCTTTTTGTAGTCGGTCATGGGCGAGGGTGTCTTTTCATTGAACGGGCGGCCGTCGGGCGGTTAGCGCACCGCGGGCTGGGTCTGGTCCATAGCGGCAAAAAGCTGGCGGGCCTGCTCCACGTCGCGGGCGATCTGGCGAGCGAGACTCTCCAGGTCCGGATACTTTTCCTCGTCCCGCAGCTTGGCGAGAAAGTTGACCCGCAGGTGCCTGCCGTAGATCAGGCGGTCGAAATCGAGCAGGTGCACTTCCAGGGTGGGGCGCCCCTGGTCATGGAGGGTGGGTCGCATTCCCAGGCTCGCCACCCCCCGCATCGGCCGCGCCTCGATGCCTTCTACTTCTACCGCGAAGATGCCCATGAGGGGCGGGCGATTGTGCTTCATGAGCACGTTGGCGGTGGGAAAGCCGAGCTTCTTGCCCAGTTTTTGGCCGTCCACCACCCGGCCGCTGATGCTGTAGGGCCGGCCGAGGAGCCGGCGCGCCGTGTCCAGATCCCCGAGGGCCAGCGCCTCGCGCACCGCGGTGCTGGAAACCCGTAAGCCCCCCACGCTCACCGTGGACATGGCTTCCACCCGGAAGCCCAACTCCCGGCCCAGGCGAACCAGCATGGCGAAGTCGCCCGCCCGCCGGGCGCCGAAACGGAAGTCGTCTCCCACCAGTACCCAGCGGGCCCCCAGCGCCTGGTGCAGCACCTGGGTGACGAAAAGCTCCGCGCTCACCTGGGCGAAACGGTAGTCGAAGCGCACGATCTGCACCCGGTCGATGCCGGTGCGGCCCAGCAGCTCCAGCTTCTCCCGCAGGCTGGTGAGCCGGGCGGGCGCCTGGTCGGGAGCGAAGAACTCCCGCGGATGGGGCTCGAAGGTCATCACGCAGGCGGGCATTCCCAGGGCGCGCGCCGCCGCCACCAGGCGCGAGAGCATGGCCTGGTGGCCCAGGTGGACCCCATCGAAATTCCCGATCGTGAGGGCCAGGGGTCCGATCGAGGCGCGCGGTATGCCGCGGCGGATGACCATCGAATGGAATAAAAGCTTGAATGATAGCGTGTTTTCGCCCCGCTGGTCCAGCTTTTTGGGGCGAAGGGGGGCCTGCCTTAACCGGCATCCTAAAAAATGCTTGACGACGCTCGGCCCTCGACAAGGGTAAGGGGTTAGTCAACCATTTACCGCGGGCTCAATGGGACAGCAAGAGGGGAAGGGGAAGCGTTTCCGTCTGGAGAGCTCGTGCAGCGAGGGCTTCGGCCGCCCGGCCTGCCAGGATCAGGACTGGGCCCTGGGTCTCCAGGGGAATGCCCTCCAGGAGCGCTCCGAGGGTAGTCAGGAGATGGCGCTCCCCGTCCAGGGTGGCGTTTTCTACCAGGGCGACGGGCGTGGCGGCGGGTTTTCCTTGGGCAATCAAGGTGGCGGCGACCTGGGCCGCCTGGCTCGCTCCCATGTAGATGGCCAAGGTGTCCGCCGCGGCCGCCCCAGCGGCCCAGTCGGTCGGGGTCTCCCCCCGGCCGACGCGGGGCGTCACGAGGGCGATGCTGCGGCCGGATCCCCGTCGGGTAAGAGAGACGCCCAGAGCGGCGGCGGCCGCGGTGGCCGCGGTGACCCCGGGGACCACCTCGTACGGGATTCCCTGGGACTCAAGGGCTTCGATTTCCTCCTGGAGCCGGCCGAACAGGGTTGGGTCGCCTCCCTTGAGGCGCACGACCACGGCACAGCGGCGCGCCGCCTGGGCCAGGCTGCGATGGATGAAGCGTTGGTCCACCGCCGCGCCGTTGTGGCGCTTGCCCACGTTCACGATCCTCGCCTGCGGCGCCAACGCCAGGATGTCCGGGTGCACCAGGGCGTCGTGGAACACGATGTGCGCCTGGGCCAGAAGGCGCGCTCCACGCACCGTGATCAGGTCGGGGGCCCCTGGTCCGGCCCCTACGAAATAGACTTTGCCGCGCATTCTTTCCCGGTCCCTGGGCCGCCTCGGGAGCGGCGCTTCCTCGCCCCGGGGCGCCCTTTCGTCCTCCGGGCGCCGATTCATCTCGCCGTACACCGGACCACGGATTCTGTTTTTCGCTTCTCGAGAAGGCGAAACAAGAGTCGCCGGCTCTAGGGCCGTGAGCATGGTAGCAGGAGGGTTAATACTGGCAAAGAATATTGTGTTAGACTTTAATAACTTACTGGTATTTGACCTGACATGAAGCTGCAGCAGTTGCGTTATTTCTGCGAGGTGGCCAAGCAGGGCCTGAACGTCTCCGAGGCGGCCAACGCCCTCTATACCTCCCAGCCTGGCATCAGCAAGCAGATCCGGATGCTGGAAGAGGAGCTGGGCGTGCGGCTATTCGTGCGCAAAGGCAAGCGCATCACGGAGATCACCCCGCCCGGGGAGGCGGCCCTCGCCATCGCCCGCCGCATTCTCGACGAAGTGGAGAACCTGAAGCGGGTGGGTGAGGAATACAGCGCCCAGGCGAGCGGCAACCTGGTGATCGCCACCACCCATACCCAGGCCCGCTATGCGCTTCCGCCGGTGATCCAGGAATTCCGCGCCCAGTACCCCCAGGTCAGGTTGAGCCTCAAGCAGGGCAACCCCCAGCAGATCGCCGAAGCCGTCATCGCGGCGGAGGCGGATCTGGCCATCGCCACCGAATCCCTCGCCCTCTACGACAAACTAGTGACGCTGCCCTGCTACCAGTGGAATCATTGCGTGGTGACGCCACCCCGTCACCCTCTGCTCAAGGAATCGACGCTCACCCTGGAGGCGATCGCCCGCTATCCCCTCATCACCTACGACTTCGCCTTCACCGGGCGCTCCCAGATCCAGCGGGCGTTCGAGCAACGGGGCTTGAAGCCCAACGTGGTGCTGACCGCTATCGATGCGGACGTGATCAAGACCTACGTGAGGCTGGGCCTGGGCATTGGCATCGTGGCCCGCATGGCCTACGATCCCCAAGAGGACAAGAGTCTCAAAGCCCTCGACGCGAGCCATCTGTTCGAGTCCAGCGTGACCCGCATCGCCCTGCGGCGGGGGGCGTATCTGCGGGGCTACATCTATGACTTCATCCAACTCTTCGCCCCCCATTTGTCGCGGCAAGTGGTGGAGGCCACTTTGGCCGGACGCGGCAGCGACTACCAGCTTTGAGCGCCGGGCCTCGGGCTTCGAGCTTTGATCCACCCCCGAGGGAACCCTGGGGCGCTTTCCCCGGTCTTCCTGGCGGGCATGGGCGTTGCTTAGGTTCACGAAGCGGGTTCGACCGCCGCCGGCGGGAAGCAGCGGCGCACGCCCGCGATGACGGAGCATCCCGTGGAAGACGTCGAGCGTTCAGGATTTCTGGCCCGAGGCTGGAGAAGCTTGCGGGAACTGTGGCAGGAGGTCGCCTCCTCGGCCCGCGGGAATGAGGAGGCGGACGCGGCCCGCCATCTGAGCCCGCGCCAGCTTGCGCGCCTGCGCCATACCCTCACCGAGTGCGTCCAGGAAGTGGGGGGCCAGGTCTCCGCTCGGGCCCGGGCGGCCGAGATCGGGGAGACCTATCTCGCCCTTCCCGATCCGGGGCGGCGGGAGTTTCTGCGACTCCTGGCCCGGGAGTTCGGTCCCGACCTGGCGGCGGTGGATCGGGCCATCGACGCTTACCGGCGCACGCCTGAAGGCGACCGGGCCTTGGCTGCCGCCCGGCTGGCGGAGGCGTTGCAGCCGCCCCGGCTTCGCATCTTCACCCAGTTCAACGCCCTCCCCCAGGGAGTGAAGTTCCTCGTGGACTTACGGGCCGACGTGCTGCGCTTGGTGCGGGATGCGCCGGAGCTCTCCGTCCTGGGCCGGGAACTGGAGGGGCTGCTGGCGAGCTGGTTCGACGTGGGCTTCCTGGACCTGCGGCGCATCACCTGGGAGTCTCCCGCGATGCTGCTGGAAAAATTGTTCGCCTACGAGGCGGTCCACGAGATCCGCTCTTGGAGCGACTTGCGGCACCGGCTGGACGGGGACCGCCGCTGCTACGCCTTTTTCCATCCCCGCATGCCCGACGAGCCCTTGATCTTCGTCGAGGTGGCGCTGGTGCGGCGCATCGCCGCCAGCATCCACGCCCTGCTGGACGAGCGGGTGCCCGCCGTCGATCCCCGCAAGGCGGACACCGCCGTGTTCTATTCCATCTCCAGCACCCAGCCGGGCCTGCGGGGGGTGAGTTTCGGCCATTTCCTGCTGAAGCGGGTGATCGACGACCTGCGAGAGGAGCTGCCGAACCTCAAGACCTTCGCCACCCTGTCGCCCGTGCCCTTCTTCCGCCGCTGGCTGACGGCGCTCCTGGAGAAACCCGAGCCGGTTCTGACGGCCCCGGAGGCGAAGCGCGTCGCGGAGGCGAGCGGCGAGGCGGACGCGGAGACGGGGCTGCGCAAGCTTTTGTCCGGAAACGAATGGGTGCAACAGGCGCCGGCCCAGGAGGCCCTGCGGGCCCCCCTCGTCCGCCTTTGCGCCCGCTACCTGGTGGAAGTTAAGGAGGGCAACCGCCCGATGGATCCCGTGGCGCGCTTTCACCTGGGCAACGGGGCGCGCCTGGAGCGGATCAACTGGCTGGCCGACGCCTCTCCCAAGGGCCTCAAGCAGTCCCTGGGGATCATGGTGAATTACCTTTACGACTTGAAGGACATCGAGGACAACCACGAGCGCTACGCCCGCAGCGGCGAAGTGGTAGTTTCGAGCACCGTGAGGAGCCTGCTCAAGCAGGCGAGGGGCGCTTGAGTTCGATGGTTTTTCAACCATTGACCGAAGGCTCAATGGGCGGCCCGCCGGGAGAAGTGGGCCAGCCGGAACCCGAGCAGCCATAGGGTGGCGAAATAGGTGGCCGCCCCGGTGGCGATGACGGCCGCCAGCCGGGCGGTGCGCTGCATTGCGGACATTGCGAGCCACGCGGCGTCGGGCCCCGCTCCGAACCACAGCACGACCGCCATGGCCGAGAGCGCCGCGGCGATCTTGGCGAGAAACCACCCCCAGCCCGCCCCGGGCCGGTAGATCCCCTGCCGGCGTAGCTGCCGGTACAGGAGCGCCGCGTTCAAGCAGGCCCCCAGGCTAATCGCCAGCGCCAGGCCCGCGTGCTTTAGGGGAAAGATGAAGGCCAGGTTCATGGCCTGGGTGGCGAACAGGGTCACCACGGCGGCGCGCACCGGCGTGCGGATGTCCTGGCGGGCGTAGAAACCCGGTGCCAGCACCTTGACCAGGATGAGCCCGGTCAGGCCCACGCTGTAGGCGACGAGCGCCCGCCGGGTCATCCAGACGTCTTCCGCGCCGAACTGGCCGTGGTGGAACAGGGTAGCGATCAGGGGCGCGGAAAGCACCGCCAGGGCGACGGCCGCGGGCAGGGTGAGGACCGCGGTGAGGCGCAACCCCCAATCGAGGAGCCTAGAGTATTCCTCGGGATTCCGGTCGGCGTGGTGCTTAGAGAGGCTCGGCAGCAGCACCGTGCCGAGGGCCACGCCCAGGAGCCCGGTGGGAAACTCCATCAAGCGGTCGGCGTAATAGAGCCAGGAGACGCTGCCCGTGACCAGGAACGAAGCGAAGATGGTGTTGATGAGGAGGCTCAACTGGCCGATGGACACGCCGAAAAGGGCCGGCGCCATGAGCTCTAGGATGCGCCGGACGCCGGGATCGTCCGGGCGCCAGCGGAAGCGGGGCAGCAGATCGAGCCGGACCAGGAAGGGGACTTGGAACAGGAGCTGGGCCAGGCCGCCGATGAACACCGCCCAGGCCAGGGCCAGGACGGGCGGATCGAGGAGGGGGGCGAGCCACAGAGCGCCGGCGATGAAAGAGAGGTTGAGCAACACCGGCGTGAAGGCGGGCACCGAAAAGCGGCTGTAGGTGTTGAGGACGCCGGCGGCCAGGGCGGTCAGGGAGATGAAGCCGATGTACGGAAAGGTGATGCGCAGGAGCTGCACGGTCAGCTCGAAACGCTCCGGCGTGGCGGAGAAGCCGGGGGCGCTCACGTAGATGATGAGGGGGGCGGCGGCCACCCCAAGCAGGATCACCACCGCCAGGGCGAGACCGAGCACCGCCGCCACCCGGTCCACCAGCTCCCGCATCGCCTGGTGGCCATGGCGGTTGCGGTACTCCGCCAGCACCGGTACGAAGGCCTGGGAGAACGCCCCCTCAGCGAACAGGCGCCGCAGCAGATTGGGAATGCGGAAGGCGACGAAAAAAGCGTCGGTGGCGAGCCCCGCGCCGAACACCCGGGCGATGATCACGTCGCGCACGAAGCCGAGAATCCGGGAGAGCAGCGTCATGCTGCTCACGGTGGCGACGGCGCGCAGAAGATTCATGGAGGAAGCGGGGACGCTCGGCCGAGGGCGGAAGGCTCGAGCGATGATAATCCAGAGACACCGGGCGGGCG
This sequence comes from Pelomicrobium sp. G1, assembly GCF_051905455.1. Taxonomy (NCBI): domain Bacteria; kingdom Pseudomonadati; phylum Pseudomonadota; class Hydrogenophilia; genus Pelomicrobium; species Pelomicrobium sp. G1. The sequence continues at coordinate 122,723 of NZ_JBQACR010000001.1, forward strand.
AGGGCGGATGGCGTTCTAGTTCCCGGATTCGCCCAGAAGGGCTTTCCCCGCGCCTTGCCAAAGCGGGCCGATTTCCTTATCATTCGCCCCTTTCCAACAGGACCTTAGGCATTTTTCCATGGCCAATACCGCACAAGCGCGCAAGCGGGCCCGGCAGGCCGTGAGGCGGCGCCTGCGCAACATGTCCCTGCGCTCCGAGTTTCGCACCGCCATCAAGAAAGTCCGCAAGGCCATCCAGGCGGGGGACAAGGCGGCCGCCGAAGCGGAGTTCCGCCAGTGTATGAGCACGGTGGACCGGATCGCGGACAAGGACATCGTTCACAAGAACACCGTAGCCCGGTACAAGAGCCGGCTGGCCCACGCCATCAAGGCCATGACCTGAGTTACCCCGCGGCTCAAGGGTTGAAGCGCGAGCGGCCCGGAATCTTCCGGGCCGCTCGCTTTTGGAGGTGGCCTAGGCGACCGGGCGCTGCTCCCTGGCCCGCCTCATGGTCTCGGTCATGAGGGAGATGATGTCCACCGGCAGCGGGAACACGATGGTGTGGGACTTGTCGCCGGCGATCTGGGTCAGGGTCTGCATGTATCGAAGCTGCATCGCTTCCGACTGACGCGCCAGCATCTGGGCAGCCTGGAGCAGCTTCTCCGCCGCCTGCAGCTCCCCTTCGGCGTGGATGATCTTCGCCCGCCGCTCCCGCTCGGCCTCCGCCTGGCGGGCGATGGCCCGCACCATGGACTCGTTCAGGTCCACGTGCTTGATCTCCACGTTGGACACCTTCACGCCCCAAGCGTCCGTCTGCACGTCCAGGGTCTGCTGGATGTCCACGTTGAGCTTCTCCCGCTCGGCCAGCATCTCGTCCAGCTCGTGCTTGCCGAGCACCGCCCGCAGCGTCGTCTGGGCGAGCTGGCTGGTGGCCACCAGGAAGTTCTCCACCTGGATGATGGCCTTCTGCGGATCCACGACCCGGAAGTAGATGACTGCGTTGACCTTGACAGAGACGTTGTCGCGGGAGATCACGTCCTGGCTCGGCACGTCCATGGTGACCGTGCGCAGGTCTACCCGTACCATTTGCTGGATGCCGGGGATCACCAGGATGAGGCCCGGGCCCTTCACTTTCCAGAACCGTCCCAGCATGAAGACCACGCCCCGCTCGTATTCCCGCAGGATGCGGAACGAGGCGATCACCAGCACGGCGAGGAGAATCAGGAAGCCGCCTAAACCGATTTCCGGAAACAAAGGCATTGTTTCTTTCCTCCCTTCGTCAGTTGGAATCCACCGGCGCCACGTCCAGCACCAGGTCCTTCATGGCCGTGACGCGCACCCGCTGGCCGCGGCGCAAGGGCTGCGCGGCCCGCACCCGCCAGATCTCGCTGTGCACCCGCGCCAGCCCCTCTCCGCCGGGAGCGTCTTCCAGCATCTCGCCCAAGGCACCCACCATTTCCTCGGCGCCGCTTACCACCGGCCGCTTGCGGGCCCGGAAAGCCATGCTCAGCACGATGGCCAGGAACGCGGCGCTGATGGCGGTGAAGATCCCGATCAGCTCCCAGGGGATGCCGTAGCCCGGCACCTCGGTGTCGATCAGCATGATAGAGCCGATCACGAACGCGATGAGCCCCCCGATGCCCAGCACGCCGAAGCTGGGCAGGAACGCCTCCCCGATCATGAAGGCGAGCCCGAGCAGGATCAGCGCCAGGCCCGCGTAGTTGATCGGCAGCAGTTGAAAGGCGAACAGGGCGAGCAGCAGGCAGATGGCGCCCACCACCCCGGGCAGCACGAACCCGGGGTTGGAGAACTCGAAGAACAGGCCGTAGATGCCGATCAGCATCAGGATGTAGGCCACGCTCGGATCGGTGATGACGGCCAGCAGCTTGGTGCGCCAGTCGGGGAGGTACTCCAGCCGCGACGCCTCGGCGAGCTGCAGGACGCGCTTCTGCCCCGCGGCCTCCACCGCCCGGCCGTGCAGCTTCTTGAGCAGGTCGGTGACGTCGTCGGCCACCAGGTCGATCACGTTGATCCTGGCCGCCTCCTCGGCCGACAGGCTCACGGCTTCCCGCACCGCTTTTTCTGCCCACTCCACGTTGCGTCCCCGGAGCTGGGCAAGGCCGCGGATGTAGGCTGCGGCGTCGTGGATCTGCTTGGCCCGCATGGCGTCGGCCGAGGAAGGGGGCTTTTCGCTCTTTTGCCCCTTGTCGTCGGCCTTTTTCCCCTTCTTCTCGTCCTTCGTCTCCTTGTCTTTTTCGCCGGCCGGCTGCTCGGGTTTCTGGGGTTCCGGCACGCCGCCGATCTGCACCGGGGTTGCGGCGCCCAGGTTGGTGCCTGGGGCCATGGCGGCGATGTGGCTGGCGTAGAGGATGTAGGTCCCCGCGCTAGCGGCGCGGGCGCCCCGAGGGCCGACGAAGACGGCCACCGGGACCGGGGAAGCCAGGATGTCCTTGATGATCTGGCGCATGGAGGTGTCGAGGCCCCCCGGGGTGTCCATCTGGAGCACCACCAGCTCGGCCCCTTCCCGCTGGGCAAAGCCGAGCCCGCGGGAGACATAGTCGGCGATGGCCGGGCCGATGGGCCCCTGGAAGGACATGACCACCACCGGAGCCCGCGCCTTCTTCTCGGGGGCGACCTCGGGCTCCTCCTTGGGGACGGCGCCGGCGGTCCACGCCAGCACCCCCAGCAGGAGGGGCAGCAGCAAGGCGAGGCGGGTTCGCATAAGCGGGAAAGTCGATCCGGTGCGGTCTCCTGGACCGGGCGCCAGGGGAGATCCCTGCGCTGCCTGGGCAATCTCTCAATCTTTTGGATTCAAGTATAACGATTTTGGTTGCAGGCCGCCCCTCGCGGGAGGGAGGGGTTGCGTTCGCCCGAGTTTTGGCGCATAAAGGCGCATTTTTGCGGTAAGGGGGTCGTTCCACCCTATGAAAAAGCCGGTCAGCCGCGTCCTGGTGATCAACGACGAGAACCTGGTCCTCAAGGAAATCATCAAGGGCCTCAACGCGGCCGCCCGCACCCTGGAAAATCCCTACGGGCTGACTTTCGTCGGCGTCACCACGGCCCTGGAAGCCCTGCACCAGATCGAGGAGGACGGGGACATCCAGGCGGTGGTGGTGGACGACCGGCTCTACACCCTCAAGGCCGAATCCAACGGCCAGCGCTCGCTGCAGATGTCGGCGCTGGAGCTGGTGCAACGCATCACCCGCTTCCGGCCCGAGCTGGACGTCTACATCTTGATTTCCCAGGAGCAGGAGGACGAGGTGGTGGACGCCCTGTTCAGCGAGGCGGTGGACGGCTACTTCTACCGCGAAGAACGGGACTACAACGGCTGGTACCGGATCCTCTCCGCCCAGATCCAGGAGAAGGCGCGCACGCCCTTCTACGACCAGCTCAAGAACTACGTGCTCATGGCCAAGGACGCTTGGCACACGCCCGGCCATTCCTCGGGCGATTCCCTGCGCGGCAGCCCCTGGGTCAACGATTTCTACGAGTTCATGGGCGAGCACATCTTCGACGCCGACCTCTCGGTGTCGGTGCCCATGCTGGACTCCCTCATGGAGCCCACCGGGGTGATCCGGGACGCCCAGGAGATGGCGGCCAAGGCGTTCGGGGCCCGGCGCACCTTCTTCGCCACCAACGGCACCTCCACCGCCAACAAGGTGATCTTCCAGACCCTGCTGGCGCCGGGGGAGAAGCTGCTCCTGGACCGTAACTGCCACAAATCCGTGCACCACGGCGTGGTGCTGTCCGGGGCCCACCCCATCTACATGGACTCCTCGGTCAACAAGAAGTACGGAGTCTACGGGCCGGTGCCCAAGAAGACCATCCTGAAGGCGATCGAGGAGCATCCGGACGCAGAGGCCATGATCCTCACCTCGTGCACCTACGACGGGCTGCGCTACGACCTAGCCCCCATCGTGGAGGCGGCCCACGCCTGCAACATCAAGGTGATCATCGACGAGGCGTGGTACGGCCATGCCCGCTTCCATCCTTCCCTGCGGCCCACGGCCCTCGAGGCGGGGGCGGACTACGCCACCCAGTCCACCCACAAGGTGCTTTCCGCCTTTTCCCAGGCCAGCATGATCCACGTCAACGACCCGGACTTCAACGAGCACCTGTTCCGGGAGAATTTCAACATGCATACTTCCACGAGCCCCCAGTACGCCATGATCGCCAGCCTGGACGTGGGGCGCAAGCAGGCGGTGATGGAGGGCTACAAGCTCCTCAAGCGCACGCTGGAGCTGGCCGCGGAGCTGCGGGAACAGATCAATTCCACCGGCGTGTTCCGGGTGCTGGAGCTGGACGACCTGCTGCCCGAGGAAGTGAAGAACGACAACGTGAGGCTCGATCCGACCAAGGTCACCGTGGACATCTCCCGCTGCGGGCTCACGGTGGAGGAGCTGCAGCGGGAGCTGTTCGACCGCTACAACATCCAGGTGGAGAAGTCCACCTTCAACACCCTGACGCTGCTCCTCACCATCGGCACGACCCGCAGCAAGTGCTCTCGGCTCTACGACGCCCTGATGCGCATCGCTCGGGAGGGGCGGTCGCCCCAACGGCTGTACCAGACCCCCGACATCCCCCGCTTCACCCAGCTCAAATACCTGCCGCGGGACGCTTTCTACTGCGGCGGGGAAATCGCGCCGCTGCTGGACGAGAAGGACCGGGTGAACGGGGAGCTCGCGGGCCGGGTGTCCTGCGACCAGATCGTGCCCTACCCGCCCGGCATCCCGGTCCTGGTCCCCGGGCAGGTGATCACCCAGGACATCGTCCAGTACCTGGTGGGCTTGTTGCGCTCGCCCAAGAAGGTGGAGCTGCACGGCATCGTCTACGACGGTTACCTGCCCTGCGTGCGGGTGCTCACCGGCAGCGAGGAGAAGGGCTTGCGCCGGATCCGGCGCTGACGTGCGCCAGGGAGTCGGGGCGCCTTTCCCCTCCCGGTCCGCAGAGCCTGGGCCGGAGGCGGCGCTCGGGGCGGACCCTTGCACCGCGACCCCCTTGCCGCCACAATATGGTGGATTGTGCGACTTGGGCACACGGCGGCGGAAGCTTCCGTGTGCATTTGCTTTTTTGGTGCGGCGATGTCGCAATACCTGATGGATACCTACGCTCGACTCCCCGTGGCGTTCACCCGCGGGGAGGGCGTCTGGCTTTGGGACGCGGAAGGGCGGCGCTATCTGGACGCAGTGGCAGGCGTGGCGGTGTGCGGCATCGGCCATGCCCATCCCAGACTGGCCCAGGCCCTGTGCCGGCAAGCCCAGACCCTGATCCACACTTCCAACCTGTATTGCATCCCGCTGCAGGAGGAGCTGGCCGCACGCCTGTGCGCCCTGTCCGGGATGGACAACGCCTTTTTCTGCAATTCGGGGGCCGAGGCCAACGAGGCGGCCATCAAGCTGGCGCGCCTCTACGGCCACCGGCGGGGCATCGAAACCCCCACCATCATCGTCATGGAGCGGGCGTTCCACGGGCGCACCATGGCCACCCTGACCGCCACCGGCAACCGCAAGGTTCAGGCCGGGTTCGAGCCCCTGCTGGGGGGGTTCGCGCGGGTGCCGTACAACGACGTGCGGGCAGTGGAGCAGGTGGGGGAGCACAACCGCAACGTGGTGGCGGTGCTGGTAGAGCCCTTCCAAGGGGAGGGCGGGGTGCAGGTTCCGGAGGCGACTTACCTGGAGCGGCTGCGGGCCGTCTGCGACCGGTTCGGGTGGCTTCTCATGCTGGACGAAGTGCAGTGCGGCATCGGCCGCACCGGCCGCTGGTTCGCCTTCCAGCACACCCGCATGCTCCCCGACGTGATGACCCTGGCGAAGGGCCTGGGCTCCGGCGTTCCCGTGGGCGCCTGCCTCGCCCGGGGCGCCGCGGCGGGTGTGTTCAAGCCCGGCACCCACGGCTCCACCTTCGGCGGCGGGCCCCTCGCTTGCACCGCAGCGCTGACCACCCTGGCGGTCATGGAGGAGGAAGGTCTGCTCGCCAACGCGGCCAGCATGGGGGAGTACATGCTGCAGGCGTTCAGGGAGCGCCTCTCCGGAATTCCCGGCGTGGTGGAGGTGCGGGGGCAGGGCCTTATGATCGGCATTGAGCTCAACCGGCCCTGCCAGGAGCTGGTGCAATGGGCGATGGAGTCCGGCGTGCTCATCAACGTCACGGCGGACAGCGTGATCCGGTTGCTGCCGCCCCTGGTCATCGACCGGGCCCAGGCGCAGCAGGTGGTGGACACGGTGGTAGCCGTGGTGACCGAATTTCTCCGGGACGAGGCGCGCGAAGCCGCGAGCTGAGATGCCGATCAAACACTTCCTGGAGCTCAAAGACTTCACTCGCGCGGAGTTCGAGTACCTGTTCCGCCGCACTCGCTACATCAAGGAGAAGTTCAAGCGCTACGAGCCCCACCAGACCTTGACCGACCGCACGCTGGCGATGATCTTCGAGAAGCAGTCGACCCGCACGCGGCTGTCGTTCGAGGCGGGAATGCACCAGCTCGGCGGTGCGGCCATCTATCTCAACACCCGGGACACCCAGCTCGGACGGGGCGAGCCGGTGGAGGACATGGCCCAGGTGGTGTCGCGGATGGTGGACCTGGTGATGATCCGCACCTTCGAGCAGGCCACCGTGGAGCGCTTCGCCGCCCACTCCCGGGTACCGGTCATCAACGGCCTCACCAATCAATACCACCCGTGCCAGATCATGGCGGACATCTACACCTTCATCGAACACCGGGGCCCCATTCAGGGCAGGACGGTGGCCTGGATCGGCGACGCCAACAACGTCTGCCGTACCTGGCTGCAGGCAGCGGCCATCTTCGATTTCAAGCTCCAGGTATCCAGCCCTCCGGGCTACGAAGTGGAGCCGGAGCGGGCCGGAATCGACGACCTGAGCCGTTACGAGCATTTCCCCGACCCCATGGACGCCGCCCGGGGCGCGGACCTAGTGACCACGGACGTGTGGACCAGCATGGGCTTCGAGGCGGAGGACGAGGCGCGGCGCAAAGCGTTCGAGCGCTGGCGGGTGGACGCCCGCATGATGCGGCTCGCCAGGCCCGATGCGCTTTTCATGCACTGCCTGCCGGCCCACCGGGGCGAGGAAGTGACCGCGGAAGTGATCGACGGCCCCCAAAGCGTGGTGTGGGACGAAGCGGAGAACAGATTGCATACCCAAAAGGCGCTCATGGAATACCTGCTGCTCGGGCGCCTGGAGGATGGGTAAGGGGGGCAGGCAGGCGATTTTTAATCCGTAGCAAAAGCGAAATGAACAAAGTTAGAAAGGTGGTACTCGCCTATTCCGGCGGGTTGGATACGTCCGTCATTCTCAAGTGGCTCCAGGATACCTATGGCTGCGAGGTGGTGACTTTCACCGCCGACATCGGCCAGGGAGAGGAGCTCGCGCCTGCCAGGGCGAAGGCCAAGAAGCTGGGTGTCAAGGAGATCTACATCGAGGATCTCAAGGAGGAGTTCGCCCGGGACTTCGTGTTTCCCATGTTCCGCGCTAACGCCGTCTACGAGGGCGAGTACCTGCTCGGCACCTCCATCGCCCGGCCCTTGATCGCCAAACGCCAGATCGAGATCGCGCGCAGGACCCGGGCAGATGCGGTAGCCCACGGCGCCACCGGCAAAGGCAACGACCAGGTGCGCTTCGAGCTGGGCTACTACGCGCTCGCGCCCGACATCCGAGTGATCGCCCCCTGGCGGGAATGGGACCTCACCTCTCGGGAAAAGCTTATGGCCTACGCCAGGAAGCACGGCATCCCGGTGGAAATGAAAAAAAAGGGGGGGTCCCCCTATAGCATGGACGCTAACCTGCTGCACATCTCCTACGAGGGGCGCATCCTGGAAGATCCGGCGAAGGAGCCGGAGGAATCCATGTGGCGCTGGACCGTGGCGCCGGAGCGGGCGCCCAACAAGCCGGAGTACGTGAAGCTCGAGTTCCGGCATGGCGACTGCGTGGCGGTGAACGGCCGCAAACTTACGCCTGCCCAGGTGCTGATCACGCTCAACCGGCTGGGAGCGAAGCACGGCATCGGGCGTCTCGATCTGGTGGAGAACCGCTACGTCGGCATGAAGTCGCGAGGCTGCTACGAGACGCCGGGCGGCACCATCCTGCTCAAGGCCCATCGCGCCATGGAGTCCATTACCCTGGACCGGGAGGTGGCCCATATCAAGGACGAGCTCATGCCCCGCTACGCCTCCCTCATCTACAACGGCTACTGGTTCAGCCCCGAGCGGCGGCTGCTGCAAGAGCTGATCGACGCCTCCCAGGCGACGGTGAACGGCTGGGTGCGCTTAAAGCTCTACAAAGGCAACGTGATCGTGGTAGGTCGGGGCTCCGACACCGATTCCCTCTTCGATCCCACTATCGCCACCTTTGAAGAGGATCGGGGCGCCTACAACCAGGCCGACGCGGCCGGCTTCATACGGCTGAACGCCCTACGGATGCGCATCGCGGCGAAACTGAAGCTGAAGAGCAGAAGATGATGGGGCCACAGATCTTATCTTTCTTGTTTGGGGAAATTGGCCATGCCCTCGTTCGATATCGTCTCCCAGGTGGACAAGCAGGAGCTGCGCAACGCCGTGGACCAGGCGAACAAGGAAATTTCCACCCGCTTCGATTTCAAGGGCTCCGACGCTCGGGTGGAGCTGGCGGAGTACCAGCTTACCCTCTATGCCGATGACGAGTTCAAGCTGGGCCAGGTGAACGACATCCTGCTCGCCAAGCTCGCCAAACGGGGCGTCGACGTACGCTGCCTGGAGCGGGAGAAGGTGGAGGCCATCGGTGGCAACAAGGTCAAGCAGGTCGTCACCGTCCGGGTCGGGGTGGACAGCGACCTGGCGAAAAGAATCGTCAAGCTCGTCAAGGACAGCAAGCTCAAGGTCCAGGCCAGCGTTCAGGGCGACGCCGTACGGGTCTCCGGCGCGAAGAAGGACCTGCTGCAGGAAGCGATCCAGCTCGTGCGCAAGTCGGTGACCGACTTTCCCCTGCAGTTCACCAATTACCGCGATTAGGCGCTTGCCTCTGGCCGGCGCCCGCGGGCAGACGCGCCTCCAGCAGGGCCCGCAACGCCCGCAGCTCCTCCCGCAGGGATTCGATCTCGGCCCGGGAGGCGCTCACCACCTCCCGCGCCGCGTGCTCCACCGCGGCGGTGGTTTCCTCCCGGATTTCCTTCTCCTGCACCTGAATGGCGTTGACGATGACGCCGATGAACAGGTTCAGCATAGTGAAGGTGGCGGTCAGGATGAAGGGGATGAAAAACGCCCAAGCGTAAGGATATCTCTCCATCACCGGCCGGGCGATTCCCATGGACCAGCTCTCCAGGGTCATCACCTGAAACAAAGTGTACATGGAGAGGCCGATCGAGCCGAACCACTCCGGGAAGGCCTGGCCGAACAGATTGGTGGCGATCACCGCGAACACGTAGAAAAGGATGAGCAGGATCACGGCGATGGAGCCGATGCCGGGGATCGAGGCGAGGAGCGCCGTCACCACCCGCCGCATGGACGGCACGATGGAGAGCAACCGCAGCACCCGCAGGATCCTGAGGGCCCGCAGCACCGAGAAGGGGCCGCTCGATGGGACGAGGGCGATGGCCACCACCGCGAAATCGAACACGCTCCATGGGTCGCGGAAGAATCCCGGGCCCCGGGCGATCACGCGCAAGGCGATCTCCACGACGAAAACGGAAAGGATGGCCGCGTCCAGCGCCACCAGCAGCGGACCGGCGGCGGCCATCAGGGCGGGCGAGGTCTCCATGCCCAGGGTCACGGCATTGACCACGATGAGGGCGGTCACCAGCCGCTGCACCTGGGGTCCTTCGATCCAGTCCCGCAGTTGATTGCGCCAGGAGCGGCGGGCGGTCAGCGTGGCCGACATGGCTGTCTATCCCTGCAGTTTGCGGATCCAGCGCCCGTAGACTGCGTCGGCGACCCGGTGCAGGGCGCTCACCCGGGACTCCAAGTCTTGCAGCATGGCCTCCGGCGGCTGCACGCCAGGGCTCGAGCGGGAGGCCTCGATCTCGCGCTTGCCCGCTTGGCACCAGGCGCGCACCAGCTCCTCGGTCATTTCCACGTGGCACTGCAAAGCGATGCTGTTGCCGAGGGCGAAGCCCTGGTTCTGGCACAAGGGGCTCGAGAGCACGTGGGTCGCGCCTTCAGGGAGGGAAAACGTCTCCCCGTGCCAGTGGAAGGACAGAAAGCGCTCCGGCAGTCCCGCGAACCATTCCTCGGCCGCGGCGTTGGCGGCGCGGGTCACCTCGCCCCATCCGATCTCCTTTTGCGGCGCCCGCGTGACCCGACCGCCCAGGGCCTTGGCCATGAGCTGGCCGCCCAGGCAATGGCCCAGCACCGGCATGCCGCGCTCCACGGCGGTGCGGATCCGCTCGAGCACGGGCGGTATCCAGGGCAGATCGTCGTTCACGCTCATGGGCCCTCCCATGAAGGCGAGGCCGGAGAACCTAGCGAGGTCCGCGGGAACGGGATCGCCGGCGTCGATGCGGACGAGTGTCCAGGCGATACCGTGGCGTTCCAGGTATGTGGCAAAATACCCCGGGCCTTCGGCGGGGTGGTGGCGAAAGATGGCGACAGGTTTCATCCCTGACTCCGGGTCTCGCTCGTGAAGTCGCGGCATTTTAGTCGAATTCTGTTGCTCGTCCTATGGGCGCCCTTTGCTGCCTACGCGACCGATGTCCAGGTGGTGGGCCTGTCCAAGGGACGGGCGGTGATGGTGGTAAACGGCGGCAAGCCGCGCACGGTGCGGGAAGGCGAGACGACGCCCGAGGGAGTGAAGCTCCTCGCTGCCGACAGCGCCCGGGCGGTGATCGAAGTGGACGGGGTGCGCCGCTCGGTGGGATTGGGCCAGGCGGTCACCGGCGGCGGTCCCACCGGCGACCGGGCCAGTGCTACCCTGATCTCCGACGGGCGCGGCCACTTCATCGCCAACGGGCAGATCAACGGCGCCCCGGTGCAGTTCGTGGTGGATACCGGGGCGACCCTGGTAACCATTCCCAGCCGGGAGGCGAAACGCATCGGCCTCCACTATCAAGGGGGCGTGCAGCGCTACGCGTCCACCGCCAACGGGCCGGTGCCGATCTACCTGATCAAGCTGGACGAGGTGCGCGTGGGAGAGGTTCTGCTGCGCAACGTGGACGCGGCGGTCCAGGAAGGCGATAGCCTGCCGGTCATCCTGCTGGGCATGAGCTTTCTCAACCGGGTGGAGATGCGCCAGGAGGGCAGCACCCTGACCCTGAAAAAGCGCTTCTAGCCTGGATACTTCCCCGGGTCTTGCCCTCAGGCTCCCAGCCGCTCCGCCAGCTCCTCCAGGCTGTCCACCACCAGGTCGAACACGGGCTCCGGGGTCAGATCCTTCTTCCCCGGATCCCCGTATTCCAGGGGCCGCCGCACGAAGGCCGTACGCATGCCCACGGCGTGGGCGGCCCGCAGATCGTCCTGGTGGGCCGCCACCATCATGACCTGATGGGGCTTTAAGCTCAGCATGTCGATGGTACCCAGGTAGACCTCTGGGTCGCGCTTGTAGCGCCGGAAGATTTCGGAGGAGAAAATGCAGTCCCAAGGCAACCCGGCGCGCCTGGCCATGTCCACCAGCAGCCGCACGTTGCCGTTGGAGAGCGTGGCGACGATGTAGCGTTTCTTCAGCCGGCGCAGTCCCTTGGCTGCGTCCGGCCAGGGATCGAGCCGGTGCCACGCTAGATTGAGCTGGGCCTTCTCCTCCTCGGTGAAGGAGCCGATGCCGAACTCCTGCAGCGTTTCCTCGAGGGCCATCCGGTGCAGGTCGTCGATCTTGGTCCAGGGCAGCTCCCCGCGTCGCACCCGGTCCATGGAAGGCGCATATTTGGCGCGCCAGGCGTTGGCGAAGGCGCTCCAGTCCACTTTAAGGCGGCGGCCGCGGGCGAGCCGCCGGCCGTCCCGCACCACGCCGCCGTGCCAGTCGACGACGGTGCCGAATACGTCGAAGGTGAGAGCCTGGAGGGAGGCTGGATCGAAGGGGAGAGCGTCCACGCTTCCGGCGGATCCGGGGTCAGAGGAGCCCGCCGGGGACTTTCTTGTCGCGCTCGATCAGCGCGTAGGCGGAGTGGTTGTGGATCGACTCGAAGTTCTCGGACTCCACCACGTAGGCGAGGATGCGCGGATCCCGGTTAAGGACGCCCGCCACGTCGCGCACCATGTCCTCCACGAACTTCGGGTTGTTGTAGGCTTTTTCCGTCACGTACTTCTCGTCGGGGCGCTTGAGCAGGCCGTAGAGCTCGCAGGAGGCCTGGTCTTCCACGATGCGCACTAGCTCCTCGATCCACACGAACCCCTTGGTGTGGGCGGTGACAGTCACGTGGGAGCGCTGGTTGTGGGCGCCATAATCGGAGATCTTTTTCGAGCACGGGCAAAGGCTGGTGACCGGCACTACCACCTTCATGGCGAAGCGGTACTCGTCGCGGTGGATCTCTCCTGTGAAGGTGACGTCGTAGTCCATCAGGCTCTGCACCCCGGAGACGGGCGCGGACTTGTTGATGAAGTAGGGAAAGCTCATCTCGATATGGCCGGCTTCCGCCTCCAGCCGGCGCACCATCCTGCGCAGCATAGACTCGAAGGATTCCACCGAGATTTCTCGCTCCTGGCCGTGCAAAATCTCGACGAAGCGGGACATGTGGGTGCCCTTGAAGTTGTGGGGCAGGTGCACGTACATGTTGAAGGTGGCCACGGTGTGCTGCACCCCGCCGCTCTTATCGGCGACCCGCACCGGGTGGCGGATTCCTTTGATGCCCACCCGGTCGATGGCAAGGTGCCGCGAGTCCGGGCTGCTCTGGACATCGGGCATCAACGGAAATTCGGCTTTGCGGTTCATGGAACGGGCTTTCTCTAAGGAGAACGGCAATATTATACCGGCCGGGTAATTTCTGAGTAAACTACTCGGGTAATTGCTGCCGCACGGTGGCCACGATCCCTTCCCCGTCGAGACCCAAGCCTTTGAGCAGTTGGGCGGGGTTGCCATGGTCGATGAATCGGTCCGGGAGCCCGAGCTGGAGCACGGGAACCCCCACTCCATGGCGCGCCAGGCACTCCAGCACCGCGCTGCCCGCGCCCCCGGCGATGGCGTTTTCCTCCACCGTCACCAGCAGCTCGTGGGAGGCGGCCAGTTCCAGGACCAGGGCTTCGTCCAGGGGCTTCACGAAGCGCATGTTGGCCGCTGTCGCGTCCAGCGCCTGGGCTGCCTCCAGGCTGGGCGCCAGCATGGCGCCGAAGGCAAGCAGGGCCACCCGCCGGCCCCGGCGCCGGACCTCGCCCTTGCCGATGGGAAGGCTGCGCATCTCCTTTTCCACCGGCACGCCCGGGCCGCTGCCCCGCGGGTAGCGCACCGCCGTGGGCGTGTCCATCTGAAACGCGGTGTAGAGCATGCGCCGGCACTCGTTTTCGTCGGCCGGCGCCATCACGGTCATGTTGGGGATGCAGCGCAGGTAGGTGAGGTCGAAGGCCCCGTTGTGGGTGGCCCCATCCCCGCCCACGAGCCCGCCCCGGTCGATGGCGAAGACCACTGGCAGGTTCTGGATCGCCACGTCGTGGATCAACTGGTCGTAGGCCCGCTGCAGGAAAGTGGAATAGATGGCCACCACGGGCTTGAGCCCCTCGCAGGCGAGCCCCGCGGCAAAAGTGACGGCGTGCTGCTCGGCGATGCCCACGTCGAAGTAGCGGTCGGGGAAGAGCTCCGAGAACCGCACCAGCCCAGAACCCTCCCGCATCGCCGGAGTGATGGCCACCAGGCGGGAGTCGGCCGCCGCCATGTCGCACAGCCAGTCGCCGAAAACCTGAGTGTAGGTGGGGGATCCCCCGCCTTTGGCCGACTGGATGCCCTGGGCCGGGTCGAATTTGCTCACCCCGTGGTACAGAATAGGATTGTCCTCTGCCAGCTTGTAGCCGGCTCCCTTGCGGGTCACGATGTGCAGGAACTGGGGACCCTCCAGGCGCTTGATGTTGTCCAGGGTCTCGATCAGGGTGTCCAGGTCGTGGCCGTCGATGGGGCCGATGTAGTTGAAGCCCAGCTCCTCGAACAGGGTACCGGGCATCACCATGCCCTTCATGTGCTCCTCGGCCTTTTTGGCCAGCTCCAGCACGGGGGGCAGCTTCTCCAGCATCCTGCGCCCCGCCTCCCTGGCCTGGTGGTAGAAGCGGCTGGAGAGCAGGCGCACTAGGTACCGGTTCATGGCGCCCACGTTCTCCGAGATGGACATTTCGTTGTCGTTGAGGATCACCAGGAGGTTGGCGTCCATGGCCCCGGCGTTGTTGAGCGCCTCGTAGGCCATGCCCGCCGTCATGGCGCCGTCGCCGATCACCGCCACCACGTGGCGCTTCACCCCGGCCCGCTGGGCCGCCACCGCCATGCCCAGGGCGGCGCTGATGGAGGTGCTGGAGTGGGCGGTGCCGAAGGTGTCGTAGACGCTCTCGCTGCGGCGCGGAAAGCCCGAGGGCCCGCCTTCCATGCGCAGGCGGTCCATGAGGGTGCGCCGCCCGGTCAGGATCTTGTGGCCGTAGGTCTGGTGGCCCACGTCCCATACCAGGCGGTCGTGGGGCGTATCGAACACGTAATGCAGGGCGATGGTGAGCTCCACTGTGCCCAGGTTGGAGGAGAGGTGGCCGCCGGTGCGACTCACGAGTTGGATCAGATATTCCCGCAGCTCCTGCGCCAGGACATGGAGATCCTGGCGCGACAGGGCGCGCAGGTCCTTGGGGTCGTTGACGCTCTTCAGCAACTCGAACATGGGAGAAAGGTCAGAACTCGCGGCCCACGATGTACTCGGCGATCTCCCGCAGCCGCCGGGCCCGCTCGCCGAAGGGGGCGAGGCTTTCCACCGCCTCCCGCTTCAGCTCCAGGGCCATGGCCCGGGCGGCCTCCACCCCCACCGTGGACACGTAGGTGGGCTTGCCCTGGCGGGCGTCCTTGCCGGCGGTCTTGCCCAGGGTGGCGGTGGTGGACTGGGCGTCGAGCACGTCGTCGACCACCTGGAAAGCGAGGCCGATGCGCTTGGCGAAGTGGTCCAGCCGGTCCATGTCCTTGGAAGAAAGCGCCCGGCCGCAGTTCGCTCCCAGGATCACGGAAGCCCGGATCAGCGCCCCGGTCTTGTGGATGTGCATGAATTCCAGCTCGGGGAGCGTCAGGGTTTTACCGGTGGCTTCCAGGTCGATGGCTTGGCCGCCCGCCATGCCCCGGGAGCCGGCCGCCCGGGCCAGGTGCTCCAGCATCTTGAGCTGGGTCTGGGGGGAATCGGCCACTCGGTATTCGGCCAGGAGCTGGAACGCCAAGCTCTGGAGGCTATCGCCCGCGAGGAGGGCGGTGGCTTCGTCGTACTCCACGTGGCAGGTGGGCTTTCCCCGGCGCAGGACATCGTCGTCCATACAGGGCAGGTCATCGTGCACCAACGAATAGACGTGGATCAGCTCCAAGGCAGCCGCAGCGGTGCTCAGACGCTCCAGGTCGGCCCCGCTCACCTCGCCTGCGGCGTAGCACAGGAGCGGTCGCACCCGCTTGCCGCCTCCCAGAACCGCGTAGCGCATGGCCTGGTGCAGCCGCTGGGGCGCCACCTCCGCCGGCGGCAGCAACCGGTTCAAGGCCTCTTCCACCAGGGCCTGGCGGCTGCGCGCCCAGGACTGGAAATCGCTGTTCGTTCCGGGCATGGCCAAAACTCGAGTTCGTTCGGACCCGCGGGCGAGGCGCGGGCGGTTAGCGGGAGTCGTCCACTTGGAAGTCTTGCAGCGTGCCGGCTTCCAGCATACGCACTTGCTGCTGGGCGTCCTTGAGCCGAGCCTGGCAATACTGCAGCAGCTCGGTCCCGCGCTTGTACGCCGCCAAGGACTCTTCCAGGGATATCTGGCCCTCTTCCATGCGGGCCACGATCGCTTCCAGCTCGGCGAGGGCCGCTTCGAAGCTGGCTGGCGCCGTCCCTTGGACTGGGGGCTCGGTCGCGGCCGGGCGGTCGGGGGGCTGAGCCATCGGGAGGTTCACACGAAGTTGCAAACATAGCCTACACGGGATCGTCCGGTCAACGAAGCCGCGGACGGCGCTTCGGGATGGCCGCTCCCGGCAGGCGCGCCAGGGGCGGGCATTTTGGTTACCATGGCGCTTTTCGAGTCTTCTCCACGGAGGATTCGTCCCCCATGAGCGACATCTCCAACTTGGACGAACTCGCCAAGAGCACCCGACCCCTACCCATGGCCTGGTACTTCGATCCGGGGATGTTCGAACTGGAGCGCCGCCTCCTGTTCGACCAGGGCCCCGGGTACGTGGGCCACGAGCTGATGGTGCCTAATCCCGGCGATTACCTCACCTTGGAGTGGATGGGCCACGCCAAAATGCTGGTGCGAAACGAACGGGGCGTGGAGCTCATGTCCAACGTCTGTCGCCACCGCCAGGGCCTGTTGCTGGAGGGCCGGGGCCACGCCCGCCACATCGTCTGCCCCCTGCACCGCTGGACCTACGCCCTGGACGGAACGCTGCTGGGGGCGCCGGAATTCGCCCCCACGCCTTGCGCATCGCTGCCCAAGACCCCCTTGAAGCGCTGGAACGGGATGCTTTTCGCCGGGTCCCGGGACCCGGCCGAAGATCTCGAGGGCTTCAGCGCGGCAGCCGATTACGACTTCAGCGGCTATGTCTACGACCGCACCGTGATCGACGAGTGCCCCTTCAACTGGAAGACGTTTCTCGAAATCTACCTGGAGCTCTACCACGTGGAACCGTTCCATCCGGGCCTGCGGGACTTCGTCGACGCGGGCAACTTCCGCTGGGAGTTCGGGCCGCGCTGGTCGATCCAGTACATGGGCGTGAAGAACCAGTTGCAGAAGACCGGCTCGCCCAAATACGCCCGCTATCGCGACGCGCTGCTGCGCTACACCGGGGGCGAGATGCCCAAGTACGGGACGCTATGGGCCATCTACTACCCCAACGTCATGATGGAATGGTATCCCCACTGCCTGGTGGTGAGCACCCTGGTTCCGCGCTCGCCCGATCACACCACCAACGTGGTGGAATTCTACTATCCCGAGGACGTGGCCTATTTCGAGACCGAGCTCAAGGAGGCCCACCAAGCGGCCTACCTGGAGTCGGCAGCCGAGGACGCCCAGATCTGCACCCTCCTGCACCGGGGGCGCAAGGCCCTGTACGAGCAGGGCCAGGACGACGCAGGGCCGTACCAGTCGCCGCTGGAGGACGGCATGATTCATCTGCACGAGTTCCTGCGGCGGGAGCTGGAACCGGCCCTAAAGAAGTAGGCGGTAGGCGGCGGAGGTTTGCCGGTGCGACAGGTCTTCCATAAACTTGGCCCCATGCGAGGGGATGCCCCATGATCACCATCGAGCAGTCCGACAGCTTGGTCAACGTGGCGGTGCTGGGCGAGTTCACCTTGGCCGACTTCAAGGAGCTCGAGGAGCACCTGCTCTACGAGATCAAGTTCCACGGGCAGGCGAACCTCCTGCTCGACCTGCGGGACATGGTGCGTTATACCTTGGACGTGGCGTGGGAGGAGGTGAAGTTCTCCCGGGACCACGCCCGCGACTTTGGCCGCATCGCCATCGTGACCTCGAACCAGTGGATCGCCTGGAGCGCCTGGCTGCAGCGGCTGTTCGTGGACGCCGACATCCGGGTATTCGACGATTACGACGCGGCCTACGCCTGGGTGACGGAAGGCGGTGCGGCGGAAGGGGAGGCACCGGGGACCGGCGGCGGGGCGGTGCGGTAGAAGGCGACCCGGCCCGCCCAGGAGAAAGCCGATGCCCTACACCACCCTGGTTTCCACCGAGACCCTGGCCCGCCACCTGAACGATCCCGCCTGGATCGCGTTCGACTGCCGCCATGATCTCCTCGATCCGGCGGCGGGGGAGCGGGCCTACGCCGCCGGCCATATCCCGGGGGCCATCCACCTGCACCTGGAGCGAGACCTCTCGGGCGCGAAAACTGGCCGCAACGGCCGGCATCCCTTGCCGGACCCGGAGGCGTTCGCGCAACGCCTGGGCCGTCTGGGGGTGGGCGAGGGGAGGCAGGTGGTGGCCTACGACGGCGGCCCCGGGCCGTTCGCCGCCCGGCTATGGTGGATGCTGCGCTGGATGGGCCACGAGGCTGTGGCGGTGCTGGACGGGGGCTACGCCCGATGGGTGGCCGAGGGAAAGCCCATGAGCACCGAATCGAGGGCCCGGCCGCCGGCGCGCTTCGTGCAGCGCCCGGGCGCGGCGCCGGTGGACGCGGCCTACGTTGAAGCCCACCTGGGGGATCCCGCCGTGCGTCTGCTGGATGCCCGCAGCCCGGAGCGCTTCCGCGGGGAAAACGAAACCCTGGATCCCGTGGCCGGCCATATTCCCGGCGCCGTCAACCGGTACTTCATGGAGAACCTCGGCCCCGATGGACGCTTCAAGCCGGCGGCGGAGCTCAAGCAGGCGTTTTCTTCCCTGCTCCGAGGCGCCGACCCGGGCGCCGTGGTCCACCAGTGCGGCTCCGGGGTGACCGCTTGCCACAACCTGCTCGCCATGGAAGTGGCCGGGCTCGCCGGCTCGAGGCTCTATCCCGGCTCCTGGAGCGAGTGGTGCGCGGATCCCGCCCGGCCGGTGGCCCGCGGCGGCTGATTTTCCCGCGGGGCGGCCATGGACTGGCTCGCCGACCTCATCCTCGTCGTCCATGTCTTGTTCGTGCTGTTCGTGGTGGGCGGGTTGGCCTTCGTCTGGGTCGGCGCCTGGCGGGGCTGGGCCCTCGCTCGCCACTTCTGGTTCCGGGTCACCCACCTGGGTGCGATCCTGTTCGTGGCCAGCGAGGCGCTCCTGGGCGTCCTGTGCCCCCTCACCGTCTGGGAGGACGCCCTGCGGGGACGGGAGACGGAGAAGGGTTTCATCGCCCGGATCCTGCACGCGGTGCTCTACTGGGACGCACCCCCCTGGGTGTTCACCCTACTCTACGTGGGCTTCGCCCTGGTGGTGCTGGCGACCTTCGTCTTGATTCCCCCGGCCCGGAAGCGGAAGGGCGGCACCCCTGTGCCATAATGGCGGGGCGCCGTCGGTCCGCCATGAACCGCACCCCCGAACCCGACGCCTCTCCGCCCGGCCTGACCCTCGCCCCCGGCGTGCGGCCCATCGAGGTCTGGGCCTGGGCCATGTACGACTTCGCCAACTCCGGCTACACCACGGTGGTCATCACCGCGGTGTTCAACGCCTACTTCGTGGCCGTGGTGGCGGAAAACGCCCCCTGGGGGAGCTTCGCCTGGACCGTGAGCCTCGGAATTTCCTATGCGCTCATCATCGCCACGGCGCCCCTGATCGGCGCCCTGGCCGATGCCCGGGCGATGAAAAAGCCCCTCCTGCTCCTCACTACCGCGGGGTGTGTGGCTTTCACGGCGGCCCTGGCCCTGGTGGGCCGAGGCGATCTCGCCCTCGGCGCCGCCCTCGTCATCCTGAGCAACTTCTTCTTCGGCAGCGGCGAGAACCTCATCGCCGCCTTTCTTCCCGAGCTGGCCCGGGGCCGGGCCCTCGGCAAAGTGTCCGGCTGGGGCTGGGCCCTGGGCTACCTGGGGGGACTGACGAGCCTCGGGGCGTGCCTGGGCTACGTGTCCTGGGCGGAGGCTCGGGGGCAGACGCCGGAACAGTTCGTGCCCGTCACCATGGGGATCACCGCTGGCTTGTTCGCCCTGGCGAGCATTCCCACCTTCGCCTTCTTGCGGGAGCGGGCGAGACCCCAGGCGGCGGGCCCCTTGAGCCTCGCCCGGGACAGCCTCGCCCGGCTTCGCCAGACCCTCGCCCGGGCGAGGGATTTCCGCGACTTGGGCTGGTTTCTCCTGTGCGTGGTGTTTTATCAGGCGGGCATCCAGACCGTGGTGGCCCTGGCCGCGGTGTACGCCCAGCAGGCCATGGGGTTCGGCACCCAGGAGACCCTGGTCCTGATCCTGGTGGTGAACGTCACCGCCGCTGCGGGCGCCTTCGCCTTCGGCTACGTCCAGGACCGGATCGGCCACAAGGCGGCCGTAACCCTGATCCTGCTGGGCTGGCTGGCGACCGCGGTGCTCGCCTGGTGGGCCGAGACCCGGAGCTTCTTCTGGGCCGTGGCGAACCTGGCCGGCTTCTGCCTCGGGAGCGCCCAGTCGGCGGGACGGGCCCTAGTAGGTTACCTCAGCCCGGCCACGCGCCGGGCGGAATTCTTCGGTTTATGGGGCCTGGCGGTCAAACTGTCGGCGATCCTGGGCCCCATTACCTACGGAATCATCACTTGGGTCACGGAGGGCGACCACCGGCTCGCCATGCTCTCCATGGGGATTTTTTTCCTGGCGGGCATGGCCGTTCTGGCGCAGGTGGACGTGGAGCGTGGGCGGCGGGCCGCCTTGAGGGAAGCGGTGTAGCGGGCGTCCTCTAAACACCTGACGGACGCTCGGCCCTTTCCCCTTTCCCCTCTCCCGGTGGAAGAGGGGAAAGGGACTGCGGTAAATGGTTTGTCAACCATTTACCGGAAGCTCAATAAGGGAGACGAAGATGCTGAGACGCTTCGGCGGCAAGCCCGATCACCCGATGGCACAGCTCAAGGAAACGCGGCGCATCCTGGCGGAGCTGGCGTCCCGGGATGCCTTCGGAGCCCTAGAGGAAATCACCCACTGGATCCGCTCGGTGGCTGAAACCGAGGGCTTCGGGGCTGGCGAGCGCCTCCAGCGCTATTGCCTCCTGGACGAGGCGGCCCAGAGCCGGGAGCGGCGAATGACCTGGGATTTCCTCGCCGTGGCGGGCACGGGGCCTTTCCAGGAGCACCGCCTGGGAAGCCTCCTCGCCGCGTTCTGGTCCACCCTGGCGCAGGCCTACTGTTCGGCTTTCACCCAGGTCGCTTCCTCGGCCCGAGTGACGCAAAACGCGACGCTGCTGCCCCTTGCCCTCGCCCGGGGTTTTCGCGCCCATGGACAACAGCTCAAATGGGCCCTTATGCGCTATCAAGCCCCCGAGCCCGGGGTGTGGCAAGGGCTTGCGGCGATCTATCTCTTCGGCGAAGGCCGGGGACTGCTGCACACGCCCGTGGAACTCTATCCGGGTGTTCTCCAACCCACCCCGCCCGTGCGGGAACTGCTCAAAGCGCTGATGCTTTGGCTGGCGGCCCCCGATGCCCTCTCCCCCGGTAAGCTGGAGATCGCCGAGCGGCTGGCGGGCTACCTGGCTGAGCACTTCCGCCTGGCCAGGCACGAAGGTGCTACCGTGGTCCACTACTTCGATCTGGAACGTCCCGGGCCGCCGGGGCGGGTGAGCCCTACGGCCCGGGAAAAGCCCCATCGGGTGTTCATCAGCCCGGGGGAGGCCTGGTCCCAACTCCCCCGCCTAGCGGAAAGCGTGGCCCGCAGCGGCGTTCCGCCCGAGGTGGACGGCGGCTTGTCCCTCGACCCGTCCACGGTGATCGACGTTTTGCGGCATTTGGAGCGCCACTGGTCGCCCCAACCGCCCCTGCGCCGCGAGGCTCGCCACCGGACCGCTGTGCCCCTGCGGGTGGTGACCGGGTTCGATCGGATCCTGCAGGCGTTGCACGGGCTCGAAGCGGTCCTTGCCGACAAACTCCAGCGCTGGACCGCAGACAATATCAGCAGCGGCGGCTTCAGCGCCAAAATAGCTCGCAGGGACGGGGAGCGGCTCCAAGTGGGAACCCTGCTCGCCCTCCAGCCGGAGGGAGCCAAGCGCTGGGGGGTGGGGGTGGTGCGCCGGCTGAGCAGGGGGGGGCCTTCCCAGGTGGGGGTGGAGACCCTCGCCCATGGGGTGCTGCTGGTGAGCCTGTCGGTGGAAGGGGGCTCTTTCCCGGCGACCCGGGCGGGCCGGGAAGCCCAGCAGGGCATCCTGCTAGGGGAGGATGCGGTCCGGGACGAGGTCCGGCTGGTGCTCAAGGGGGGGCTGTACGCGCCTGGGCGACGGTTGCTGATGGGCCTGGACGGGGAGGCCCGCCTGCTCGTCCCCGTCGCCCTGGAAGAGCAGGGGGATGAGTTCGACCTAGGCCGCTTCCGGGTGGTGAATAGCGAGGCAGGCTGAGATGCCGGGCTTGAGGGTCAGTCCGCTCCCATCCAGCGGCGCAGCCAGGAGCCGATATCGGCGATCTCTTCCATGCACACGGAATGCTGCATGGGATAGACGCGCCACTCCACCGGGTAGCCCATCGCCACGAGCCGGTCCCGGGAACCCATGGCCAGGGAGAGGGGGATCAGGGGGTCGTAGCTCCCGTGGGCCATGAAAATGGGGACGCGGGCGTTGGCCGGGCTCGCTTCCGCGGAAAGGCTTTCGGCCAACGGCAGATAGGTGGACAGGGCCACGACCCCACCGAGGCGCTCGGGATGGCGCAATCCCGTGTGCAGGGCCATGGCGCCTCCCTGGGAAAATCCTCCCAGCACGATGTGCTCCGGGTCGATCCCCCGGCCCACCTCCCGGGCGATCAGCGCCTCGATGGCCCGCTGGGAGGCGCGCACGCCTTGCGCGTCTTCCCGTTGGGTGAAGCCCGGGGTCAGCACGTCGTACCAGGCCCGCATGACGTAGCCCCCGTTGATGGTCACGGGCTGCAGGGGGGCGTGGGGAAAGATGAAGCGCACCCCGGGCTTAGGGGGCAGTCCCAGCTCTCCCACGATGGGCAAGAAGTCGTGGCCGTCGGCCCCTAGCCCGTGCATCCAGACGACAGCGAAGCGGGGCAGCGGGGCGGTTTCGATCTCGATGGACTCCAGCAGGGGTCCTTCGGCGGCGGAGGTCATGGCGGGAATCCCTTGACGGGGAATGAAACTTGCTAAACTTGGATCGGGGGTCTCGGTCTTGGGAGGAGTTCGCGACAGGGAGGTGCACGTGAATCGCAGAAATTTTATCAGACTCCTCGGCGCCGGTTCCGCGGCGGTGCTGGCTTCGCCCCGGGCCCTGGCGGCCCTGGACGACCTGGGGGCCTGGAACAGCTACCGGCTGAGTTACCACATCGAGCTGCCCGAATCCCCAGCGCCCGCCCGCCTGTGGATTCCGATCCCCTTGCTGGGAGATTCGATCTACCAGCGCAATCAGGGCACGATCTGGTCGGGAAACGCGCAAAAGGTCGATTTCGACCCCTTGAAAGCAACCGCCGTGCCCATGGTCTACGCGGAATGGACCCGCCCGGGTCCCCGCACTCTCGAGGTGAGCACCATCGTGAAGACCCTGGACCGGAAGGTGGATCTGGGCAAGGCCGCGGGCGCCGGGCCGCTTCCTGCGGAGACCCGGGCCTTCCTCGCGGGCACAAGCCTCATCCCGGTGGATGAGGGCACCCGCAAGCTCGCGAAAGAGGCGACCCAGGGGGCGGGTTCCCCCCTGGAGCGGGCCCGGGCCCTCTACGACTGGGTCATCGCCAATGCGGCCTACGATCCCCGGGCGCCCGGGTGCGGTACGGGGAACGTGGCGGCCATGCTCAAGTCCGGGAAACTCGCCGGCCGCTCCGCCGACCTGAGCGCCCTGCTAGCGGCCCTGGCCCGCGCGAGCGGCATTCCCGCCCGGCTCGCCTTCGGCATCGCCCTGGACCGTTCCCGGCTCTCTCCCGCCCTGGGGGCCTACGGGGATGTGAGCCAGGGGCAGGAAGTGCGGGCCGAGCTTTACCTGGCGGGGGCGGGCTGGGTGCCGGTGGACCCGGCCAACGTGGTGCGGGCGGCTTTCGAAAGCGGCCTGCCCGCGACCGATCCCCGTATCGCGGACCTCAAAAACCGCTTCTTCGGGGGGTGGGAGATGAACTGGGTGGTGCTCAACCACTGGGAGCGGTTGTCCCTCAAACCCCAGCCGGCGGCCCTGGGACTTCCTTACTTCGCCTATCCCCACGCCGAGATCGCGGCCAAGCCCCGGGACAGCCTGGATCACCGCAACTTCGTCTACACCGTGCGCTCCGCCCAACTGGTGGGCACGGGCGCCCGGTTCGACGGCATTCCGGGGGTGATGAAGGTGCGCTGAGCGCCTTCTACCCGCTGGGCGGGCGCCGGGCCGACTTGGGCCGGAACGCCTTGACCACTTCCTCGTGGGTCTCGATGTAGGGCCCGCCGATCAAGTCGATGCAGTAGGGCACGGCGGCGAAGATTCCCGGAACGATGACCTCGCCTGCGGAACCCTTCAGTCCTTCCAGGGTTTCCTGGATGGACTTGGGCTGACCGGGCAGGTTGATGATCAGGCAACCCTTGCGGATCACCGCCACCTGGCGGGAAAGGATCGCGGTCGGCACGAACTTCAGGCTGATCTGGCGCATCTGCTCGCCGAAGCCGGGCATGACCCGGTCGGCCACCGCCAGGGTCGCCTCCGGGGTCACGTCCCGGGGCGCGGGCCCCGTGCCCCCGGTGGTGAGGACCAGGTGGCAGCCCTGCTCGTCCACCAGCTCCCGCAGAGTCCCTTCGATGACCGGCTGCTCGTCGGGGATGAGGCGGGTCACGGTGCGCCACGGGGGACTCTTGATGGCGGCGCGAAACCACGCCTCCAGGGCCGGGATGCCCTGGTCCTGGTACACCCCCTGGGAAGCCCGGTCGCTTACCGACACGAGCCCGATCACCAGTTCTTGTGTCATGGCTTTTCGCTCGAAAAGAGGTTCAATCGCCTTTGTCGCTGGCGAGGGGAACCCCGCTCGCCTCGGGCTCGGGAATCAGCCGCTTGAGCTCCTGGAACAGGGAGCGGAACGCCCGCGGCGGCTTGCCCGCTTCCCGCTCCAGCCGGACGTTGCGCGCCAGGGTCCGCAGCCGGCCCGTGTCGGCGGCGGGATACATCCGCTTGATTTCCGTCAGGGCCTGGTCCTCGTTTTCGATGAGCCGGAGCCGCCAGCGCTCCACCATGTGCAGCCAGGCGGTGTGGCGAACGGAGCGTCCCTGCCATACCGCCAGCCGCTCCCGGATCGCAGCTTCGTCCACGCTGCGCATGAGCCGCCCGATGTACTGGATCTGGCGCCGCAGGGCCTCGAAGGAGCGGATGCGTCTGGCTTCCTGCACCGCCTCCAGCAGGGTTTCGGGAAGGCCGAGCTGGGCGAGCTGGGCTTCGCTCAGGCGGGTGAGGGTTTCCCCCAGCGCCTGCAGCTCATGCATGCGCTGCTTCATCCTGGTCTTGCTGATGGTCAAATCCTGGTCCATGAGCGCCCCGGGCCTCCGCTCCGACCTGATATGATATCGAATTTTCCAAGCGCCCTTCTCCCATGAACGAAAGCGGCTTTTCCCACAGCGAGGAGCAGTTGCGGGGGATCGCCCGGGACGCCCTGGAGGCGGCGCGCCGCCAGGGCGCCGGCGCTTGCGAGGTGGAGGTCTCGGTGGGCTACGGCCAGACCGTGACCGTGCGCATGGGGGACGTGGAGACCATCGAGTACAGCCGAGACAAGGGGCTCGGTGTCACCGTCTTCCTGGACAAGCGCCGGGGCCATGCCAGCACTTCCGACCTGGATCCCGAGGCGGTGCGCCAGGCGGTGGAGGCGGCGGTGGCCATCGCCCGCCATACCGCCGCCGACGACTGCGCGGGTCTCGCCGACGAGGATCTCCTCGCCCGGGACATCCCCGACCTGGACTTGTACCATCCCTGGCCCTTGCCCGTGGAGTCGGCCATCGAGCTGGCCAAGACTTGCGAAGACGCCGCCTTCGCCGTGGACAAGGAGATCCGCAACTCGGAAGGGGCCACCGTTTCCATCCAGGCCTCCCGGTTTATCTACGCCAACAGCCTGGGCTTCATGGCAGGCTACCCGGGAACCCGCCACTCGGTGAGTTGCGCGGTGATCGCCGGCCAGGACGAAGGCATGCAGCGGGACTACTGGTACAGCAGCGCCCGCAGCCCGGAGGACCTGGAGCCAGCGGCGGCGGTGGGCCGGCGGGCAGGGGAGCGGGCCGTGGCCCGGCTGGGGGCGCGCCGGCTCCCCACCCGGGAGGCGCCGGTCTTGTTCGAGGCGCCGGTGGCGGCAAGCCTCCTTTCCCACTTCGTGGCGGCGGCGAGCGGAGGCAATCTCTATCGCCGGGCATCCTTCCTCCTGGATCGCCTGGGCGAGCCGGTGTTCGCCCCCTTCGTCCAGATCCGCGAGCGGCCGCACCTGAAGCGGGGGCTTGCGAGCGCCCCCTTCGACGAAGAGGGCGTGGCGACCCGGGACCGGGACGTGGTGAAGGACGGCGTGCTCCAGGGCTACTTCCTCGGCAGCTACTCGGCCCGCAAGCTGGGACTGCGCTCCACCGGCAACGCGGGGGGCAACCACAACCTTCTCCTCGCGGGCGGGCCCCTCGACTTCGCCGGGATGCTGAAGACCCTAGGCACGGGGCTCCTGGTGACGGAGCTCCTGGGCCACGGGGTCAACCTGGTCACCGGCGACTATTCCCGGGGGGCCGCGGGCTTCTGGGTCGAGGGGGGAGAAATCGCCTACCCGGTCCAGGAGATCACCATCGCCGGCAACCTGGCGGACATGTTCCGCGCCATCGTTGCGGTGGGCAACGACGTGGTGGTGCGCGGCTCCAAGCAGTGCGGCACCGTCCTCATCGAGCGCATGACGGTGGCCGGGGAGTGAGCTTCGTGCCGAGTGGTCGCGGGGTCGGCGCATCTTTCGCCCTGGCGCTGTTGCTCATCGTCCTTGCGGCCTGCGGCGAGCCGCGCGCCCGCCTTGCGCCCCTGGCTCCCTCGGACGTGGTCCTGGCCTTCGGCGACAGCCTCACCTTCGGCACCGGTGTCCCCGAAGACCGGAGCTACCCGGCTGTGCTGAGCCGCCTGATCGGGCGGGAAGTGGTGCGCTCTGGCATGCCGGGGGAGACCACCGCCCGCGCCCTGGCGCGGCTTCCCGCGGTGCTGGAGGGGGTGAAGCCCCGGCTGGTGCTCCTGTGCCTGGGAGGCAACGACATGCTGCGCCAGGTGAGGGAAGAGGAGACGGCGGAGAACCTGCGGGCCATGGTGCGCTTGATCCGCGACCAGGGCGCCGACGTGGTGCTGGTGGCGGTGCCGCGCCCGGCGCTGCTGGCCGACCCGCCCCCCTTCTATCGGGACATCGCCCGGGAATTCCGCATCCCCCTGGAGGAGGACGTGGTGAAAGACGTGCTCTACTCCCCGAGGCTCAAGTCGGACGCCATCCACCCCAACGAAGAAGGCTATCGCCGCATGGCGGAGGCCCTCGCCGCCTTGCTCGAGGAAGCGGGGGCCCTGTAAGCCGGCGGCCTCCGGCCAGCTGGGACAGATCGAGGGGCGAGAGCGCCCGCAAGGAGGAAACGATGAAACGACGCTCGTTCATGAAACGCGCAAGTCTCACCCTCGCGGCGGGGGCGCTGGCCGCACCGGCGATCGTCCGGGCCCAGCCCGCGGTGCGCTGGCGGCTCGCTTCCAGCTTTCCCAAGAGCCTGGACACCTTGTTTGGCACCACCGAAGCGTTCTGCAAGCGAGTGGCGGCACTCACCGGAGGCAAGTTCCAGATCCGGCCCTTCGCCGGGGGCGAGATCGTGCCGGGCTTGCAGGTGCTGGACGCCGTCCAGCAGGGCACCGTCGAATGCGGCCACTCGGCGAGCTACTACTACGTGGGCAAGAACAAGGCCTTCGCCTTCGACACGTGTCTGCCCTTCGGGCTGAGCGCCCGGCAACAGAACGCCTGGATGTACCGGGGTGGCGGGCTCGCGGCGTTGCGGGAGCTGTTCCGCGATTACGGCATCATCAACTTCCCGGGCGGCAGCACCGGGGCCCAGATGGCGGGCTGGTTCCGCAGGGAAGTGAAGTCCCTGGCGGACTTGAAGGGCTTAAAGATGCGCATCCCGGGCATCGGCGGCGAGATCATGGCACGGCTGGGGGTGGTGCCCCAGACCCTGGCGGGGGCCGACGTCTATCCAGCCCTGGAGCGGGGCACCATCGACGCCACCGAGTGGGTCGGACCCTACGACGACGAGAAGCTCGGCTTCTACAAGGTGGCCAAGTTCTACTACTACCCCGGGTGGTGGGAGCCGGGACCCCAGGTCTCCTTCTACGTGAACCTCAAGGAATGGGACAAGCTGCCCAAGGACTATCAACAGGCCGTCGAGACAGCGGCCGCGGAAGCCCACCTGCACATGCTAGCCGAGTACGACGCGAAAAATCCTCCGGCTCTCCGGCGACTGCTCAAGCAGGGGGTGCAGTTGCGCGCTTTCCCCGAGGACGTGATGAAGGCGGCACTCAACAGCGCCTTCGAGCTCTACGAGGAAGAGGCGGCCAGGAACCCCGTCTTCGCCAGGATCTACGCCCAGTGGAAGGCGTTTCGCGAGGAGCAGTACCAGTGGTTCAACGTGGCGGAACTTTCCTACGCCAGCTTCGCGTTCCCGCAGAAGCCTAGCGGCCCGCCGGGCCCAGCACGAGCCCCGGGAACGCGATCACCAGGCCCACCATGACGAGCTGGATGAGGACGAAGGGGATCGAGCCCCAATAGATGTCGGTGGTCTTCACCTCTTTCGGCGCCACGCTGCGCAGGTAGAACAGGGCGAAGCCGAAGGGCGGGTGCATGAAGGAGGTCTGCATGTTGACCGAGAGCAGCACGCCGAACCAGACCAGGTCGATTCCCAGCTTCTCGGCCACCGGCGCGAGGAGCGGCACCAGGATGAAGGCGATCTCGAAAAAGTCGAGGAAAAACGCTAACAGGAAGACGATCACGTTGACCACCACCAGGAAGCCCACCACGCCGCCGGGGAGATCCCCCAGGAGGCCCTCGACCCAGAGGTCCCCGTCCACGCCCCGGAAGACCAGGCTGAACACGGTGGAGCCGATCAAGATGAAGATCACGAAGCTAGTGAGCCGGGCGGTGAAATCCATCGCCTGGGTGAGCGTGGGGAGGGAGAGCTTGCCCCGGGCCACGGCGAGCGCCAGGGCGCCCACCGCTCCCATGGCGCCCCCCTCGGTGGGGGTGGCCACGCCGAGGAAGATGGTGCCGAGCACCAGGAAAATGAGGGTGAGGGGCGGCACCAGGGACACCAGGACTCGCCGGGCGAGGACCGGCCCGGGGGCCGTGCGGGTCTCCGGCGGCAGGGCCGGCGCGGCCCGGGGTTTGAGGAGGGTGACCAGCAGCACGTAGGTGAGGTACAGGCCCGCCAGGGCGAGCCCCGGCAGCAGCGCCCCCTCGTACATGTCCCCCACGGACACGCCGAGCTGGTCGGCCATGACGATGAGCACGATGGAGGGAGGGATGATCTGGGCCAGGGTGCCGGAGGCGGCGATCACGCCCGAGGCGAGGGCAGGGGAATAGCCGTAGCGCAACATCACCGGCAGGGAGATGAGCCCCATGGCGATCACGGAAGCGGCCACCACGCCGGTGGTGGCGGCGAGCAGCGCCCCCACGATGACGACGGCATAGGCAAGGCCGCCCTTCAGCCGGCCGAAGAGCTGTCCCATGGTGTCCAACAGGTCCTCGGCCATGCCGGTGCGCTCCAGGATCAGGCCCATGAAGGTGAAGAAGGGGATCGCCAGCAGGGTCTGGTTGGACATGATGCCGAAGATGCGCTCGGGCAGCGCCTGGAGCAGGTCCGGCTTGAAGAAACCGAGTTGGATGCCGATCAGCCCGAACAGCAGCCCGTTGGCCGCCAGGGCGAAGGCCACTGGATAGCCGGTGAGCAGCAGCACCACGAGCCCGCCGAACATGAGCGGGGCCATGAGCTCGAAGGGCATCAGGCGGACTCCCCAGGCGGCCGCCCGGACCCGCCGGCGCTGGGAGGGGCCGCGCGTGGGTCCGGGATTTTCCCCCGCAGGTAGGCGGCGCACTTGATGACTTCGGCCACGCTTTGCAGCGCGAGCAAGGCGAATCCCAGCGGGATCGCCAGCTTGATGGGCCAGCGCGGCAGCCCTCCCGCGTCGGGGGACATTTCCCGGATCTGGAACGAGAGGGCGAAGGAGTGCCAGGAGAACCACAGGATGGCCAGCGCCATGGGCAGCAGCATGAGAAGCCCGCCGACGAGGTCAATCCAGGCCCGGGTCCGGGGGGAGAACCGGGCGAACAGGACGTCGATGCGCACGTGGCCGTCGTGCTTCAGCGTATAGCCGGCGGCGAGCAGGAAGATCAGGGCGTACAGGTACCACTGGAGCTCCAGCGCGGCGTTGGAGCTCGTGTGAAATGCGTAGCGGACGAAGGCGGTGGCGGCGCTCAGCAGGGCGGTGGCAAGCACCAGCCAGCGGACCGCTCGGCCGACCCGCTCGTTCAGCGCGTCGATCAGCCGCGCGAGGCTCAGCCAGTGTCCCATCAGGCGGTTCCTTCTTTCGCGGATCGGAAACAGGGAGGCCGCGGATTTCGACCGCAGGCCGAATGGTAAAATATGCAATTTTGCAATGGCTGGATAGGGCCATGTGGGCTTCCCAACAGAGTCTGGAAGAATTCGACCCCGAGCTCGCCCGGGCCATCGCGGCGGAAGAAGGGCGGCAGGAAAGCCATATCGAGCTGATCGCCTCGGAGAACTACGCGAGCCCCCGGGTGCTGGCGGTCCAGGGGTCGGTGCTCACCAACAAGTATGCCGAAGGCTATCCCGGCAAGCGCTACTACGGTGGCTGCGAGTTCGCGGACGTGATCGAGACGCTCGCCATCGAGCGGGCCAAGACCCTGTTCCACGCCGGCTACGCGAACGTGCAGCCCCACTCGGGTTCCCAGGCCAACGCCGCTGTGTATCTCGCCATGCTCAAGCCAGGGGACGCCATCCTCGGCATGTCCCTTGCCCACGGCGGGCACCTGAGTCACGGGGCGGAGGTCAATTTCAGCGGCCGCACCTTCCGGGCGGTGACCTACGGCGTGCATCCCGAGACGGAAGAGATCGACTACGACGAAGTGGAGCGCCTGGCCGAGGCGCACCGCCCACGGATAATCATCGCCGGGGCATCGGCGTACTCCAGGATCATCGACTGGAAGCGCTTCCGCCAGATCGCCGATCGGGTGGACGCCTACTTCCTGGCCGACATCGCCCACTACGCG
The DNA here is from genome assembly GCF_051905455.1 of Pelomicrobium sp. G1. NCBI lineage: Bacteria > Pseudomonadati > Pseudomonadota > Hydrogenophilia > Pelomicrobium > Pelomicrobium sp. G1. The sequence continues at coordinate 153,558 of NZ_JBQACR010000001.1, forward strand.
GGGCTCATCGCCGCGGGCTTCTATCCGAGTCCCGTGGGCATTGCCCACTTCGTGACCAGCACCACCCACAAGACCTTGCGGGGCCCTCGGGGCGGTCTCATCCTGGCCCAGGCGGAGTTCGCCAAGGTCCTGAACGCGGCCATCTTCCCCGGCATTCAGGGCGGGCCGCTGATGCACGTGGTCGCCGCCAAGGCGGTGGCGTTCAAGGAGGCGGCTACGAAGGAGTTCAAGCTGTACCAGGAGCAGGTGATCGACAACGCCCGGGTGATGGCCAAAGTGCTCCAGGAGCGGGGCTTCCGCATCGTGTCCGGGCGCACCGACTGCCACCTCTTCCTGGTAGACCTGCGCCCCAAAGGGGTGACCGGCAAGCAGGCCGAGGAAGCGCTGGAGCGGGTCGGCATCACGGTCAACAAAAACGCCATCCCCAACGACCCGGAGCGGCCCTTCGTCACCAGCGGCATCCGCATCGGCACGCCGGCGGTCACCACCCGGGGCTTCGAGGAGATCGAATGCGAAGCCCTCGCCAACCTGATCGCCGACGTGCTGGAGGCGCCCGAGGATGAAGGGGTCATCGCCCGGGTGGGGAAAGAGGTTCTGCGCCTGTGCGAACGCTTTCCCGTCTACGGGCGGAAGCGCGAAACATGAAGGCCCGGCCCGTGAACCCTTGCGGGCGCCGCCCGCTTCGTTTCTGACCTTCGTTCCTGACATGAGATGCCCTTTCTGCGGCGGCCCCGACACCCAGGTCGTGGATTCGCGCATGATCGAGGACGGCTACAGCATCCGCCGCCGCCGCCGCTGCCTCGGCTGCGACAAGCGCTTCACCACCTACGAAACCGTGGAGCTGCGTATGCCCACCGTGGTGAAATCGGACGGCAACCGGGCGGAGTTCAGCATGGAGAAGCTGCGCACGGGCTTCATGCGGGCGCTGCACAAGCGTCCGGTGCCGGCGGAGAAGGTGGAAGCCGCGATCAAGAACGTGGTGCAGCGGGTCCTGTCCCTGGGCATGCGGGAGATCCGCTCCCGGCAGATCGGGGAAATGGTGATGGAGGAGCTCTACAAGCTGGACAAGGTGGCCTACATCCGGTTCGCCTCGGTCTATCGCAGCTTCAAGGACGTGGACGATTTCCAGCACGTGATCGCCGAGGTGCGGCGCCCGCGGGCCAAGCGCGGGGCTTGACGTCATGGCCCGCGCCGAGGACTACGGCTTCATGGCCGAGGCCCTGCGCCTGGCCGAGCGGGGGCTTTACACCACGACCCCGAACCCACGGGTCGGCTGCCTGATCGTGAAGGACGGGGAGATCGTCGGCCGAGGGTTCCATGCGCGCGCCGGCGAGCCCCACGCCGAGGCGCTGGCGCTGCGGGAAGCGGGAGAGCGCGCCCGGGGCGCGACCGCGTACGTCAGCCTGGAACCCTGCAGCCACCACGGGCGCACCCCCCCTTGCGCCGACGCCCTGGTGGCGGCGGCGGTGGGACGCGTGGTGGTCGCCATGGAAGATCCTAACCCCCGGGTGGCCGGGCGGGGCCTGGAGCGCCTGCGGCAGGCAGGGATCGCGGTGGAATGCGGCGTGCTGGAAGAGGAGGCGCGCTCGCTCAACATCGGGTTCGTCTCCCGCATGACCCGGGGCCGGCCCTGGGTGCGGATGAAGATCGCGGCGAGCCTGGACGGCAGGACGGCCCTTCCCGACGGCCGGAGCCAGTGGATCACGGGGGAGGCAGCCCGGCGCGACGCCCACCACTGGCGCGCCCGCTCCTGCGCCATCTTGACCGGCATCGGCACCGTACGGGAAGACGATCCCAGGCTCACGGTGCGCCACGTCGAGACGCCCCGCCAGCCCTTGCGGGTGGTGGTGGACAGCCGGCTGGAGACGCCGCAACAGGCCCGCGTGCTGGCGGGCGGCCCGGTCCTGATTGCCTGCGCCCGCGAGGACCGCGAAGCCATGGACCGCTTGCGGGCGAAAGGGGCCGAAATCCTCGTGCTGCCGAACGCTTCGGGGAAAGTGGATCTCCCGGGGCTTTTCCGTGAATTGGGCCGGCGGGGCGTCAACGAGGTGCTGGTGGAGGCGGGGACCAAGCTCAACGGCTCCCTCCTGCGGGAAGCCTTGGTGGACGAGCTCCTGATCTATCTCGCCCCGTGCCTGCTCGGGGATGCCGCCCGGGGCGTGGCGAGCCTTCCGACGCTCGAAGATCTCGCCGCGCGGCTGCGGCTCAAGCTGCGGGACCTGCGGATGGTGGGCGAGGACCTGCGGGTGCTGGCCGAGGTGGCTCCGGGGGAAGTTGGTCTGGCTTCGGCCAGGGAATAAAATGGCGAGTCTTCTTCCTTTGCGTCGGGCTCTCCCATGTTTACCGGCATCGTCGAAGCGGTAGGGCGCATCAAGCACTTGAGCCCGCTGGAAGCGGGCCTGCGGCTTTCCATTGCGCCAGGCGACCTGGATCTTGCCGACATGAAAACCGGCGACAGCGTGGCGGTGAACGGCGTCTGTCTCACCGTGGTGGCTTTGGCCCCCGGGACCCTGACCGTGGATGTGTCGCGGGAAACCCTTTCCTGTACCTGCGGCCTGGATGCGCCGGGCGAGGTCAACCTGGAGAAAGCCCTCAGGCTGGACGACCGCCTGGGCGGTCACCTGGTGACCGGACACGTGGACGGGGTGGGGACCGTCACCCGGTTCGAGCGCGTCGGCGAGTGCCACACTCTGTCGGTGCGCGCGCCGACGGGCCTCGGCCGCTACATCGCACGCAAGGGCTCCATCGCGGTGCACGGCGTGAGCCTCACGGTAAACGAGGTGGCAGGCGACGAGTTCACGGTGAACCTGATCCCCTTCACCCTGGAAGCCACGACGCTCAAGGACCTGGCCCCGGGCGCGCGGGTCAACCTGGAAGTGGACCTGATCGCGCGCTACGTCGAGCGATTGCACTCGTATCAGCCATGACCGAAACGGCCATCAGTCCGATCGAAGACATCATTGCCGACATCCGCGCGGGCCGGATGGTGATCCTGGTGGACGAGGAGGAGCGGGAGAACGAAGGCGACCTCGTGCTCGCCGCCCAGTTCGTGACTCCCGAGGCGATCAACTTCATGGCCAAGCACGGCCGCGGCCTCATCTGCCTGACCCTGACGGAGGAGCGCTGCAAGCAATTGAACCTGCCCCTCATGGTGGCGGCCAACCGCTCCCAGCTCGGCACCAACTTCACCGTTTCTATCGAGGCGGCGACGGGGGTGACGACCGGCATCTCCGCCGCGGACCGGGCCCGTACCGTGCAGGTGGCGGTAGCCCCCGGTGCCCGTCCCGAAGACCTGGTTCAGCCGGGCCACATCTTTCCCCTCATGGCCCAGCGGGGCGGGGTGCTCGTACGCGCTGGCCACACCGAGGCCGGCTGCGACCTGGCTCAGCTCGCAGGGCTGACGCCCGCGGCAGTGATCTGCGAGATCCTCAAGGACGACGGCTCCATGGCGCGGCTGCCCGACCTGATCGAGTTCGCCCGCACCCACGGCCTCAAGATCGGCACCATCGCCGATCTGATCCATTATCGGGCAAGCACGGAAACTTTGGTGGAGCGGCTGCTGGAGCGGCCGCTTACTACCGTGCACGGCCCCTTCCGGCTGGTGGTCTATCGCGACAAAACCTCCGCGGCGACCCATCTCGCACTGGTGAAGGGAAGCATCGAAGGCGACAAGGAGACGCTGGTGCGGGTCCACGAGCCGGTCTCCCTCATCGACCTGCTGGACGTGGGCGGCACGACCCATTCCTGGGGACTCCACCAGGCCATGGCTGCGGTGGCGGCGGCACGCTCCGGCGTCATCGTCCTCCTGCACCGTCCCGAATCTTCCCAGGAGCTATTGGAGCGCACTCGCACGGTCGGAGAGAACGTGCCGCCGCGGGTCAAGTATGACCTGCGCAACTACGGCATCGGCGCCCAGATCCTGCGGGACCTGGGCGTCGGCCGCATGCGGCTTCTCGCGGCGCCGCGCAAGATGCCCAGCATGGTTGGGTTCGGGCTCGAAGTGACCGGCTACTTGCAACCCGAGCGCGGGGATCGGAACTGACCAGGAAAAGGCCATGGCGCGCGACGACAATACCCTAAAACTCGCTCCGGAGCTGGGAGGAGAGGCGCTTCGTGTCGGCATCGTGATGAGCCGATTCAACATCGAAGTCTCAGAAGGGTTGCTCGATGCCTGCACTGCGGAATTGCGCGAGCGCGGCGTTGCGCCGAAGGATGTGCTCATCGTCACGGTGCCAGGCGCGCTGGAGATCCCGGTCGCGCTGCAGAAGCTCGCCCTCACGGGCAAGTACGACGCGCTGATCGCCCTCGGCGCGGTCATTCGCGGCGAGACCTACCATTTCGAGGTGGTGGCCAACGAGTCCGCGTCCGGCATCATGTCGGTGCAGCTCGATACCGGAGTCCCCATCGCCAACGGCGTGCTCACCACCGACAACGAAGACCAGGCGATGCGCCGCACGGCACAGAAAGGGAAGGAAGCCGCGCAGGTGGCGATCGAAATGGCGAATCTACTGCGGCGCATTGTATGAGGACTTCACGCCGACGTGCCCGCGAGTATGCCCTTCAGGCTCTGTACCAGTGGCAGCTCACGGGCTATGACATGGAGTCCATCGCGTCCCAGATGCGGACACAGAAGGATTTCGCTCACGCTGACGCCGCGCTGTTCGAAGCGTTGGTTCACGGCGTCGCGCGCGAAGCGAAAGAGCTGGAGTCGATCTTCCAGCCCCACCTCGACCGGCCGGCGTCCGCCCTCTCGCCCATCGAGCACTGCATCCTGTTGCTCGGCGCTTTCGAGCTCGCCCATCATCCCGAGACCCCTTATCGGGTGGTGATCAACGAAGCCGTAGAGCTTGCCAAAACCTTCGGTGGCACGGAGGGCCACAAGTACGTGAATGGCGTACTCGACCGGGTAGCGGCCCAACTGCGCGCACTCGAAGTGGCAGCGCGTGGCTCCTGAAGGCTCTTCCGCGGATGACGCATTGCGGCCCAAAACGAAGCCTGCGCGTTGACGCGCGGTGGCAACGATGGGCCGATTTGCTCGTGCGCGAGAAAGGCTAAGATCGTACGCGCTGAGGCTTATAGGCGAGTCGACCTCTACGTACGCAGGGAGGTCAGCGACAGATACCTCGTGGTAGCGACCGAGCCAGGCCCCCGCGCGTGTTATCTCGCGCGCCCCTTGCTGTAAGAGCTAGGGACCCCAGCTCTGCCGCGATACCATCGACCATGCGGAGCATGCTGGGCACCGTCTCCGCAGAGCCTGCGCTCGACTGTATTGAACTAAGCGAGACCGGTAAGAAGCGTCCGTTGGGAATCGTGCCGCGCTGGAGCAGTTCAGAAAACGCCTCCGTGGTGATCCCCAGCGAGCGCGCCGCGATTTGCATCGCGCCATAGAGCCGTTCGCCCAGTTGCTGGCGCAGCTCCTCGCTCGAGACCGTGCCTTTGCTGATCATCTGCTGCACAGCGAGCAGCGCGCCCTGCAGCTGATCCTGCGAAAGCCCAAGCACGGTGGAGGCTTCGGCAAGCGCCGTGAACACTTCGCGCGCCTGCTGACCCTCCAGCGCCGTGCCACGCGCGGCGGCGGCGAAGGCGAGCCAGGAGCGCGCCAGCGTCTCCAGCGGCACGCCCAGGCGCTCGGATTCGGCTCGCAGTCGATTCATTTCGCTGGAGGCGGCCTCTGCCGAGCCGAAGACGACGCGCATGGCCGCCTCCAGCGACTCGAATTCGGCGGCCGTGCGGGCGATGCCGCCCACGAGCCCTGCGCCCTGGAAGATCAGGAACGCGCTCTGCGCCAGGCGCTGCATGCTGGCCAGCTGTCGGGAGATCGAATCCATCCCTTCGCCCAGCCTTTCCCTGACAGTACGGCCGGAATCGGCGAGCTTGTCCACCTCGCGGCGCAGGCCGACGATGGAGGCAGCCGCGCGGGCGACCTTGGCCTGCACGCCGTCATCCTGTAGACTGAGCTTGAGCGAGATCGACAGGTTGTTGGCCATGGATCGTAAAAACCTACTTCAGGTGTTCGGCAGCTTGTTCTGGCTGATGGTTATCTTCGCGTTCGTTGGCGGGCAGACGTGGGCCGTGTGGGCGATGACGGCAGCCGCCATTGGCTGGCTTGCGGTCTGGCTTACGCTGCCAGGCGCCGCGAGAGGCGCTCTGCTGGGCATCATCGCCGCCATCATTGGTCGCTGACCTTGGCCACCCACCGCTTCCAGTCCTTTTCTTCCGCCTGCACCGCGCGTCTGGGCCGGCACGATGCTAGGGATCAGTCTCGTGGCCTGGCTCGTCTTCGGGCTCCTCGACATCATCGCGCGTCTCGGCTGACCGCCATCACCCCCCCGCCACGATTCTCCGCGCGCAAGCAAGCACCGCATCGAGCGACAAATCCACAACCCGCTCGGCTAGACGCGTCTTGATCCGATTCCATGCCGTATCGTCTCTGACAGCGGCGAGGAACTCCTGTCCCGCCCAGGTGAGCGCCACGCCGTAACAAACGAACCCTGGGCGCGGCGCATCGGCGTTGCACTGGCCGGCAATCAACCCGGACTGGATAAGCAGCCACAGGTGGTAATTCACCGCGTCCGCCGGCCACTCTGGAAACCGGTCGGCAAAGTACCGGCCGGAAAGATCCGGTGCGGCCTCGATGCGCAAGAGGATCATGCGGATCAGTTCCCAGTCACGTTTCACGGGTCAACTCCCTCACCCATGCCTTCCAGCCCTTCTCCTCCGCCTGAGCGGTTCGGGCCGCGATGGCCTGCGCAAGCTGCGCCTCACGGTCGAGCCGGGCCGCGGCCTCGGAAAAGTCCCGCGCGAGCGTCCAGGGCATGTCCATCACGTCCCGGTAGCCGAAGCCGGCCCGGACGAGCCGGGCGACCCATGCGTGCCACCAGAGCCGATCGCGGCGGCGATGCGGCTGGTGGCCGTCTCGAGGGCGGGCATCACCCGCCGCACGAAAAAATCCGCATGCACCTGCACGAAGCGCGCGACCGGATCCACCAGCACCTCAGGCGTCAGCTCTTCGATCCACGCCCGTTCGGCTCCTGCGCCGAGGGCGGTGGTCTCGATCACACGGTCGGTCTAGCGCATGAGCAAGTCTAGGAAGCCGCCCGTAAACGACTCCCGCGCGATAGGCTCGATAGGGAAAAAGGTTAATTGCTAGGTGTGCGGGCAAGTCGAAAAAATCGACGCAAACCAGCTGCAATGAGGCCGCGGCGATTCGCCGCGG